>CAZIUU010000029.1:0-10641 GCA_964542815.1 uncultured Methanosarcinales archaeon | reverse complement strand
AGATGGCTTGTCCATGCGTAAAGCTGGAGCTAAGATGTTAGCTACCTCTTGAATTTGGCTTTCTCGATATAGGACTTCTTCGGGAATGTATGAAGATAATAATACAGATTTATCTTGAAATAAAGAATCTTGTTTTAGAAAATTCTCAAAAAAGTCAGTAATTCCCATCTGTTTCCCCCCTTTAACGATTAAATTTATGATTATATTATGGATACATATCTCCCACACCCTTTGATTGCATATGGAAAAAGGCTTAATAAAAAAATAAACCTTTGTTTATAATTAATTGAATTCAATCAGTCGCTTTATTTTAAGCTTGAAGCGCACTTCTCTTATAAACACTTCCAAGTTTGAAGCTATAAATCGATTAGTATAGCTTTTTATACGTATATTTCACTTACAATGCGAGTGGAGCTAATATAAATACTTATGGTTAAATCAAAAAGTGGTAACGAAAGTTGGGTTTAAATCTCTGATAGTATAATTAATCTGATGTGTTTGCAGGTTATGTTTAACGTTAAATGCAATCTATTTGATGATTTAAATCGTTTAGTTTTATCTTTATCTTGTTTATATTTTTATTTATAATTTTATCTATCTTTATTAATTAATATTAATAACTTGATTATATTATATTATTATATATTTTCTTCAATATAGAAAATAAAGAGTACGTTTAACGTGGAAACTTAAAGTCCATCTTTTTTTAGTTGAAATTGTTTAAGAACAGTTCATCATATTTATATTAAATTATATTCTACTTTGATTATAATTGATAATATTTCTTATGATTAAAAACATTCCATCTGCAATGTAATTACATTTAACGCCCGTTGAGCATGTTATCAATTGATTGAACTTAATTATGATTAAATAATACCACAAGTTTGACTATAATCACATCCAATTCTATTCAATTTCAATTCAAACATGAATCTCATTTTTTTGATTCTTCATTTCCATCGGAAATGGAGGGGTGAGGGAGGCTTGAGCTTATTTCTCTTACTTCTTACAAAACGGACTGTGTTTTCTCACAGAAACGTTTAAATAATCTTTGAGATTTACTTTAATAATGGTATTGGAATCATTATTTAATCCGTTTGCGGTTAAAAAAAAGCCGTGGGAGATGTTTCTGGCAGGTTTTATATATTCCATTGTTGGATTAATGTTATCTTATTTCGTATTTAAAGAGGCTGCCGGCTTACTTACAGTATTCTTGATTGTTTTAGCTACAGTTCCATTGCTTTATGCCACCATCACTAATGAAGAAGAGCTGGATTTAAAGTTAGACACTGAAATTGCATTGTTAAAAGAACATGGTAAAGTGTTAATTTTCTTAATTTTCTTGTTTTTAGGCATTATGACTGCATTATCACTTTCTTATGTTATGCTTCCCAAAGAGGTTGTAGATGTTACTTTTGGAATTCAGCAGCAAGCTATTTTAAATGTGAATAATAATGTTCAAGGGAAAATAGCCAGTTTTGATCTTTTTACCCGCATTTTTTCGAATAATCTTAAAGTATTGTTTTTCTGTATCGTATTCTCGTTTGTGTATGGAACCGGGGCTTTGTTTATTTTGACTTGGAATGCTTCAGTAGTAGCTACAGCAATGGGAAATTTCTTTAAAGTGGAACTAGGAAAAGCGGCTTCAGTAATCGGAATGTCTTCTATTAGCACTTATTTAGGTGCCGCTTCGTTAAGTTTCTTTCGGTACATGACTCATGGGATATTGGAAATGGCTTCTTATTTTGTAGCTGGTTTAGCAGGGGGGATTATTTCCATTGCTTTAATAAAGCATAATCTCAAAGAAGATAAAGTGTTAGTAGATGCTTTAGACTTAATTTTACTGAGCTTGGGAATTCTGGTGGTAGCAGGATTAGTAGAAGTATATGTTACACCAACTTTGATAAAATAATTTTGAATGTGCTAAACCAATACAATAATCCCTATTTTTTTACAACACTTTAACCTTTCCCGGCAAGTTTTGAAATATATCTCCTTTTTGCAGCATTTGCTCCAACAGCTTTTCCGTTCCGCTTAACGGCGATTTAGAAATTATCTCTTCGATTGGAGCTCCTCCCCCGACATCTAATTCTTTGATGAGAAGTAATATTTTTTGGACCGGAAGCAAAGGATTAATTTGTATTTCCTGAACCTCTTCTTCTATTATCTCTTCTTCAATTCCCTCATCTATCGTTGAAGATACGGCCACAGCAGGTTTGATTTCAATTGGAATATTCGGATGTATTTTTTCGGTTTCCGGTGAGCTTAATTCAATCTGATCAAATTCTTCTTTCAATTCTAAACGCCTTATTTTCATCCACATAGAATCTATCTTTTTTATTATTTCTGCCGAAAGATACTTTTCTTGGTTATATATCCGAACCCTTCCAATTACTATCACTATATCTCCTGCTACTAATTCACGCACGCTTTTATTTTCTTCAAAGCTTCTGAGAATAATCTTTCCTGTGCCATCGTCCAATAATAAATTGGTTATACTTCCCTGTTTTTCTTTGTTTATGATTATCCCGATCACGTTCAACCGGAATATTTTTTGCCCATCTGTGGTCTGCAAATAATTTGAATTTTGTTCGTCTTCCTGTACGAAAGCATAAGTGTTAATCTTCCTAATAGTGCATTTAACCGCTACAAAGCGGACGAATACGTTGGTTTGTTCCATTTTAATCCATCATAATCCCATTATTCAACATTTTTATCTTAATTACAGCTTCTGCACAAAGTTCTTTCTGGGTTCGAAGATGTCTCCCGAACGCCTTAATTTTTCTAAGATTTCGTTTACCTGATCTTCACTGATATTTTTTTCTTTAGCAGCATTGATAATGTCTTCTACCGGGATTATCTTGTTCTTGGTCTGTTCTTCCAGCACCGTCATTATCTCTTTGATTATACTGATGCTGCCTCTCTGGCTGGCAGTCATCCTGCTTCCTAATCTGTCGATGTCAATTGTTCCGGTTTCTTTGTCTCTCGCAATCTCGTTTAAACAATAATCTATCATCTCAATAGCTTTTTGGGCATCTTTTTTAGTTACTGTTTTAGCTAACCTTATTTTGGCTGCAGCTTCCGATAATCTGACTAATGCTTCCAGTTGCCTTGCGGTTATAGGAATAGTTCTGATCCCGCTTTCTTCGATAGTTCCAGTATTTCGCATATTAATATAATAATCTTTTAATTCATCAATTGCTGCATCAGTAATTTTTGGATTAATCTTTTGGCGTATATATGCAAAATATTTTTTAAGCAAGATAGTGGAAACTTCAGCTTTGATCTCAGAATCTTTGTGCAAGTTTAGAATAAACGTGGCCGTTTGCTCATCTTTTTCCCGGTTGGGCAAATCTTTAATGGCAAAAATTAAGTCAAAACGATTAATCAACGTGGGAGGAAGATCAATTTGCCGTGCGATTAAGTCTTCTGGGTCAAATCGGCCCAACTTTGGATTAGCAGCAGCTAAAACGGTAGTCTCACATCTTAATGTAGCTTGAATATTGGCTTTGGAAATACTTACTTGCTGCTGTTCTAACGCTTCATGTAATGCAGATCTATCTTCTTTATTCATCTTGTCCATCTCATCAATAATGGCAAAGCCGCGATTAGCTAAAACCAATGTTCCTGCTTCTAAACTCCAACCGCCTAAGAATTCATCTTTCACGACGCTAGCAGTAAGCCCAGCTGCAGTTGCACCCTTACCACTAGTGAACCTTGCTTTAGGCGCTATCTTAGTTATTCTTTTTAGTATCTGCGATTTACCGCTTCCGGGATCTCCTACTAATAACATATGAATATCTCCTCTCGTAGATACTCCATCTGAACGTACTTTTCGACATCCGCCAGCTAATTGTAATGCCAAAGCTTCTTTTATTTTATCGTGGCCATAAATCGAAGGGGCGATACTATTAGCTAAGAGGTTAAGCACATTTGGATTTCGAGCCAATTTCTTGATTTCTTCTTCTTCCTGTTCTGAGATATTAGTTTCAATAGAATCTTCTTGCAAAGGCACTATATTATTGGCTTCGATAATTAAATCATATTTAGTTGATTGTCCCCCGGTTTTTAGGATGATAGGAACTTCTGTAACCCAGCCGCAGATTCTAACTCTTGATCCAGGTCCGGTTCGACGTTCGGAAATGGGGGCAACTAAATCGTCTTTCAAGAATACATTAATTCTTTTGGGCTGGACACCGTCTAATTCATCCGCGTTTTCTTCTAATACAATTCCCTGCCCATCTACCAATTCTCGAGAAATTTCTTTAAACTTGCCTTTTCGGCCGCAGCTGCACTTACTGGGCTCTTTGTATTTCTTATCTAATTGGATGATAGTAATTACATTTCCGCAAGAAGGACATTCAAATTTAGCGGCCGCTACATGCGGGCGCACATCCGATTTTTGCCGCACTACCCCTTCAGTCCATAAGAACTTATTAAGATGCTTGCTGCGGATGTCGCTCACATTTATTTTCTGTGAGTCTGGCATATTGGTTAGGCGGATAGTAAACTTTTGCACTTTTTGTGGCAAGTCGAACTCTTTTACCGCCATTTCTCCCGCTTTTAGCACTTCTTCCGGATTTTCCAGCAGCTCTTCTGATATTTCAGTGTTAAATTTTACTAATTCAGAGAAATCTAATCCCAAGTACATCTGTCCTTTTCTGACTCCTTCTAATAACTGGGGATAATAATTCTGTTCAATAAATTCTCTAAGGACTTTTATTTGTTCTTCTGCTTCCATATAACCCCACCGCCGGTTTTCTGTTAAACGAGAAACTTAATAAAGTTTTGGGTGGTGAAAGATAATATGGGGTTAAATATGATTTTTAACGTTATTAAAGAAGTTTTTTAAGTCCAATCCGGGCAGTTCTACCAGCTCTTTCAACTGTTTAAATTGGTGTTTTGCTTCGTTAATATGTCGTTGCGCTGTATTTTTGTTCAGGTATTCTTTTGGTAGCTGCTTATGAATTATTTCAAAAGAGCGAACGATTTCCCACAAGAAATAATTATAACGCATTAAAACGGCGTAGATTTTTGCTCTTGCGAGTATGTCTTTGTCTTTCTCTCAGAAACATTTAAATAGTTTAACCGTTTAACAGTTAAACGTGATGCCAAATGGATACTGAAATTGTTAAAATGAGCCCAAAAGGGCAATTAGTTGTTCCGCAAGGAATACGTGATGAAGAAGGATTTGAAGCGGGGGACAGATTTATGCCTTTTCCCATGAAAAATGGAGTGTTATTTAAAAGAGTAAAAATCCCTGATGTAAAAGTAGAATTTCAAAAACTCTCCAAAGAGATTGAACAGCAATTTAAAAAGTTAAACGTCGGCGAAAAAGATGTGGACGATGCGGTCAAATGGGCCAGACAAAATTAACTTTAGACACTAACGGCTTAATCTCTGCTTTAGGATGGAAAGGAAAGCCTCACGATATATTTGCTAAGTGTGTAAGTGGTGAACTTGGGCTCGTCACCTCTCCTAAGCAACTTGTAGAATTACAAAAGGTGATGGACTATCCCAAGTTTGACTTTACTCCAGAGCAAAAAGAACGATTTCTTAATTTAATCTTAGAAATTGCAACTATCGTAGAAACACACGATATAGTTAAAGCGGTAAAAGAAGATCCTGACGATAACGTAATTTTAGAGACAGCACTTGCCGGCAATGCAGAATATATCGTAACTGGAGATTCTCATCTTCTACAATTCAAAGAGTATAGCAGAATTAAGATAGTTACTCCTAATGATTTTCTAAATGAAATTAGAATAAATTAAACTCTACTTCTCTAACATCTTCTTCAAGTTCTCAATCAACTTATCGGTAGCATCATCGACTTCTTTTTCAGTTTTGGTTCCGGTGCATACTATCTTTCCGTTGCTGAATAATAAGAATGTAGCGTTAGTTCCTCTTAATTTGTGCACTAATCCCGGAAATTGTTCTGGTTCGTATTCCGTATTAGGCAATTTAACTCCGAGAACGTTTAAGTTTAAGTCCATTCCGATACTTCCCGAAGCAACGATGTTCTGAACGGTAATTTCTGGTTTTATGGTAACAAAAATATTCATCTTTTTCAAGCTGCGGATGATGCTCTGGATACTCCTATCCACATCTTCCATAGTTCTAGCTCCAGTGCATACTACTTTTCCGCTGGAGAAGATTAATGCAGATGTCTTAGGCTCTTTAATTCTTAATACTAATCCTGGAAACTGTTCTGGATTATACTCAGTATTAGGCAGAGTCGCCGCCATCTTTTCTAAAGGAATATCTTTTTCTAAGCCGGTAGAAACGACGATGTTAACGATTTTAATTTCTTTTTTAGCTACTTGTTTTTTTGCCATGATTTAGCACCCCATTGTTTTTGAATGTTGATTCTTTAGTTTATAAATCACGAGGGGCTTTTTAAAGCTTTTCTTTATAAATGCATGTTTTTAAATAAAGCATATAGTTTACATACTTTTCAAGAGTAGTAACCTATTTGGTGATATAATTCATTTTTACCGTCTTTAATTTAATTGTTTTTCCTGTAGCAAACTATTTAAAGCGAGTGATTTCTCTTTGAACCATGAGCCGAGAATATATATTATTACGTTACGGAGAGATTTTTCTCAAAGGGCACAACCAATCATTCTTTGAGAACAAATTAATTGAAAATCTGCGTCAAATTGCGGGAGTTCCTAAAGTTAAGAAAGTTCGTGGGCGGTTGATAATAGATTACTTTTCTGGGCATCACAAATTACGGCAGGTATTTGGCTTAGTATCTTATTCTCCGGCAATTAAAGTTGAATCAGAGATGGAAAAGATTCAGCAGAAAGCAGTACAATTGCTGCAAGGAAAAGAGGGCACATTTAAAATTGAGCCGAAGCGTTCAGATAAGCGATTTCCATTAACTTCTCCGGAGATAAATATTGCATTGGGAAAGTACATTGAAGCTCATACTTCCTTAACTTTTGATGGGGTTAATCCGCAACATCTATTGGGAGTAGAAATAAATCAAGATGGCGCGTATCTCTTTACCGAGATTGTTTATTGTTTCGGCGGATTGCCGACCGGAGTGGAAGGAAGAGTTGGGCTTTTAATGGAGAATGAGGCTTCAGTTTTAGCTGGGCTACTAATGATGAAAAGAGGGTGTTATGTGGTGCCAATAGGACTTAAAGAGAGAGATGTTTCTTTATTGCAGAAGTTTAGTCCGATTAAAATTACATTGAAAATAGTTAAAAATTTTATCGAATTGGAACGATTTGTTAGGGAGAATAAATTATTGATATTAGTTAGCGGGCAGAATTTTGAGAAATATGAAAAATACGACACTTCTTTAACTGTGCTGAGGCCGTTGATAGCGTATAATTCTGGGCAGGTGGAAGAGGAGTTGAGAGAGTTTGACGCAGGAAGCACGTTATAGTTCCTTCTTACTATGGAGTGATAAAATAACAAAAGATTTATAAAGTGGGGGTGTTTTTAGAGTGTATTAACAGTAAAATGGAGGTAAATGACAAAATGAAAAAAATAAAATCACCTGTAATTTATGCCGGAAGTCATGTTGGAGGTTACGTTTGCGGGGTTATAGAGATACCGGGAAAATATATGGTGCTGCCTTTAGATGAGCAGACCACTCTTAAAGAAATATTTCCAAACCATCAGCGCATGAGAGTAATGGGAGATAATACTTTTGGCAGCTTGGATGCTTTTCTGGTGGAGGTACAAAAAGTTATCGCCGGCGTTAAGCAGAGAAACCCAGAGCCAACCTTAGATGATGTTTATGCGGCTTTTAATGGAAATAGACATTATACTGTGGAAGTAATTGATGATCCATATGATAAACCCGCAATTAAGATGAATTTTGAAGACCCGACGGTTAAGTACAATAATCCGCTGCTTACTCGACTTATCCCACCTCCAAACTTGGTGCCCAAAGATAATAAAAAATTAGACTAAGGCAAATAGAAATGAAACCAACTCTTATTACTTTTGGATTAGCCGCTTTGTTAGGCGGATGCGCTCCAACGTATGCAGTTAAAGAAGATGCGCCGGTGAAAGCCGAAAAAACTTCTCCTACAGACATGGAATCCGCAAAACCCACACAAATTTGCAGTTTTTATCATAATCTTGGACCACAAGAACATCTCACCGCAAAATATTCTGCATCTCCGTTAACTCCGTGGGATGTTAAAGTGGTAGCAGAACATTATTCCGGTAGTTCTTTAGAAAACGTTTATGCCAGAAAAGCTGTTCCAGATGCTACTTTTACCTGTCGGGGAACCGTAAACAAAAACAATTATTTTATCCTGAAGTTTTGTGATAAAGAGATTCCATCTGAAATGCAGGAAAAGCTGGAGATGAAAGTGTTGTAAGAGGATGAATGAACAAATAATTGCGAAAATGATAGACATCCAACAAGAAATGCTAAGAGAAGCAAGGGGCTGGGAAAGATTTAAGATAAAGTATGGATTAACCGACTTGCCGGCCCATTTTGCCTGCAGAAACCTTCAGGAGTTTTTAACTTCTCGAGACCAGATTAAAGTGGGAAAATTAGTAATGTTTCCTAAACTTTATTACTTCCCTAAAGAATCAGATAGTGTTGGTTACGATAAAATAAGTTTGAAAGATGGAAGTGCTTCCATCGATGCGTATGTCAGCCCAAGTGCATTTAATCTAACCTCGGGAGAACTTGTTGCTGATTGCTTGAAAGAGGTTCAAAGTGGAGACACACTCTATTTTTCTGTTTTAAGAAATGGAATGCCCATACCTTATGCGAGAGAAGCTGATCATACTCTTTACTTGGCCGGATTTGAAACTATCCGTCATCCTCGGCCAAAGATAGATTTTTCTGCAATCATGGAAAAATTAAGTTCTTTAGTTCCGGAATTCAATCAAAGAGAATTAACTCCGGTTCCAGTAATGAATTATGTTAAAAATGAAAATTGTTTAGGCAATTCCTCATGAATAAGCTCGCAACTTTAGGACTAACTGCATTACTATTAGGCTGCGGAAGCGTTATCCCTCGTGCTAACGAAGAGGATTTGCTCCAATACCGCAAAATGGAATTAGCCAATGCTCCGCAAGCAGTTTCTTGCTTAAAAGAAGGAGAATATCTAATCCCCGATGTGGTGTTGGATGTTTATGCTCGGATAATTGACCCACACCCAATCACTTTTTGGGGCGGAGGACCAATAGCCGGCACGATAGATCATAATTATCTTCAAGGCCAGGAAAACGAATTTCTCTTAAAATTGGGAGAAAAAGGCTATTCCAAAAAAGAATCTCAAGTATTTTACACCATCTTAAGCATGCCAGGGAATATCTTCTTCAAGCAATCGGAAAGTAAAGCCGGATCTTTCCGTAGGAATTTATTTCACGAAAGAGTGCATCGCGAAGTTCGCACCTTAACTTTAAAAGAGCAAGAAAAGATATACAATGCACACAAACAGCTCAAAAAGCACGTCCCGCCACAAGATCCGGAAGGCCCTTTCTTTGAGGATAAAGCGGGATATGCTGGCTTCGCTACCATGGCTGTAGATTTAAATTGGAAAGAATTTTTCCCTTATCTCGCCCAAGGCGCTTTAGAAGATTATGTGGAAGAGGCCTTGAAAACAGAATTTCCTGAAGCTTATGATTTGTTTTTAGGAGTGAAGGAAAGGGCTAAAGTTGAGTGCCCAAAATAATCCAGAAAATCTTATAAAGAATCTTTGTTTTTAAAGTTCTGATGGCATCAACCATTACATTAGAACATTTGCATGAAGACATGATTGGGCTAAGGCAAGAATTAGAATTAATCAAATCTATCATTAGAAGAAGATTTTGAACTAACTCCTCAAGCAAAGAAAGCGTTAGAAAAAGCCAGAAAAACTTCTAAAACAGAGTATATTTCTCAAGATGCGTTAAGGAGAATAAATTATCAGTATTAGTTAGTAGGCAGAATTTTGAGAAGTATGAGGAACACGATACTTCTTTAACCGTGTTGAGGCCATTGATAGCGTATACTTCTGGGCAGGTGGAAGAGGAGTTGAAAGAGTTTAGTACGGGAAGCACGTTATAACTGTGTGCCTACATTAGAGTAATAAATAAACAAAAGATTTATAAAATGGAGCTGGTTTTTGAGCTTATAATTTAAGTTACGGAGGAATATAAAATGGCCTTTGAGTTACGTTATGCCTGCACTATTGTCTATGATCATAAGTCCGGTTCCGGTATTAGAATCTTGGAGGAGAGAGACTATCGTCTTCCAGGGAAGGAAGGCTCTGAACCGGCGATTAATGATATTGCCCTAACCGTGGAAGGAGACGCTAGCTTCAATAGCTTGGACCACTTTACTAATAGTATTTATAATTTAGCAATAGCGCAGGTCTCTTGCGAGAAAGACAAAGACGATATTCTCGAAGTACTGTGCCGAGTTTTAACTGACCGTTCTCATTATTCTATTGTTCATGAACCCTCCCCAGAAATGGTAAAGAGATATCAAAATCACAGGCGCCGGTCGCTTTTCGATGCAATTTTTGGAAAGGAAAAAGCCAAGCCACCAGAAATTAGAATCATAAAACGGAGGAAAACGAAATGACCTATTCCCCCACCCACTTCCCATAAACACTTCTGGCTTCGTTTTCGGTCTTCGCTTCAATCAGCGCCTTTCTATCCCCAAGTAAA
>CAZIUU010000028.1:12150-20585 GCA_964542815.1 uncultured Methanosarcinales archaeon | reverse complement strand
AAAAGTTTATCGAACAGCGATTGATTCATATTATGCTAAAAGATTCACAGTGGATAAAGAATTGTTCAAAGAACTGGAGCTTTCTTTCAACCGCGAATTTACCACCGGATACTTTAGCGAAGAAAAAGAAGTGGTTTCACCAGAACGTCCTATGGGAAGAGGATTATTTCTGGGAGTGATGGAAGAAAATAACTTAATTACCTTAAAACAAGAGGTATCCGTAGGAGATGGAGTAGGTATTTGGTTCAAAGACAAAGTTGACGGAGCATTACTGCGAAAGATGGAGAAAAATGGAAAAGAGATTCAAAAAGCAGAAATTGGTGAGAGAATTAAATTATTTATTCGTGCACCGGTGGGAACGAAAATATACTTGACTTCTTCAGTGAAAGAAAGTGCGAAAATAAACTTTATCCCTAAAAAACTACTGGCCACTCCACCAAGAAGTGTGGGGAAGCTAAAATTGCCGGAGCTCAGAGTAAAAACTTCTTCTGTACGGGAATTGTTAGTTAAAGTTTATTCCGTTAAAGCTGGAGAAGAGGCTTTGATTAATGGTGCAGACAAAGTGTTTTACAATATTTTTGCTCAAGATTACAATAATAAATTTGGGGCTTATATTCCCAGAATCCTGAATGATGAAGAAGTAGAAAAAGCAGTAAAGTTAGTTAATGCTTTAGGAGTTAAAGATATTTTAGTTGGTGATTTAGGGGTTTATGCACAATTGAAAGCTAATACTGAATTAAATTTGTACTTGGATTATTCCAATAATGTGTTCGAGGATTATGATTTGAGTTTTTTTGAGAATTCCGTTCCAATTATCTCACCAGAACTATCTTTTAGCGAATTAAAACAATTCCAAAACAAAGAATTTGTGGTTTTAGCGCATGGTCGGGTGGTATTGATGAATACTAAATATTCTTGTCTTCCATCGCAATTGAAAGATGAGAAAGGCTATGTTTTTCCGGTAAGGAAAGAATCTGGTTATTGGCAAATATTAAACAGCGTAGAATTGGGGTTGTTTGAAGAAGTGAAGAGGTTACGGGAAGCAGGGATGGGACGTGTTTTCTTGGATTTAGAGAGAGACGTTGCCTCTACGGTTAAGATTTATCGAGACTTTCTTTCCAGCAAAGCTGTTTCTGTCAGCAAGAGAGGGTATACCAAAGGGCATTGGGAAAAAGGAGTGGAGTGATTAAAACATCTCCAAACGTATCCCTTAAAAATTCCCTCTGAACTGCAATTGGGCGCCGCCGGCAGTTCCGAACCCCATTTCTACCCAACTGGAATGGCTGGTGACATCAAGATCGTAACGGAGCAAAGCTCCGCCAGTTAATTTTTGCTCTTTCAGAGAATAATTCAAGTCCGGTCCTATTCTTACACGTTCGTTTCCTGCGCTTAGGGTTAACCCGAAAGTGTGGATTGGTGTATGAGTATCTTGACCTCGCAGGGGTACTGATAAAACGTACCGAGGATCGGCAAGGAAAGTTCCATTCTCATCCAGAACAGCAGTAGCCTGAATAATGGTATTCAATGTATCTTGCTTTCCGTCTCCAGAAGTACCGTATCCGATAACTGGTATTGCTTTTACACGTTTGAACTCTTCAGCAATATAACCCACTCCCGTAAAACCGCCTAAGAGTGATTTTCCATTCACTGATACTGCTCCTACTGCGAATAGCTCCTCTCCGAAATACTTTCCGGCAATGGTGTGGCTGAGAGCATTCTGATCAGTGAGCGTGTAATGCAGTTGGGCTGTGCTTGGACCTCTAACGCCGTCGTAAAAATCGGCTGATGCCGAAGAGGGAGTTAAGATTGCGACAAGAGCGGCTAGGTTAGTTAAGATTTTAGTTTTGGTTGGTTTCATTTTGGTTTACCTCTCAAGATCCATTAATTCTTTTATACCAAGCTGGAAGTGCTTGATTCATTTGATGATAGTATCTGTCCCGTGTTCGTTCTTGTACTTGAATCTCATAGTAGGAAGCAGCTGAAAGAAAATCCTCTCTGACAACCTGGTCTGTAGCGGATTCTGCGAGTTCTCTATAACGGGCTGAAATACGTTTTACTATTTCAAAATCTCTTCTTTTCAGAGCTAAGCTTCCTACTTGCTCAAGAGCAAAATCTTCTGCAAGCTTTGGACCCCCAAATCCATTGTAAAGAGTTTTAGTGTCATCTCGATAATGATCTAAAGTTTTAATTAATTCTTCTCTGGTTATAGCTTCCACTGTTCTTCTGGCTTCTTCAGTGCAGGGCATGGTCCCGGTTACTATAATTGATGGGACTTCAGCTAACCTCTGTTCAATGTTGTCATCTTGAATCATTTTTCTTTTACCTCATTCATTTTGATTTATCTTAACTTACAAGTAGTCATAGTCTCAACTATATAAGTCTTGGGGGTGGCAAGTACCACCGCAAATAGAAAGGTTTAATAAGTCGCTCTTATTTTAGCTAACCATGTACCAGGAACTCCTCCAAAGAATAGGATTATCGCTTAACGAATCAAGAGTATACGAAGCTTTAATCTATATCGGCGAAGCTAATGTAAATGCCCTTTCCATCAGCTCCAAAGTGCATCGCAGAAATGTCTATGACTCCATCAACAAACTCATAGAAAAAGGTCTGGCTTCAGAAACTTTCGTTAAAGGAGAAAAGTTATTCAAGCCCATTGATCCAGAACGCCTGAAAGAGATTCTCAAAGAGAAAGAAACTGCTCTGGAAACTTTTCTTCCGGAAATGAAGAAACTCTATCAATCCGTCCAGCCCGAAGCAGAAGCTTATCTCTTTCGGGGAATAGAAGGGGCAAAAAATTACCTGCAATTAATTCTTCAGGAAAAACAGCCGGTATATTTCATCGGAGCTAAAGCCATGTGGCTGGACCCAAGATTAAAGCATTATTTGCCTCATTTTGACAAAGAAAGAAAAAAGTTAGGAATAAAATTCATGCATTTGTTTGATTATGAGGTAAAAGCTCAAATGCCGGAAATCCTGAAATTAGTGGGCAAGCCCTATAAATTCCTGCCGCCAAATTATTCCAGCCCCACCATGGTGGATATTTTTGGCGATTATGTGGTAACTTTTGTGGGAGCCAAACCCGGACAGCTGTATGAAGAGCCGTTAATGTTTGTGATGAAAAGCAGGCTTCTTGCTGACGGCTACCGCAAGTTCTTCCAGTTCATGTGGGATTTTTGTCCGGAATAAATTCGCTGATATAGGCTTTTAGGCTGTTTTTCTCGCCTCCCTTCTTCTGACTAACTTCTTTTGCTTCAGATTCATTTGAACTCTTCTCCAAATCCATTCATCATATCTATGTTTGCTTTTGGAGCCAATCTTTTTGATGGTCTTAAAATCCCCATACCAATCCCGCGCACCATCCCTGTAATCTACCCAATCATCATAAACGGGGTTAATAAAAAAGCCCTCTTGAACTATCTCTTTAAAAGAAATCGTCGGCTGTGGGGTAACATAGCCACTCTTACGCTTCCATCTTTTGCGTACCATTCGGAATCCTCCGAACATCCCATCATTTCGACCACCTGCTAAGCAGCCCAAACGAGTGCCCTCTTTTAAGAGCTAAGATGTTCTCAAGGTTCCGAGAAGATTATGAGTTGTATCACCATGTTCTTTCTTGAATACGAATAGAGAGTGATATTTAAACTTTTGCGATCATATTTCTCAACAAACATTTACATAATAGAAACATTTAAATATATGTGTCATTTAAGTGTCTTCATGGCAACCATTACAATTAATATCGGAGACCAAATTGAAGCTCTCTTTCGAAATGTAGTCAAAGAGGAGTTAGGAACAGAAAAAGGTAAACTGGGGCAAGCAGTAACCGAAGCGCTTCAATTATGGATTATCAAAAAAAAGCAGGAAGAAATAGCTCAAAGGCAGTTGGGATTAATGAGGAAAGGCTTTAAATTAGGTAAATGGAAAATTAATCGAGATGAACTTCATGAACGAGCCAATTGATTGTTCTCTTATTGATACTAATGTCTTAGTTTATGCCTATGATAATACTGATGCTAGAAAACGTGAGTTGGCAATAAAGTTGTTAGAAAAATGCTGGAAGAAAGAGACTGTTTATGCAGTATCTACTCAGAATTTGGCGGAATTCTTTGTAACCATAACTAAAAAAGTCCCCCACCCTCTTTCCATAGAAGAAGCCGGACAAATTGTTTCTGATATTTGTTCTTTCTCTGGCTGGAAGGTTCTGAATTATAATCCAGATATTCTTAATTTAGCGATAGAATTATACAAAAAACAAAAAAAACATTTTTGGGATGCTGTTTTAGCTGCTACTATGCTTAAATCTGGAATAACTAATATTTATACTGAGAATGATTCTGACTTTAAAGTGTTTGAGAATATTGTAGTTAAGAATCCATTTTCTTAGTTATAAAAAATTTTGAAAGATTATATTTGATACAATCTCACCATCGTTTCTTAAACCAACTGTTAATAACTTAAGAGTAATTACACCCAGAAAGATTTTTAAATAGCTTTAATTATTGGTTGTGTGTGGGAATAAATGGTAGAATTAGCGAACTTGAGAAAGAATTACGACAAGAGATAGATGCAGTTCTGCAAAAAGAGAATCAACGGAGATTCAAGAGATTACATTATTGGCTCAGAGAACTTCAGGGCTTTCACGAACCTCACGCAAGGGATTATATTTCTTTTGTTGGAATTATTGATGATGAAGATAAAAGAATAATTAATGAAGCAAAGGAAAATTGGATCGGAAATAACCAATGGGTCCAAGAACAGTTTCCAGATTTTGAAGAATGGTTAGGACGAAATTATATCTCTGAGAATTTTTGTAGTGAGTTGTTGAAAGGGGTAGGACAATTTGTTGACCCTAGAAGCCCGTATCGTGCTGGATCACCAAGTATCTTAGGAGGCTGTTTGATTACCCCTGAACGGGAAGATGTTCCTCTGCTTATTGAGAGATTAAATTATCACAGAGAAAATAGAGAACAAGGACATCCGGTTGAACAATCAGCAGAACTTCATTATAATTTTGTAAATATTCATCCATTTTATGATGGTAATGGGAGAGTCTCAAGAATATTAGCAAACTTAACATTAGTTAGAAATGAATTTCCGGCGGTGAGTATTTCTAAAGAGGATAAAGAAGAAAATAAATTGTATAGAAATAGTTTATTGGTTTCACAATGGACCCGAGATCCGAAATATTTTGCTGATTTTATGGTCTTAAAAACGATGAAGACTCTTACTTGAACAAAAAAACAAAAAAAACAAAAATTATTCTTTCTGACCCAACCACGCCAGAATCTTCTGCAGTAAACTCTGCGTTTCTTCCATCTTGGCATTTAAATCCAAGCACTTTCCACTGCTGCACTGGTTACTCTGGCACTCAAAGTTGTTCTGGCAGGAGGCATCCAATTCTTTTTGAGTATGAAGCTGCTCATCCATGTCACAATACTGCGGCGAACCTTCATTCAGCAAGCGGAAGCCAACTGGAACACCTTTGTCTTCGCTGAACTTGCATCCAGGAGGAGCTTTAGGAGTAAATTGCTGCTGGCTGTTTTCTTTTCCAGTTCCCTCCGGAACTCCTGCTTGCATTGCTCCTGAAGAGGTAGGGATACCTGAATTAGATTGCTCTCCTTCTGAAATTTCTCCTTCTTTAAACTGAGGCGTCTCTTCCAATGGCGGTATGTTCTTCATTCCTTCTCCTGGCAATCCTAAAGTATCACTCTTTGGATTAAGCTTGCTAGGATATTTACCCAAGTACTCAAAAGCCAGCAAGTTTTGCTCTATGGAAGCTCCTTCTGATACTGACAGGCTGATAATCTTATCATGGGCAGGCCAACTATATTCATCTCTGCCTTCAGTGGTGCGTTTTACCAACTTCATATTCTTTACCCGCACAATTTCCATACTTCCTTCTTTGAAAGCTTGTTCAAAAGCGGCATCAGCTTCTCCGGGGCCTTTGAAAGATTTAACATCTACTTTAGTATTAGCTTTGTCTTTCTCATAGGCTGCTTGGAAGTTAGTTTCACTATCTCCTTCTTGATTTCCTAAATTTTGATTGCTTTCTTCTCTTTCATCCTGCTCTGTTCCATTTTGGAATTTATCTGGCTGGAATTTACTTTTGGTATTTCCTATTTTTTTTGGTGCTACTTTCTGCATTTCTCCAGCTTGTTCTTCTTTAGGAGCATCTTTAGGTTTCCAGAAATAAAAGAAATTTCCGATTTTCTTTAAAGGCACCCATGCTCCATTCGCTTCAGGAATTTCTTGAGGTTGCTCTTGTTCATTTCCAGAATTTTCACTTTCATCTAAAGGTGGAAGCATTTCTTGCTGATTACCTTCTTTATCTTGGAAAGGCTTTCCGTTTGGAGGTTGAGGATATTTACCTGGTTGGTTTCCTACATTAGGTGGCATAGGTTTATCTTTATTATATCCATTTTGTGGCTGCCCCGGGTTTGGTTGATATTGCGGTTGTCCTTGTGGTGGTTGAGGTTGCCCTGGTGTTCCTATCGGTTGTGGTTGAAATTGAGGCTGTCCTGGATTTGGTGGTAACTGATTTCCAGGTTGCTGTGGCTGATTAATTGGTTCTTTAGGTTGATCAATCCCAGTTGACGGCACTTGCGGTTCAACCGGCAATACTATACTATTAGTCGGGTTTTCTGCGGGATTATCTGCTCCCGGAGATGCACTTAATTCTTCTCCCAGAGCTAACATCGATGTTACCAGCATTAAGCTAAGCAACAATACTAACATTCGTTTCATTTTAGTTTCCTCCTTTGTTTGTTGATTTCTTATTCGAGCTTATTTTGATACTTTTACTGTTCAGAAAGGCGGGACGATAGTTAAATGATTGGCGGGACGATGGGACGATACGCGAGGAAAAATATTATTAATCCCCCAAAAACCACTCACTCAGCTTAATCTTGCGAACTTTCCCTTCCATATGCGTCTCGATGATATTCTTGCTTTCCAAAGAATCAATATTTCGGGAAAGGCTGCCTTTAGACAAGCCAATCTTATAATGTATCAAAGAAAGATGCACCGGCTTCTCCTGCTCTGCTAAGAACAGCACAATTTTCTTTTCGTTATCCCGCAGGGTTTTAATCAAGTCTTGTCCCCGCTGGCCAATTTTTATGGAAGAGGTAGCTTTAACTTCACGGTTTTCAATTGGCTCTTTAGTTTCTGTTTTTGCATGGTGCACTTCACTTTGTGATAGAAAAATCTTTTTCCTAAAGTAATATATTACTCCTCCTAAAACCAATAATACCACCACCACTACAATCCACAAATAACTTAATCCCCCCGTAACTCGGGAATGGTCCAATTTAATTGTTACTTCAGATTTCGATCCTTCTTTTATCTCTACACTCTCCGTTCCAATATTCTTACCATATACTGCCGAAACTTGGCATTTTCCTACCGGAACAGCATCAAGAGAAAATGAGCCAAATGAGTCTGAAGCTTTAGGGTATTCTACTGAAAAAGCTTCATCACATTCAAAATTAAGTTCTGCTCCAGAAACCACATTATCCAAAGAATCTTTTACTGTCCCGTATAATGAGCCGACAGGATATAAGTAAACAACTTTTATTTGCGGAGCATCACTAGCAGAAAGAGAAAAGCTGCTATAATAATCATAACCGGATGTGCCAGCTCGATTGGCTAGGATCTTAAATTCATAATCTCCTTGCTCTAAGTTTAGAATCAAATCTTTTCCTCTCTCGATGTAATATTGCTTAGCTACTCCATTTAGCTCCACTTTCAGCAGCACCTCGCTAACCGGCTCTTTGGTAGAAGCATCGTAAAGCACGAAAACGGTATTGGGAAGTTCGGCTGCGGCTAAGAGAGGGAGAAGTAAAAGAATTAAACCAAAACCACCATATATTTTTTTTAGCATAAGTAGAGTAAGAAATGATAAGAAGTTTATAAAAGTTTAGTGAAGAGTAAGTTACCCATTCAAACCACACCGCAACTTTTAAATATATGTATATGTATTTACCAATTATGTCCACAAAATGCATAACTATAACAAATGATGCCTACGAAAGGTTAGCAATATCCAAAGAGCCGGGCGAAAGTTTTAGTGAAGTCATTGTTAAGCTTACGCGGCATAATTCTATGTTAAATTTAGTGGGCGTACTATCGAATAAAGAAGCAGTGGAACTTAGTTCTAATATAAAAGAGCTCCGCAAGAGAATGAGAAACAGGGTAGATGCCATGGCAGAAAGGTTAAAATGATTGCCGATACTACTTTTATAATTGATTTGATGAATAACGATGAGAGAGCAGTTGCAAAGCTGCAAGAATTAATTAAAAGAAATGAGCCGCAGTCAGTAACTGCTTTAACCATATTTGAATTATTCAGTGGGTTAGCAAGATGTAATAAGCCTGTAGAAGAAAGAAACAAAATCATGAAAACACTTGGTGGACAACTGGTGGTGCATCTAGAT
>CAZIUU010000028.1:6179-12140 GCA_964542815.1 uncultured Methanosarcinales archaeon | reverse complement strand
CTGATTCTGCCGAAAAAGGCGGAGAAATTGATGGTTCTTTGATAAAAGACGGAAAAGGCATAGATGTCATAGATTGTATGATTGCAGGTATTGCATTGGTTAAGAATGAAACAGTGCTAACACGTAATGTTAAAGATTTTTCAAGAATAAAAAGATTAAATTTAGAGCTGTACTAATCACAGCTTCGGTCCTTCCCTTCTTCCTTTCCGTTGCACTTCATCCTGTTCTCGAATAATTCTTTCAGCGATGCCAGTGACCGCTTGAAAAATCGTTCTGAACGTATGGCTATCCGTGCGATAATCCGCTTCACCAAAACTGAATACTCTATTCTGTTCTCTCAATTGATACGCTTTCTGGAACGCTTCTGCGGACTCTGGATTATAGACTCCGATACTAATTCCATTTCTATGATTTAAAGTAGCGAAGCAAGGCACATCCGTAGGGCCATCTCCGATGTAAATCATATTCTCAAACGGAATTCTCCTCAGTTCTCGAGGCAGTAATCCATTAACATCTATACTTGGATCTTTATTTCCACCTTTGTTGATCAGATGCAAAAATTCAGTTTTCTTAGTATGACCTACTGCTCGGGCAATTTCACAGATAATACCGTTCTCATCAGTATTGTACTCTGATGCAAATACTCCTTCCAGCTCTGGACCAATTGCACTTCCTTTTACCATTTCAGTTAACCCAGTACTAATAACATAATGTTCTAAAGTGATCCCTTGCAGTTTATATTTTTCTTTGATATTCTCTTTAATATATCTCAAAAATAGAGGCAGTCCTGGATAGAGAACAACTTCTTTCCCTAATTCTCGCAATTCTTGATTGGATAAATTAGGAAATGTTCCATTACGAACATATCGTAAAATTAAATTCATATACGCACATTCAGTATCATAATTAATCCCTTTCTGTTCTGCTTCTCTTATCAATCCTCGTTTTTCTTCCCAGAATTCATTTCCCTCGACATCTCGCTTGCAGAAAAGAGCTTCCTGCATACATTCCGGGCTAAGCGTAGAATCAAAGTCGTATAGCAAAGCGATAATTTTCTGTGACATGGAACCTAAAGATTAATCTACGTTTATAAGAATTTATGAGATATAAAATAGAGATTATTTAAGCTTCTCCCAGCACACTTTCAATCTTCCGTTTCAATGCCGGAGCAGGATAAAAACCGATTATCCTGTCTACTTCTTCTCCGTTCTTGAATACAATCAAACAAGGGATTCCAGTAATGTGCTGGGTTTCAGCCACTTCAGGATAGTCTTCGGTAGATAACTTAGCGAATTTTAACTTTCCTTCAAACTCTTTATCTTTGCTTAATTGTTCGAATACTGGAGTAAGCATCTGACAGGGACCGCACCAAGTTGCCCAGAAATCGACGATGATTGGAATATTCGAATTAATTGTTTTCTTAAAGTTTTTATCATTCAGTTCAGTTACCATGGTTATACCTCTTGTTTCTAGTTAATCTCTTCTCTTATGATTAATGTTCAAACTAACATCTGCACCTTTTATAATACTTTGCATCCAGCACGTTTCCATCTTTTGGATTTAATCTTCCCTGTGTCTCCAGCAAACATATCTCATCGCAGGTTAATCCTCTCACCATCTCTTTTTGTGTATGTATCATGTACCGTAGAAACTGCAATCGCTTTATAACGAAAGTGGAGTTGTGGTTGTTTAGGTGGTGTGGATTGCACAAACGGGGTTAGGCATATGATATAATTTTGGTTAGGCTTAGTAGAAAGTCCCGCTCGGTTGCTCGAATCAAAGCAAATCGTAATCGAGCATCGAGTGTTAGTCGCCATCGTTAGAACCAGAAAGCACGAATAATATGGCTACCTCGCTGGCCAAGTTGGCGACTTTCTACTAAGCCTTTTGGTTAAAAACATTTATATAATCCTAAACAATCTCTGGTTATGCATGACTTTCAATCCGAAAGAAAGCAGAACTTTTGAAAAAATAAGTCGCTTGTATGATAAAGCTAGAATTAGTTATCCCCCACAACTCATTGATGATATTGTTGCCTATTCAAAAATAAGACTAAATGGAAAAATCCTGGATGTTGGTTGCGGCACTGGTCAAGCTACCCTTCCTTTCGCTCAAAGAGGATATTATGTTGTTGGATTGGATGTAGGAAAAGATATGATAGATGTTGCAACAGAAAAGTGTTCCTCATTTCCCAAAGTTAGTTTTAAAGTTGGAAAATTTGAAGATGTTGAACTCCCTGATTCTTCATTAGACGTTATTACCTCTGGGATGGCTTGGCATTGGATTGACCCAATGAATGGAGAGCAAAAAGCACATAGAATTTTAAAACGTAGAGGAACACTTGCTTTATTCTGGTCGTATCAACGAAAGGAAGAATCAGATTTTGTAAAAGCAGTTGGAACTGTTCTTGATAACTACGGTGAAAAAGACAGAGGTCCAGCAGGATCAAGAGTTAAATCATTTATTAATGCTCTTTATGACCAATTAAAACAGAGTAAATTTTTTACTTCCGTAGAGATGCGTGAATATGATGAAAATATTGAATTTAGTAAACAGAGATATCTTGATTTAGTTATCTCATATGGTTGGGTTCAAGTTTTGCCTGAAGAGAAAAGAGGACATCTAATAAAGGATATGCAAGAATTGTACAAGAGATATACTGAGCCATTGGTTATTCCTTACAGATATGTATTAATTTTAGCTAAAAGAAACTAAAGTCATGGTTCAACCCCCAATTTATTCTTTTCATCAAAAATCGCCCAAATATCTCCATTATCAAAATCCCACCCAAAGTTTTATAAACTCCCCCCTATAAAAATATAAATAATATATGAATAGGCCGAAACAGGGGGTCCTTACTAAGTAACACTCATTCTGTTTCAACTTATAATTCCCCGATAAGGGTTTAGAAATCGTACTGGTTTCAATTAAAGTATCTATTCAGGAGATAAAAAAAATGTCATTTGAACAACTAAATTTAAATGCAGAAGTAATAAAAGCCTTGGCGGAAGAGGGAATCTCTGCGCCAACTAAAATTCAGGAAATGGCTATTCCTATGATCCTAGCCGGGAAAGACGTAATCGGAATGTCGTATACTGGTTCGGGTAAAACTGTAGCTTTTGGTGCGCCTATCATCGATAAAATCAAACCAAGAGCAGGATTGCAGACTATAATCTTAACTCCAACCAGAGAGTTGGCAGTGCAGATATCTAATGAACTGAAAAAGTTTTCTAAATATAAACGCTGTTCTATCGCTACAATTTATGGTGGTGTAGGTTTAGGCCCACAGATTGGAGATATGGCCCGAGCTGATATCGTAGTCGGAACTCCCGGAAGAATGTTAGATCATTTACAACGAGGAAATCTACATCTATCTCACATCAATTGCTTTGTGTTAGACGAAGCTGATAAGATGGTAGAGATGGGTTTCATTGAAGACGTAGAACAAATCTTGTCACAAACACCTAAGAATAGACAGATCTTATTGTTTGGAGCAACTATTTCCAGCGAGATTGATCATATTAAAGTTGATTACATGAACAATCCAGTAGTAGCTGAAGCCGACAAGCATGTTAAACAAGAATTGTTAGAGCAGTACTATTATAATGTTTCTCACAACCAAAAGTTTTCGTTGTTAGTGCACTTGCTGAAAAAAGGAACGGCCATACCGTTAAATACAGAAAATGGACCAAATCCTGATTTTATGGACAGAGTGTTAATTTTTTGTTCATCCCGTTCTACAGTAGAATTATTGACCGCTAATCTGCGTAATCAGGGCATCAAAGCAGAGATGATTCATGGTAAGATGACTCAAAGTAGAAGATTGCAGATGATTGAGAGGTTAAACCAAGACAAATTGAAGATTTTGGTAGCTTCTCCTGTAGCTGCTCGTGGATTGGATATTAAGAATGTTACTCACATCTTTAACTATGACCTTTCTCCTGACCCTCAGGAATACGTGCATAGGATTGGAAGAACCGCCCGTGCTGGAGAAAGCGGAAAAGCCATTACTTTATTGAGCGATAAAGATTATCAGGTATTTGGCCAGATTTTTGACCGTTACCGCTTGGATATCAAGGAGCTTCCGTTGGAAGAATTTCCTCGGTTAAGATTTGAAGTTCGTTCTCGAGAGCAGTCATCTCGATTTGGTGAACGTGGTGGTAGAGGGCAGAGAGATTTCAGAGGCCATCGAGGTTCTAGTGATGATCATCGCCATTCTTCTCGAGGAAGTTCATTTGGCAGCCGAGCTCCTCCTCGGTACAGGGATGTTCGTTCCTCTCCTCGTTCTAGAGAAATGACCAGAAGAACGGATTAATTTTTTTATTTTATATATATGTCGTGTTGCCCGACGAAAAATATTTAAATAGAATACTAATGTTTAATATGTTATGAAAGTAAGAATCCTACATTTAATTGAAGGAGCAAAACAAGCCAGAGGTTTGACGGTAATTATTGATGTTTTCAGAGCATTTTCCGTTGCATGCTATGTTTTTGGTAATGGTGCTAAAAAGATTATTCCAGTAGGAGCTATTGATATTGCTTACAAACTAAAAAACAAAAATCCTAAATTTATATTAATTGGAGAACGAGGTGGGAAAAAACCAGATGGTTTTGATTATGGTAATTCACCCACGCAAATTAAAAATATTAATTTTACTAATAAAACAGTCATTCAAACAACGTCTGCAGGGACTCAGGGTATAGCAAACGCAACTAATGCTGATGAAATTCTTACTGGTAGTTTTGTTAATGTACAAGCAATAATTAACTACATAAAGAAACAAAATCCTAAAGAGGTTTCTTTGGTTGCGATGGGGTCGCATGGGACCAGTATTTCAGATGAAGATACTTTATGTGCTGAATATATTAAAAATGCTCTTGAAAACAAGACCAATGATTTCTTGAAGATTGTTCATCATTTACGGGAATATAAGAGTGCACACAAATTTTTTGATCCCACAATAGATTGGGCTCCAGAAAGTGATTTTGACTTATGTTTATCATTGAATAAGTTTAATTTTGTATTGAAAGTAGTAATTTATAATTTAAACCAAGTATCTTTCATGAAGATTGAAATGTAACTCCCCAAACCCTTATAAACCCCTGCTAATTACCTCTATTCTATGCCGTTAAACTTCGTATGTAGATTAATCACTTTAGAACAGATATTACACTGCTCATTTGGATTGAATAAAACTGAAATAAGCATACTTAAACACCTCTTGACTACTAAAGATGAAGAGACGATTGAAGAAATAATGAAAGCAGTAAGCAAAGACCGCACTACGGTCCAACGGGCGGTCAAGCGCTTATTTGAAAAAGAATTAATCAAGCGCAGACAGCTCAATTTAGAAAAAGGAGGGTATCAATTTATATACTCTTCTCAACTTAAGTCAGAATTAAAAGAGAAAGTATTTAAAATATTCCATGTTTTTGAAGAGAACGTAGGTTCGGAGATACAAAAATGGTGAAGATGTTGCACAAGTGGTTAACACTATGGATTATACGTATGTTATTTGTAGCATTGCTATTTAATGTAGCAGTTGCAGCTGATATAACTTCGGGTGATTCTTCCGAGAATTCGCCCTATTCCGATTGCATCTATTACTTCTACGGACGAAATAGTGCAGAAGCAATTAGCACAGAAGCTTTTATGGATCAGTTGATGGAAGTGCATCCCGAACTTACAGTTAAGAAAGCGGAAGTATATTATAACTCAGAACATTATACCGAAATGCTTTCATTCTATCAAGCTTACGAAATTCCTAAAACATCACAAGGAGTTCCAGTGGTGTTTACTTCTAATAGTTATTTTATCGGTGAGAAGCCCATTCGGGAAATGTTGGAAAATCATCTGATTGAAAATAACAATTCTGCTTGTCCGGTAGCCGAAACCAAGTTTGCAGCAGGAATAGTAGGAAAAAGTTCTCCCAGTTCAATTTTAGAATCATTAACTCCTGT
>CAZIUU010000028.1:0-6169 GCA_964542815.1 uncultured Methanosarcinales archaeon | reverse complement strand
CGATTAATAATTATCTCAGTCCGGGATTTTTAGGAGTGATTGGAATATTGTTAAGTATAATGGCGGTAGTCGGAATAAGTGGCAAGGGCAGAAAAGTAGTGTTGCAGCGTGCGTTGACATTTACATTTGGAATATTAATTGCATATTTAATCTTTGGTTTAGGTTTTTTATCTTGGTTTGGAATAGAAGCAGTAAGTAATTATGCGTATAAAACAATAGGAATAATCACTGTAATTCTATCTTTGCTGTTGCTTCGCCATGCTTTCTCCGGGAAAGAATTATTCCAGGGAATGGCTCACGACAAACATGTTGGATACAAAAATAAATTGGATAAATTATTTTCCGGCTTAGGAACCATGATTATCGGAATAGTAGTCGGATTATTCAGCTTCGCCGGGGCGCATAAAGTATATACAGAATGGTTAAGACCTTTGCTTAGGCAGGATTTTAATCTTAATTTACTTGCAGTTTTAATCTTTTACCTGTTGTTAACTATAATTTTACTGGTTGTCCTCAGTTGGCTGGTGTATTGGATTAGGGAATCAGGCGAAGAATCAGGAGAAAAAGGTCAATGGTTATGGCAGAAAAAGCAGGTAAAAGTGCTGAATATCGTTTTGTGTGTAATTACGCTTGTTTTGGGAGTGATAATGTTAGTGGGATATTGAGATACCACATTCAAAACTTTCAATAACTTTTATATAACTCCATTCTTTTTCACTTAAACAATGGTACTAGAAAAGCTCGGCGAATCATTGAAGAACACATTGCAGAAAATAACCAATGCCGTATTTGTAGATGATAAGCTCATCAATGAATTAGTTAAAGACATCCAGCGCGCTTTGCTTCAATCCGATACTAATGTCCAATTAGTATTCAACTTAACTACCAAGATCAAAGAAAGAGCTAAAGAATCTGCTCCTCCAGGCATAACCAAAAGAGAGCAATTAATTACTATCGTTTATGAAGAATTAACCAACTTTCTGGGGAAAGAAGCTCATGAAGTGAAAGTAGGGAAAAAACCTACCAAGATTATGTTAGTCGGCTTGTTCGGAAGCGGAAAAACAACCACCGCTGGAAAATTAGCCAAATTCTACCGCAAACGCGGGTATAAAGTAGCAGTAATGCAAACCGATACGTGGAGGCCGGCAGCATATGAACAGTTGGAGCAGTTAGCCAAAACTGTAGGTGTAGATTTTCTAGGTGTTAAAGGAAGTAAAGATCCATTAAAGATTTACTCTTCATTCCAATCCAAGCTTTCTGAATATGATGTGGTGATAATTGACACTGCCGGAAGAGATGCGTTGTCATCAGAACTTATCGAAGAATTAAATTTGCTCAATAAAGCGGCGCAGCCGGATGAACGATTGCTAGTAATCTCTGCTGACATCGGACAAGCGGCGCAAAAACAAGCGCAAGCTTTCCATGATACTTGTAACGTAACTGGAGTTATTGTAACCAAATTAGAAGGCACCGCTAAAGGGGGTGGAGCTTTATCTGCATGCTCAGTAACTAATGCTCCCATAATTTTTATCGGAGTAGGAGAAAAGATAGACGATTTGGAGCTATTCCATCCGCAGAGATTTGTCGGCAGATTAATCGGCATGGGGGATATTGAATCACTGCTGGAGAAAGCTCGGGAAGTGATTACCGAAGAAGATGCCAAAGATTTGGAAAAGAAATTGCTCAAAGGAGATTTTAATTTATTAGATTTGTATCAGCAAATGAAATCCATGAAAAAGATGGGTTCATTTGGAAAAATTCTGGAGATGATTCCTGGCATGGGTTCATTAAAATTGCCTAAAGATGCTCTGGAAGTGCAGGAAGGCAAGCTGGAAAAATGGAAAATTGCCATGGACAGTATGACCAAAGGAGAATTAGAAGATCCGGAGATAATTAATGCAGATAGAATTGAACGCATTTCAGCTGGTTCGGGGGTTAAAGTTACGGATATACGAGAATTATTAAAGCAATATCGCATGGCCAAGAAGATGGTCAAGATGTTCAAAAGCGAAAAGGATATATCCAAGATGATGAAGAAGATGAGCGGTAAAGTCCCGAAGGGTATGTTTTGATGAAACTTTTGTTAAAAGTTTCTGATGAAGAAGATGAGCGGTAAAGTCCCGAAGGGTATGTTTTGATGAAACTTTTGTTAAAAGTTTCTGATGAAGAAGATGAGCGGTAAAGTCCCGAAGGGTATGTTTTGATGAAACTTTTATTAAAAGTTTCTGATGAAGAAGATGAGCGGTAAGATGCCTAAAGTGATTATGTAAATTAATTAATAAACAACAAAAAGAGGTGGATGAAATGAAAGGATTGCATCATGAAAAATTGAATAAGAAAGAATTAGGATTAGTTATCAATGAGCTAAGAACTATTGCTAATGATCTTCCAGAAATTCAGAATAAATTAATGCAAATACTTGATGCTGTTAATGCTCAAAGTAATCAAGTTATTTTTGGGTCAGGAGAGGCAGGAGTAAATCGTTTGGTTAAAACTAACATTAATCCATTTAGCATTCTTCTCAAGCAAACTGGAGATCACTTGAATAAAATAGCCGCAGATCTTCAAGTCGCTACGTATTGATTTTTACATTTCTTCTTTTATTTTCTCTTCCTTTCTAAACCCGCAGCTCTTGCAGTAGTATACTTCAAACAATCCATCCGCAAACTTATGCTGGCCGACATGTAGATTCTTACCGCAATCAGGACAATTGGAAATCATAATCAAAGGTAATCAACAGTGGTTTAAATAAGTTACTGAGAACTCAGCATCCTCTAACTCTCTCCCTTAGCTCTCCCAATCTTTTCGCTTCGCTTACATCCGTCGGATATTTTCCAGTAGCGCAAGCCATACATAAATCATCTAATCCAATTGCTTTCTTTAAGTCAGAAGAAGTATTAAAAAACAATCCATCGGCTTCGATAGTAGTGCGAACTGTCTCCACACTTTTACCATTAGCAATCAATTCTTTTCCCATCTGAAAATCAATCCCATAATAACATGGATGTGCTATCGGCGGGTAAGTAGAAGCGAAGTATACTTTTTTAGCACCAGCTTCTTTAACTAAACGGATAATCTTTCGTGAAGTGGTGCCTCTAACAATGCTGTCATCAACAATAATAATATCTTTTCCCTCTAACACCTCTCGCACCGGTTTTAATTTTATTCCTACGGCAGTTTCTCTATCTCTTTGGTTAGGCATAATAAAAGTTCTGCCGATATAACGGTTCTTTATCAGGCCTTCTTCAAACGGAATTCCTAACACTTGAGCTAATGATTGTGCTGCAGTTCTAGCTGTATCTGGAACAGGAACAATGGCATCGGCAGTAATATTTCTATCTCGTAATTGGTGTCCTAATGCTTCTCCTAATCTCTTTCTCGCTCCGTAAACCCCCACATTTTCCAAGCGTGCTTCGGTTCCAGCAAAATAAACCCATTCAAATGCACAATGGGCATGTTTTTCTTGACGCAACTCTTTGAAATGCAATTCTCGATTACTATCCACGATAGCGATTACTCCGGGTTCAAGCGGTTGAACCTCCCTAAATTTTAATGCGTATAACGCTTCATCTTCAGAAGCAAAACCATAGGATACTTTTTCATCGATGGTTCTTTTTCCCCACAGCAATGGCTTAATTCCTTTAGGATCGCGGAAGGCAATCAATCCTCCTAACTTTTTGTTGAAACACAACACTGCATATGCTCCATTAACCCGGGGATATATTTCTTTAATGCTGTCAATGATATTATCTAATAAGCAGCTATGTTCAGAATATTTCTTAGCCATGATGTTAAGGATAATTTCCACATCGCTGCTGGTTTGGGCTTCGGTTCCTTCTAGTTCTAATTCTCTCCGCAAAGAAAGATAATTTACCAAGTTGCCATTATGTGCTATACCTAAAATTCCATTGGGAGAAGTAATGTATAACGGTTGGGCATCTTGCAATTTTCCTTCTCCGATGGTGGGATATCTCACTTGACCTATCCCAATCTCTCCACTTATTTCAGAAAGCTCAGTTAGAAGGTTTTCTACTAATCCCAATTGTTTTATTCTACTCACTCCGCTTATATGTTCAGGATGGAGTTCATCATAGCTGAGAATCCCGCTGGCATCTTGTCCCCGATGTTGCAGGTGCAGTAAGCCGCGGTACATCTCTTTAGCCAGGTCTTTACTACCCACAATTCCAATTATTCCGCACATGTAGTTTAAATCGTTTATTGAGGCTTTATATGTTTTTAGTAAGTGCGGGATATAGATATTACACTAGCGTTAAGTATTTTAATCAATAATTATTCAAGATAAATAATGGATGCTACCCAATTATTTCTTGATGGAGTAAAAGATAATAAAGAGTTTTACAAAGCAATAGAGTTAGTAAAATATAACTCTTCTGGCAAAATCTGGTTAATTGGAGGATTTTTATATCGAACTATCGCTTCACAATTATATGGAGCACCTAAACCAGAAGTTGATTTTGATTTTATCTTAGAAACAGCAACAGAATATCTTACACTCCCCGAAGGATGGAGCATACAGCAGAACCGTTTTGGCAATCCTAAATTTGTAAACGGAAAGACTAGTATTGATTACGTCCCTTTGAATAAGGTGTATTCCATCACTTCCCGCAATCTTTCCCCTACAATTGATAATTTTTTAACGGGCGTCCCATTGACTATTCAATCGATAGCTTATGATGTCTCTGAGAGTAAAGTAATCGGAGAAGTGGGAATTGATGCACTTAGAAGAAGAGTGGTAGAAGTGAACGAGGTGCACTTTGCAGAATACGCTGCGCATAAGAAAAGCATTTCTGTTGAGGAAATGATTAGAAGAAAAGCAGAGAGTTTGAGGTTTATGGCTGTGTTTAGGTAGATTTGTTTTTCTCGTCGAAAAAAAATATTTTCAATTTAATCATTGTGTTTTTGCCGACTGCTAATTATTTTCCCGCTTAAAATTGGCTCAAACCCTGCGAAACCTTTATAAATCAAGTTCATTCCAAGTACAAAAGTAAACTCGACGTACGATTATCTCGTGCGTTTGATACACATGTATGCTCAAGTAAATTTGAGTATGAATGAGGTGATCCAATAGTAGTGTGTATTATAATAATTAAGTTTCTGTATGCGATTGTACTTTAGGAATAGGTCATTTTGTAACATTTTCCGTTTATCCTGCGGAAGAGTGCTGCTATAGGAGTTCGATTAAGCCATGCAAGTCGGAGGCTCGCAAGGGCCAGGCTGAATGCTCAATAACACGTCAATAATCTGCCTTTAGGTTGGGGATAACCTTGGGAAACTGAGAGTAAAACCCGATAGGCAAAAGATACTGGAATGTTCTTTTGCTTAAACGTAAGGCCTAAAGATGAGTTGGCGGCTGATTAGGCTGTTGGTGGTGTAACGGACCACCAAACCTTTGATCAGTACGGGCCATGAGAGTGGGAGCCCGGAGAGGGATACTTAGACACGGATCCCAGCCCTACGGGGTGCAGCAGGCGCGAAAACTTTACACTGTACGCAAGTGCGATAAGGGAACTCCTAGTGCTTAGGCTTCGGCCTAGGCTTTTGCCAAGTGTAAGTAACTTGGCGAATAAGTGGTGGGTAAGACGGGTGCCAGCCGCCGCGGTAACACCTGCGCCACAAGTGGTAATCGCATTTATTGGGCCTAAAGCGTTCGTAGCCGGATCAATAAGTCTTGAGTGAAATCGTTGCGCTTAACAAAACGACGTGCTTGGGATACTGTTGATCTTGAGACCGGGAAGCGTTAGGAGTATTCCTGAGGGAGCGGTAAAATGCTATAATCTCAGGAGGACTACCTGTGGCGAAGGCGCCTAACGAGAACGGGTCTGACGGTGAGGAACGAAAGCTAGGGGAGCAAACCGGATTAGATACCCGAGTAGTCCTAGCCGTAAACGCTGTGAACTAGATGTCACGTAATCTTCGTGATTACGTGGTGTCGGAGCGAAGGCATTAAGTTCACCGCCTGGGAAGTACGGTCGCAAGGCTGAAACTTAAAGGAATTGGCGGGAGAGCACTACAAGGGGTGCGGCGTGCGGTTTAATCTAACTCTACGCAGAGAATCTCACCAGCAGCGACGGCAGGATGAAGGTCAGGCTAAAGGTCTTACCCAACGAGCCGAGAGGTATTGCATGGCCGTCGTCAGCTCGTGCCGTGA
>CAZIUU010000027.1:20476-20875 GCA_964542815.1 uncultured Methanosarcinales archaeon | reverse complement strand
AACTATTGGGGAAGCCTGAGGATTAAGGTGAGGAATAATTGGACAGAACTCTTATTATGTCCACTTTGGCTATAAACGCATAATTCTCGCTCATTATAGCCTATTGCCAAGCCCATACGCACGTAACTATTACGTGGGTTCCAAGTGCTCCAGCGGTTCCATCGGAAAAGAAGAAAAAGCTTGGACAAGAATCGCCCAAAGCCACTCCCGAATCCACTGGACAGCCCATAAATCAATCATTCTCGCTCACCAACCCCCTAAAAGCCAAAATAGGGTAGCCACTCCCGCACTGGACAACCACGGCTAGGGATTATATAGCACCTCCAGCTCAAAAAGATTATGAGTAAAATCACCGTTTTAAATAAAGAAATTGAATTGTACATCCAAAACAAAGAAGAC
>CAZIUU010000027.1:17508-20466 GCA_964542815.1 uncultured Methanosarcinales archaeon | reverse complement strand
CTATATTTGTCTGACAGACATAGCCAGATACAAAGATCAACGTAGGAGCGACGATATTATTAAAAATTGGCTTAGAAACCGGAATACCATCGAATTTTTAGGCATTTGGGAAATAATTAACAATCCTAGTTTTAATCCCGTCGAATTCGACGGGTTTAGAAAACAAGCAGGATTAAATAGCTTCATTTTAACCGCAAAACAATGGATTGAGAAGACTAATGCTGTCGGCATTATTTCAAAATCCGGGCGGTACGGTGGAACATACGCTCACAAAGATATTGCCTTTGAGTTTGCGGCTTGGATTTCGGTAGAATTCAAGTTGTATCTAATCAAAGAGTTCCAGCGTTTAAAAGCCGAAGAAAGCGAAAGAAATGCTTTAGGTTGGGATATTAAGAGGAATTTAGTTAAGATTAATTACCATATTCACACCGATGCCATAAAAAAGCACCTTATCCCTGGAAAGATTTCCAGAAACGAAGAAAACCTCATTTACGCTACCGAAGCAGATCTCTTGAATTTAGCTTTATTTGGTTTAACTGCTAAAGAATGGCGAGAGAAAAACTCTAATTTAGAAGGAAACCTTCGCGATTATGCTGATGTTTCTCAACTAGTTTGTCTTGCCAATCTAGAGAACCTCAACGCTCTTTTTATCAAAGAAAATTTAGATAAAGCAAAAAGATTAGAGAAATTAAATTATATTGCCATTGAACAGATGACCATCCTCTCCGGAAATAAAAATAAGCTTCTCAGTGTAAAATAAATTCGTTTAAACCATGGAAATAAGTGAATTAATCCAACGAGAAGGCTTGCGCCGAGGCTTGAGAACTGAAACCATCAAGACTTACGTTTATACTGTAAACAAATTCCTGCGCACTTATAACAAACAACCTCATGAAGTAACCAAAGAAGATATTGAAGCTCATTTAATTCAACTCATCAAATGGAACCGTTCCGGAAGCACCATCAATGTTTATCTTCATGCCCTGCGCTTCTTTTATGAACAAATTTTAGGTAAGAATTTAACTGTGAACATTCCTAACATTAAAGTCCGCAAGCGCCTGCCAGAATGCCTAACTCAGGAAGAAATGAGCCGCTTCTTAGGAGTCTTAAGCCAAACCAAGCACAAATTGATTTTAGTCTTAACTTACGGCTCTGGCTTTCGAGTAAGCGAGGTAATTAACTTAAAAGTAAAAGACTTGGATTTTCAGGCGGGTTACGGTTGGGTTAGAAACGGCAAAGGGGGAAAAGATCGCTTATTTGTAATTCCAGACAAACTAAAAGAAGAATTAAAGCAATGGATAAGTTCCCAGAATCTAAACTTGGAAGATTGGCTTTTTCCCGGCTACCAGAACAACCATTACAGCGACAGTAGTGTGCGTAAGATTTTGGAAGAAGCACGACTGGCAGCAGAATTGCCCAAACATATTACTCCGCACTCTTTACTCCATTCCTTTGCCACGCATCTGCTGGAAAATGGCTATTCTTTGATTGAAGTGAAAGAGTTGCTTGGGCATAGCAGGTTAGAGACGACTATGATTTATGCGCACACAGCCCATCCTAAGCTCACAGCAATAAAAAGCCCTTACGATTGCTTAAAGAGTGGTGAGGTGAAAACATGAATCAAGAATTAATTATTTTTAGTACGGAAAGAATTAAGAGCAAGATTTACCATATCCGAAACGTTCAAGTGATGTTGGATGAAGATTTAGCAGAACTTTACAATGTCGAAACAAAAGTTTTAAATCAAGCCGTAAAGAGGAATATCGAAAGATTTCCTGCAGAATTTATGTTTCAATTAACCGAAACAGAACATAAAAACTTGATATCACAATCTGTGGCCTCAAGTGAGTTTGGTTTAAGGTCACAAAATGTGACCTTAGAAAAAACTAGGGGAAAACATAGGAAGTATTTGCCTTATGTTTTTACCGAGCAGGGCGTAGCCATGCTTTCTGGAGTTTTAAGAAGCAAAATTGCCATAAAAGTAAGTATTCAAATCATGAACGCTTTTGTAGCCATGAGAAGATTCATCGCTTCTAATGCCCAGATATTTCAAAGATTAGACAGAGTTGAGATAAAGCAGATTGAACACGATCAAAAATTTGAGGAGATATTTGATGCTATACAGAGCAAAGATATACAGCCAGAGAAAGGCATATTTTTTGAAGGACAGATATTTGATGCTTATACTTTTATTTCTGATTTGGTAAGAAGTGCTCATGAATCTATTATTCTCATTGATAATTATATTGATGATTCTGTGTTAACGTTGTTCAGCAAAAGGAATAAAGATGTCGCGATTACAATATTCACTAAAGAAATTTCTAAACAATTATCGCTGGACATCGCAAAATATAATTCGCAATATCCTCCGATTGAAGTGAAAGAATTCAAGCAATCGCACGATAGATTTCTCATAATTGACAACAAAGAAGTGTATCATTTCGGAGCTTCATTGAAAGATTTAGGCAAAAAATGGTTCGCTTTCTCAAAATTTGATAAAGAAGCGTTTAATTTAATGGATAAATTAGGATTGAGGTGAAAACATGAAAAAACAAGAAGCACTAAAATGTGATAGCATATCTTTTGATGAGTTTATTGATATTATTACTGATAACAGAGGAGAGGAGATTAAAAAACAAATAAAGCTAATAGAACAGAAATCTAAGAAAGATAATATATAATTAAAAAAAATCACTATTAGACACTCTATCAGAGAAAAGTAATTAAAAACACCCTAACTAAAATAACCATGCTCCGTGACTTTATCCCCAGATTGTACCAGCAAACCATTTTAGCTACTGCTGCTACTTCAAACTGCTTAGTGGTTCTGCCTACCGGATTGGGAAAAACGGGGGTGGCGTTAATGTTAGCCGTTCAGCGATTAACCCAATATCCCAATTCAAAAATATTGATGCTAGCTCCTACTAAACCTTTATGCGACCAGCATGTAGAAACGTT
>CAZIUU010000027.1:14349-17498 GCA_964542815.1 uncultured Methanosarcinales archaeon | reverse complement strand
GAAAGCATCTGGATGTTCCCGCAGAAAAAGTAGTATTGTTTACTGGCAGTGTAGCTCCAGAAAAAAGAGAGTTGCTATGGAAAGATGCACAGATAATTGTAAGCACGCCGCAGGGTTTAGAGAATGACACTATTAACCAGCGTATTAAATTGGAAGAGGTTTCTTTACTTATCTTTGATGAAGCTCATCACGCTACTAAAGAATATTCTTACGTGTGGCTGGCGCAGCAGTATGAAAAGTTAGCCAAGTTTCCTCGTATTCTGGCTTTAACTGCTTCTCCTGGAAGCGATATGGAGAAGATAAAAGAAATCTGCACTAACTTGCTCATCGAGAAAGTAGAAGTCCGGACGGAAAAAGATGCTGATGTTCGGGAATATGTTCAACATATAAAAGTAAGATGGGAAGAAGTGGAATTCCCGGAAATGTTTAAAACGGTACAGAAATTTCTGCAAAGCTGCCGCAAGTCTAAGCTGGAAGAAGTGCAAAAGTATGGTTATTGCAATTCAGTAAATGTTTCTAAAGGGGAGTTGTTAGGAATTCAAGGAGAACTGCAACAAAAATTTTCTTCCGGAGAAAAAGAATTTGAAGCTCTCCGCTCTATGTCGCTAGTAGCCGAAGCATTGAAAGTAGAGCATGCGTTAGAATTATTGGAAACACAGGGAGTCAAGCAGTTGTATACTTATCTAAAAGGTTTACAGCAGGAAGCGCCAACTTCTAAGACCAAAGCGGTGAAGAATTTAGTGATGGATGAGAATTTTAAATCTGCGGTTTATTTGGCAGAGCAATTAGACAGTGAAAATACGCCCTATCCCAAGCTGATTAAATTGAAAGAGTTAGTGGGAAAAGAAATCAAATGCAATCCTGATTCTAAAATAATTATTTTTACTCAGTTCAGAAATTCGGCAGAAGAGATAGTTAAAGCGTTGGGGGAAATCAATGTTACCACTAACATCTTTGTAGGGCAAGCTAAGAAAAACGGAGTTGGCTTTTCACAGAAACAGCAGAAAGAAATTCTGGACAGGTTTAGGGCGGGAGAATTTAGTGTGTTGGTAGCGACTTCAGTAGCAGAAGAAGGGTTAGATATTCCTAAAGTGGATAACGTTTTTTTCTATGAACCAATTCCCAGCGCTATCCGCTCCATCCAACGACGAGGACGAACGGGAAGATTGGAGAAAGGTGAAGTTACAGTGCTGGTAACTAAAGGCACCCGAGATGAAGCGTATCGCTGGAGTTCGCATCATAAAGAGAAACGCATGTACCGCAACTTGGAAACACTAAAGAAAGAATTTGGATATTCTTCGCGTGAACCAAAAACAAATACAAATTATAATACTTCCCCTAATGCTAATTTAAATCAGTTTGGTAGTTCCATTGTTAATTCTAGTGCGACTTCTGTCCATGTTGTAGAACCAGTAGTGGCAGTACTGGCTGATCATCGCGAGAAGAATAATCGCATTGTGAAAGAGCTTATTGATTTGAATGTTTCAGTTAAGACCGCACAATTAGAATTAGCGGATTACTTAGTTTCGGGAAGAGTAGCAGTTGAGCTTAAGACAGTTCCAGATTTTGTAGCTTCTATTATCGATGGCAGGTTGTTAGAGCAAGTTCGTGATTTGAAAAAGAATTTTGAGCGGGCAGTATTAGTGATTGAAGGAGAAGAAGATATTTATTCCGTAAGAAAAGTTCATGCTAATGCTATTAGAGGAATGCTTTCCTGTATTGTGTTGGATTTTGGCGTTCCGGTATTGTACACTAAGAATCCCAAAGATACGGCGGGGTTATTGGCAGTGATGGCTCAACGTGAGCAGAACAAAGAACGAGATTTTTCGTATCATGAGCGAAAGCCGCATTCGCTGAAAGAACAGCAGGAATTTTTCATCTCTTCTTTACCGGGAATAGGAGTACAGACGGCTAAGTTATTGCTGGAACATTTCGGCTCAATAAAAAAGCTGGTGGGAAGTAATCGAGAAGAATTGGTAGCAATTAAAGGAGTGGGAGATAAGACTGCGGATAGATTGATTAGTTTGTTTGAAGAAGGATATGGGAAAGGGTGAGGTTTAACGCATTTCGTTAAAATGGCAGAAAAGTATTATATTGACACGTCTATCTGGATGGACTTGCTCGAAGATAGAAGAGGCTACCATGATGAACCGTTGGGAGATTATGCGCTTAAGCTATTTGTTAGGATTAAAGCTAAAGAAGATAAAATTGCCATTTCAGATTTTTTAATTAGAGAATTGGAGTCAAATTATTCTGTAGAGGCAATCAACGGTATGATCCTGCCCTTCCAGAAAATAATAGAGAAAATATTTGTAACTAAAGAACAACGCGATGAAGCGAGAAAGATTGCTGAAGAGAGAAATTTGCCATTTGGAGATGCCCTTCATGCTATCGTCGCGAGAGATAATAAATGCATCCTGGTAACTCGCGATAAGCACTTCCAAGAGTTAGAAGATATTACCTCACTTTACAAACCAGAAGAAATCATCCCAATTTCTTAGATATTTCCTCAAATGCATTAGCTCTCATCTTTTCATAATTCTCTTCGGTTGTTTTTTTCTTGATACTGCCTTTAAGATGGGCTAATTCCATCATTGCTTTCTTAAGTTTAATTTCTTCAATCTTCTCTCGAAGAGCATTGCGTATAAACTCAGTTCTGTTTTGGTAGCCTTCCTTTCTAAAGATGTTATCCATTTCTCTTAGAAATATACTTTCTAGTTTAAGAGTTATCATTTCGGTGGACATATAGCTATTGTATATACGATGACTATATAAACTTTTCGCCAAAAAGGCACAGTACAAAAAGTAAGTGATGGCAAGCCGTTCGCCTCGTGCCAACCTCTCTCTAAATCTTGCTGAATTTTAGCTTCGTTAATCGTGAGGTTGCACCAATAACTTCGTGCAAGCAAAAGCAGTTCTCGGCTCACCTCTTGGCTAAGCCATCACTCACAAAACGGACTGTGCCGCCAAAAAAAAGAGAAACGTTTGCTAGACAAATAAGTTAATTACGTACCATTGAAAATACTTAATCTAAACGAACTCCTAGACTTTGAGCAATTTCTTTCACCGCTTCTTCACCGGTTTTATACAAGTCTTCATCAGAAATCTTTCTGCCTTTCTTTGCACTTGCACCATAAGCCGCTGTAATC
>CAZIUU010000027.1:11878-14339 GCA_964542815.1 uncultured Methanosarcinales archaeon | reverse complement strand
TCCCTTGTGATGGCTGTATTTTCCAAGTCCTTGATTTTGTTCCTTACTGCTTCTCGGATAAATTCAGTTTTGGTGGCGTAGCGGAAGCCTTTCATGGCTTTTTCCATATCATAGGCTAAGCCATCATCAAATCTTAAAGAGATCGTTTCCATGGTAATGCTAGGTATTACATAGTAATATATGAATGTTGTGGTGGGTTTTGCAATACTTTAGTTTACTGGAAGTTTATATCCAAAGACTGCCCCATTATTCGCGCCTTTATTATAGAAGTATACTCCCCCACCTCTCTCTTTGACAATAGTTCTCAACTTAAATAAATCTATTCCTAATTTCCCATGAAAATACTTTGATCCACTTTTATGTGAATCGATTAGACATTTAAACAACAACAGTTCAACATCGGGTTCTATTCCTTTGCCATTGTCTTCTATTTCAAGATTAAGTACGTTCGAGGATAAGTCTGCAATTATATTTACTTTAACAATATAATTGTTCAAAGTTGAAGAATACTTTTCAATTAGGCTATCTGATACATTACAAATTAAGAACACCCCTAACTCTTGTATGACTTCCCCCTCGTTTACTGAAAGTGATTGGGGCATAATTCTTTGGATTATCGGCTTATACGCTTTGCGTAATTCTGAACATAATGTAATATTGGCTCCTCCTAATCGTTGATTTATGTCTGCGATACTTAAATCAACATAATCTTCTATAGGAGCAGACAAGCAATATTCTTTTCGGGTCATTCTAAAGGATTTATATACAAAATAATTACTTTTGTATCAACTATTTATTTTAGGGAGTTTTATTTCTTCCTTTTCTTCTTTCCATTCATAATATGATCCCTAAGCCGCTCGTTTCCCGTCCAATCCAAAGCATGGCTTAATACTTCTTCTACGCTAGTTACTGGAACAATCTTGACTCTCTTCAGCTTATCTTCATCTACTACGATATCCTGTAAATTAGACTTAGGTACAAGTATGGTTTTAATTCCGGCATCAATAGCTGCATCAACCTTGGATGAAACCCCCCCGATGGGCAATACCTCCCCCCTAACCGAAAGTGAGCCGGTCATAGCCACTTCCTGCTTGATGGGAATATTCTTCAATGCTGAAATTATAGCCGTAGCCACTGCGATAGAAGCAGAATCACCTTCTACTCCTTCATAAGTTTGCAGAAATTGGATATAGATATCTTTACTTTCGATAATGTCTTCACCAAAGTATTTCATAATGATGGCGGAAACATTTTTTACCGCTTCTTTAGCAATCTCGCCCAATTTACCGGTAGCAATAATTTCATTCTTTTTTCCGGCAGCAGTTACTTCCGCTTCGATAGGAAGTAAAATTCCGGAGTAAGCTGAACCTCCACCAATTACAGCTAACCCATTATCCCTACCAACGCGTTTTCCAGTAGTTACAATAACTTCATACTCTTTCTTACGTTCGATATGTTTATCCGCAATCTGCTGTTCCAATGGTCGAGCCAGTTTCTTAGCTCCATGTACGTGCTTCTTCTGGACTAATTCAGCTTTCTCTTCTTTAGCTAAATCTCCTGCTGCTCTCACTAACCCACCTAATCCACGTAAGTGTAAAGTAAGATGGCCTTTGCGATTAGCTCTCTTGCGCGCTTCTTGGATAATCTCATCTACCGCTTCGGTAGAGAACTGCGGAATCTTACCTTTCTCTTTCTTTACTTCCTGAGCGATGAAACGAGCTATCTTAATTCTATTTTCGGGAGTATCTAACATCGTTTCATTCATATAGATTTCATAACCATATCCCCTGATTCTCGAACGTAAAGCGGGATGCATATCTTTAATCGTTTCCACATTTCCAGCGGCCACCATGATAAAATCACACGGTACCGGATCGGTTCTTACCATCGCTCCGGCGCTGCGTTCAGACTGGCCGGTAATGGGAAATTTTTTTTCCTGTAACGCCGATAATAATTCTTGTTGAGTTCGAGGATCAAGAGTAGCTATCTCATCAATGAATATAACCCCCATGTGCGCTTTGTGGATCATTCCGGCCACTACACGTAAGTTGGCTGGAGTTCCTAACCCCCCTGACTGGAAAGGATCGTGAAGTACGTCTCCTAAAAGAGCTCCTGCATGGCTGCCAGTAACATCATAAAATGGCGCTTGTTTTTTTCCACCATTATCTACGATTAGTTTAGGTGATATCTCTTGTGAAAAACGGAACATCCTTTGACCCATACCCATTATTAATGATACTGCGGCTAAGAACATCATTCCTCCAATAAAAAACGCTGCGAACATAATATCGGATTGATAATGATACCGCACCCACCACGGTGCGATTAAAGTTACAATGGCTACAATAAATAACAAGAAGTTATTATTCTTCATCCCCTGACTTCCGCTAAGCTGATATTTCTTAACTTCATCTCGGCCTTGTCCGGCAGGAAGCTCTTTGATTAAAGGCGTATTTTCATC
>CAZIUU010000027.1:0-11868 GCA_964542815.1 uncultured Methanosarcinales archaeon | reverse complement strand
TGGGAAGGAGTTCTGCTAAAGCTAAACCCAGCATGCTTTTTCCAGTTCCTGGATCACCGATTAATAAAACATGACGCCTTTGTAATGCTGCTTTTTTAATGGTATCAACTGCTTCATCCTGGCCGATAACTTGGTCGATGATCTTTTCGGGTACTTTAATCTCTGCGGTAGACTTCATACTTTATATTAACTATAGAGTAGTTTTAAAAAGGTTGTGGAAGAGAAGGAGGAAAAACGTCATTTCGCCGTCTTCTTCGCCATTGTCGTAATATAAATCTCTTCGAATGGCTGTTTCTGCTCCGTTTCTATCTTACGCATGGTTTCCAGATGTAATAGTGGAATAAACGTATATGCTTTGTCCTGCTTTCCAGCTCGCGGAGGCAACAGTTGGGTAAAAGTCAGTTTTTCAGCGTTATTCTTACCCGAATAGTACATTATTTTATGATACAGGTCGTAAATTACTTCCATTATATCCATATTTCTCTTAGGAAGAATATACTTAACTGGGCGTTGCTGAGCCAAAATTCTTTTCTTAGTCTCCATGGCTTTCTGCAAAGCTTGAATTAAATCGTGAATAGACATCTTTCTAGTTCTAGGCTGCGGATTGCGGGGAATTAATTGATATTTGGATTTATCTCTTCCATTGCCCATCTCATTGTTTCCGTTGAATAATTCATCTTCATTATACTCTTCTCCGGCTAATAATAAATCAAATTCAGCCAAATCTTTCTCTACTAATTGGGTTGATTTGATTCTTAATAGAAGCGCTGCGGCTAATAACATCTTTCCGGAGATTCTCATATCGTGCTCGGTCATCAGTTTGACTGCTTGGATATACTTTTGAGTGAGTTGGGTGATATTAATATCCCAAGGATCCATTTGTTCAGTTTTTACCAAGTTTAATAGAATATCTTTCCAGCTAAGATCATCTTGGTCAAATAAGAGACTTAGTACTTGCTGCTGGGTTTGGTCAGCTAATATGGTTCCTACCATGTTAAAGCAGGAAATGTGGCGGTGGTTTTTAAGGTTTTGGGGAGTGTGGAGGTAAAATCAGAGTATTTGTTTAGCATCTTCAAAATCCTAGCTTATGAATATCGCTGGAGCCGCATCCCCGTAGCTTTGTGAGTGATAGCGAACAAAGTCACGAGGAACCGCAGTTCCGACTCGAGGGGCAATCCCCCTGCAGCTCCCGAAGTGATATCGCAGGGATTTTGACCTCATGCTGCTAAACAAATACGAATCAGAGAGAAACTAAATGAATGGGCCCACCCGGATTCGAACCGGGGACATTCTCCGTGTAAGGGAGACATCATATGCGGCGATAGCCGCGACCAGAAATGGTCGCATTTCTGTGTAACCGCTAGACCATGGGCCCACACTGAACTCCATTTGATACGTTATTTAAAAGATTTCTGGAGAAAAGTAATAATTTAAGGGTGATGCTTGACCTAATCACTCTACCACCTAAAAGCTTAAATAACTATTATTCTGATAATTTTAAGATTAATTTCACATAAAGAGGTGCATTTCACATGGTTAAAGTAATAAGCTCAGTTTCTATAAATATAGCCGAGCTGGAAGAACAACAAATCGAACTGCTTAGAGAAGCGTTAATCTCTATCAAAACAATTCGGGGAGATTCTCTTAATGATGCTAAGAAGAAAGAAGCAGCGTTATCAGCATTGAACCAAGTACAGCAATTAGAACAAGAAATTTCTCCCAATTTGATAAAGCTGGAACGAGCCGCCAAAGATTACCTGCCTTTATCTCGAGAACAAGATACGTCTAAAAGAATCCTAACCTCGCTGCCTTTCTTAAACAAGTACACTATTTCCGAATGGCTGGATAAAATCCTCAAGCATTTCAATGAAGGAAACCATGCCCTAATTGTAAGAACTATCGAAGAGGATTTATTGGATCAGCATTTTGGAATGCTCTCGGGGCGTTATGAACATACGAAATATGTAGAGCTGCACCTACCTGAAGAAGAAAGAAATGAAGGATTAGCATATAATGCCAGCTTAGAAGAAATACAAAAAAATTTAGAGCAAATAAAGTCTAAAGCTGAGACGGCCCAGTTTAAAGAAGGCACCGATAAAGAAAAATTGGGTTGGGGAATTGACAATACTTCAAAAACATTATTTGGGAAAGGCTTCATTTGGAAAAGCGGCTTGATTCCCGATATTGAAGGTTATTACAAAGCAGATATCCCAGAATTAAAATCTAGTCAAACTGTTGCATTGGATGATTCAGAAATAGCCTCTCGATCTAACACGTTACTTAAATTAGAAAGCGGGCTTAAGGAAGTGTCTACTGCTGCTTTTGCAGTGATAGATGCCTGCGCTTCTTTTTCTCCGGAAACAATAAGCGAGTTAAAGCAGAACATAGCTCAATCATTTAATTTATTTCATACCCGCGCATTTAATCTGATAATTCCATTGCCGTATCGGGCTGCGGCTAAACAAAGTGTAAAAGGGCTGGGAGAACATTTTGCCGGTTTCTCCGCGCCGAAGCAGATGGAAAGTCAGGCAACAATTTCTTCGACTTTACCAGAATTTGTATATGAATATTTTCGGGCCATGGAAGCACTAGCTAAAGAAGCCCGGCAAAAGATAGCCGATAATAATTATAAAGATGCCGTACTGAATTTGGAAGAGATATACCTCATCAGCTTGAAAAGGGATTGGGAGCGACTGAAAAAGTTAAAAGACACTAAGGCCGGAGATATCCTGATGGAAAGAAACAATGAAATCAAAGAGATTATCCAGAAAGTCAGAAACGTGATTAGAAATGAAGATGCACGAGAGAAACAATTTACTCATTTGATCCTTAACTTGGAGCAGACGAATCAATTATTAGCGGCGAAGAGGGGGGAATAGAAATAACAGATTATCATCATGCGCATCAAAGACTTTTCTGAAGAGCAACGGCCAAGAGAACGGTTATGCAAACACGGCGCTTCTATTTTGTCTGATGCAGAACTTTTAGCCATAATTTTAAAGATAGGCAATAAAGAAGAAAATGTTATTGAGATGAGCCATAGAGTTATCGCTAAATATGGCTTGGAAAAATTAGCTAATTGCTCTCTATCCGAATTGCGACAGATAAAAGGGATTGGGAACGCTAAAGCATGTGAAATCTTAGCTGCATTTGAGCTAGCAAAGAGAGCGAATATTTGCAGTGCAGAGAAAAGAAGCATTAAATCAGCTCAGGACGTGTTTAATTATTTCCATCCCAAGATGAGAGAACTAACTCGAGAGCAATTTTGCATCTTGCTGTTAGATCTCAAAAATAAGATTATCAAAGAAGAATTAATCTCGTTAGGCACACTCAACGGCTCATTAATCCATCCTCGAGAAGTATTCAAATCAGCGATAAAAGAAAGCGCTAATTCAATAATAATTGTGCATAACCATCCTTCGGGAGATCCTGCTCCCAGCAAAGAAGATGAAGAGATAACTGTGAAGTTAGTTGAAGCGGGAGATATGTTAGGAATAAATGTATTGGATCATGTAATTATCGGAAGAGATAGGTATTGGAGTTGGAAGGAAAGGAGATAGATTTGTTTAGAAACGTTTATAAAAAACCCACCATTTGGTGATAAAGTGTGGTTTTTGCAAGGTTTATTAATTGATTATTAATACCATTAAAATTATTAATACTATTTAAAATATAACTTTAAACATGGAAAACAAATACGTTGGGTTATTGGTCTTAGGAGTGACGTTAGTATTCTTTGCTCTAGTCATTTCTTTCAACTTGGCTCTGGAAAATATCGTCACCTCAACTTGTGTACATGGTCCGGAGTGCCCCATGCAAACCACCCTGGCTACCCAAAAAATAATTAGTTATGGGCTAATTGGCTTACTATTTTTAGTGGGAGCTTTTGTGACTTTTTTCATGAGAGAAAAGGCCCTGCCTCCAGAAACCAAGAAAGTCATCAGTGAAGATGAAAAGAAAAAAGTGCTGGAAAACCTGGATGAAGAGGAAAAAAGGATAATGGAATTAGTTCTGGCTAACCAGGGCTCTATCTACCAAAGCGACTTACTTAAAGAAACTCAGCATACCAAAGTTAAAGTAACCAGGATTCTGGATAAGCTAGAAGGAAAAGGGTTAGTTGAGCGGAAAAGAAGAGGAATGACTAATATTGTTATTTTAAGGTGAGCCAATCCATTGATTTGTCCACAACCACATGAGGTGGGTAATACTTTTTCTGAGGCGATAATCTTTCATTCTAGAATACATTTAACGCTGTGAAACTAGTTTCTCCGGTAGTGTTATAAACAGTTTCAATTCTAAGAACTACTAGAATAATCAAACTAAAGAAAAACGGGAGGTAAAATATGGAAGAAAAACATTGGGAACATGAACATCATACCCATCAGGAAAGCTCAGATCATCCTGCTCATCACCAGGGTTCGGGAGCTCCTAAGAAAGATTGGGAATTTACAGCACAATTAATTATTGTGGGAGTATTAACAGTCTTGTTGCTGTTCAACGGTTGGAAATTATATACTAATGATAACAACAGCGTGGATTTATCTTCATCTGCTGGAACTCTTAATACTCTAGCTGGAATAGATGTTGCGCCTAAAGGCGAACCGAAGATATACGGAAAAGAGTTGGGGATAAAGTATGATGATATCAGCGTTAATAATCCTCAAAAGTCTGACGATACAATTGCTGTGCTGAGCAAATTTGATAATAGTATCAGTTTAAGCGGAGCAGATTTAGACCGATATGTTAAGATTGGAAGCATGATTGCCTGCGAATACTGTTGCGGAGCCAAAACGTTAGTATTTTCCAACGGTCAGGCTGCCTGTGGCTGTGCGCACAGCTATGCTATGAGAGGACTGGCAAAGTATCTCATTAAAAATCATGGCAAAGAGTACACTGATGACGAAATACTGGAAGAATTAGGAAAATGGAAAGTTTTGTTCTTCCCTGATGTCCACAAAACCAAAGCGGCGGTTTTAAAGCAGCAAGGGATTGAGTTAAATTACATCAACTTAGCCAGCAATAAGTATCGTGGGGCTGAAAAAGGCCAGCAGGCCGGTGGCGGTAGCATGGTCGGTGGATGTTGAGAACATAAACCCTAAACTAAGAGATAAAAAATGGAAAATAAGACTATAATGTGGGTAATAATTGGCGTGTTACTTATAGCAGTTGTATTTTTGACCTACAAAGTAACGAATGCTGATACGGACGGAACCGGAAAATTAGATACGGCCGGCTGGACTCAAAATGAAATAATGAATTATGAGATGCATGGAACCATTCCAGCACGGGTTAAAAGTGGCAGTGCAGGTAGCGCACCGGCAAGCAGCGGAATGGTGGGAGGGTGTTAAGATGGACTGTTGCTCTTCATCTCACCAAAGCCCTGGGCAGAAAGACGAAGCCCATGAAACACATAAATTAGACCAATCAGGAGGGAAAAAAATGGATAAAAAGAACATAATGTGGGTAGTAATTGCTATTTTAGTGATTGCAGTTGTTTTTGTTACAGTGCAATCGCTTGGTGGGGGAAGCTCTGCTGCCAGTGCTGCAGCCAGTGCCGTTCCTGCTGCTGGCGGTGGTGCAATGGTGGGAGGTTGCTAAAATAAGCAAAAAACATTTTTATTTTTTAATTTTAATTAACATCTTGGTTATACTGCTAAAATGAAACCAGAAATAAAAAATAAAAGAAATGAAAAACTAAATTAGTCAAAATCTCTCAAACAAAAATCTGACCAAACTACAATGAAAAATAAACTTTTACTAATTTCAATACTGTTGATAATTAATTTATTAATACTCTTGCCAGGAGCTATGGCACATTGTCCTTTATGCACGGGAGCTGCGATTGGAGGAGTTGAAATAGCACGATATTTCGGGGTTGATGACAGCATCTCTGGGCTATTCTTAGGTGCAGCTATTATTTCGTCCGCATTGTGGTTTAATAAGTGGCTTAAAAAAAAGGTTAATTTCCGGTTTCAAGAAGGAGTAATTATAGGTGCATCATTTTTGCTATTTGCAATTCCTTTTTATTATGCCGGACTGATAACTGATTTCGAGATGGTGCGTAGTATGCCTACTCATCATTCTTTTTCCTGGTTGGGACCTTTAGGGATAGACAAACTCCTCTTTGGAATGATATTAGGCACCTTAATCGTCTGGTTAACTTTCACGGTAAGTGATTATATCACTCAACGAAAAGGCAAAGTGCTTTGGCCGTTTCAAAGTTTGTCATTAATGATTGGAGTATCAGGGATCCTAGCATTAATCTTATGGTTTTTTACTAGGACTAGCTTAACTTAAAACAAAATCTGTACAATACTAAACCTTTAAATTACTAAACTAAAAAATGGAACAATTAACTTTAATCTTGATGGGAATAAGTGCCTTGTTTCTAGTATTCCTATTAGTTAAGCAGTTTCTGTGGGGGAAGCTGAAAGAGAAGTTTTGCGTGATTTGTGCTGCCGTTGTCATTACCTGGATTGTTTTGTTAGTTTTATCTTATCTCCAAGTATTTACAAACAAAGTTATCTTGGCAATCTTAATGGGAGAAAGCAGCTTAGCTATATTTTACCTGCTGGAAAAGAAAGAAAACTTAAAATTATTCCGCCTCCCCCTCCTCCTAGGCTTGGTGATGGCGGTTTATTTTTTAATTATGCCCACATTTAATCTGGAAAGCCTGCTGTTTGTCCTGCTGTTGTGGATTATCTTTGGCGGGATTTACATGATTAGGGCTAATCCAAAATGGGGGAAAATTGCGCAGAAGATTGTGGCTTGCTGCAGAGATAGTTGAGGTTAGAGATAACTGAGGTGAAAGATAAACATGAAAATAACTATGGAAAAAATTCAGTTTAGTATCATTTTTGTATTAGTGGCGGTTCTGGTAGTATTCTCTATTAACCCTAATTTATTGGGAGAATGGAAAAACCGGGAAAAAGTATATTCGGTAGAGTTGATTAAACTGGAAGGATGTCCTGAATGTGGCGATATTAATTCTATTGCTCAAGCGTTTAGCACTGTTCCCACCATCAAAATAAAAAAAGAGACGGCTTTAGGAGATTATAATTCAAAAGAAGCTAAAAAAATACTGGAACAGTATGGAATAAAGAAGATTCCAGCCCTTATAATCATTTCTAAGAATATTGATAAGATTCCTTTGGAAGGAAGTGTGTTCAGGACTGATGCAGAAAAGAATGCCGCTATCTTTGATCAAGCTGTGCCTTATTTGGACTTGGCTTCAGGAAAAGTCAAAGGGGAAGTGATAGCTACTATAGTGGAAGATTCTTCCTGTGATAAATGCGCTGATCTTGCATTTCTCCCGGCAAAATTGGAACAGATGGGCGTGAAAGTAAAAGAAACAAAGATAATAAAAGCTTCATCTCCTGAAGGAAAAGAAATTATGGAGAAAAAACAGCTTAAATTCCTGCCTTCCTTGCTCTTTTCCAAAGATTTAGCGGAGTATTGGTGGATTTTTCCTAAATTAAAAGATCTCCTATCAGAGCAGGCTGACAATTATCTCTTTACCGAACCGTTCTTCCCATTGAAAGAGATTTCCAGCGGGAAAATAAAAGGATTGGTAAAAGTAACTTACCTCACTGCAGATAATTGTGACTATTGTTTTAATGTTAGTGAATTAAAGCCAATATTCCAGCCGGCAGGAATTTATTTTGCCGAGGAGAATACAGTTACTGAATCTTCAGACTACGGAAAGGTATTAATTAAAAAATATAATATTACCAAGATTCCTACATTAATCTTTTCATCGGAGATAATAGATTATAGCAACAACCAAAAAAAAGCATTGAAAGAAATAGGCAGCTTTGAGCCGGATGATACTTTTGTTTTAAGGGGGCTAGACGCATTTAATGTAAAATATAAAGAATTAAACCCGGAAAATACGGTAATAAATTCAACCGTAAATTAGGTAAGATATAAATCTGGCGGAGGTTAAGAATGGATACAACAACAGCGGTGGTGGTAGGATTTTTAGTGTTAGTGCTGCTTTTTTTTGGATTTACCATGATCAGCGCTAATAATAATTACGGGGCGGGTGCAGGAAACACTTATGGTAATTACCCTAGTGGAGGATATCCAAGTGGACAGGTTGGTGGCGGCGGGTGCGGAAGATAATATCATAAATAAAGAAAATCGCACTAATCTCAGCGAAAGTACTTTGAAGAGACAAATGTAGGATAAAATAATGGAATCAAAAATTGAACTAGGATCAGAACCAAAGAACGAAGACGCATTTAAGTGCGGTTATTGCAGCAAGGAATTTCAAAATAAGAGCAGTTTAGAACAGCATCTTAAAGATAAGCATCCCGAATCCGGACTGGAGGGGGGGAATGGGAATAAGACAATGCAAAAGAAACAATGGCGAAAATACCTACTTTTGGGAGGGGCGATTTTAGCCGTAATCATCTTAGCTTATACTTTTTATTTCCGATTTCAGTTACCCGGAGAGTATGATAACTTTGCTAAGTGCTTAACCGAGAAAGGAGCAGTAATATATGGAAATGACTTTTGTTCCTATACCAACAAACAACGCAACTGGTTCGGCAACTCCAAGAAATATCTTAATTATGTAAAATGTGTGGACAATAAAGACCTTTGCGATAATAAAGGGGTTAAAATTACTCCCACTTGGGAAATCAACGGGAAAACTTATTCGGGAGTCTACGATTTTGCACGATTGGCAGAACTTAGTGGGTGTTCAATCTGATGTGAAAAATTACGAAGCGGAGTAAAAAAGGCGAAAAAGCCTTTTAATCGTAAATAAACGATTTCATACTTTATTTACGAAAACAAAAAATGGAAAATCAATTGAGAAATAAAATCATGCGGAACGTGATTATGGCGGTCTTAGCCATAGTAAGCATTAATCTTTTGGTTTTGGCTTTATTGGGATTTCCATTGATGGCTAAGCTGCAGTTCCAGAAATACTGGCCACTGTTAGTTTTGCTGGTGGGTGGTTTTGGAGTACAGGTAGGATTGTACACTTATTCCCGCCATCTTAATGCAGTGTGCTCTTTTACTACTGCTACCAGTGGAGGGGTGTCTACGTTCAGCATGCTGCTCTGCTGCAGCCATTATTTAGTTAACTTCCTTCCGTTCATCAGCTTATGTTTCGCTTCATGGATAACAAAATATACTCTCTACATCTTACTGTTTGGAATTGTCTCTAATGCATTTGGGATCTGGTTCGTATTGAAGAAGATAAAAGAACATAAACAAAATTTAAGCAGATAGGTTCGGGCGAGGTAAATATGAAAATAGATGGAAATTTAAGTAAAATTGTTTTGTGGGGGATAATAGGGGCTTTAGTATTAATACTAATCTTTTATTCATTTGGCACTGGAAATAAATTTAATGATGACTCTTCAAAAAGCAATGCCGGGGGAGGAAATATCCCCAGCGAGTGCCAGCTTCCGGATGGGCAAGAACTGTCAGCGTGGAAAGAGCATTTAGGACATCACCAAGAGACTAAGTATTGTTTAGAATACTTCAAATGAGGGAATGAAATACAATGATAATGCTAAGAAAAATATTCGGATTACTAATTGCTTTAGGGTTACTGCTGTCTTTATCCCTGCTGGGTTCAGCCTGTAATGAGGGTGAAGGGCACGAGAACATGGCTTCTGTTGCCAGCGAAAATTCCCTTACTGGAATGGCAGTCGGAGTGAGTAATGATGTTGGTGAAATAGAAGATGAAAACTCTTCTGCACATCAGATTTTGGAGGTGATGCTGGGGATTAACTCTATTTTCCTGAATGTGTTAATTGGTGCGGGGATTTATTGGCTGGTTAAGAGTGCTAAAAGCAAGTAAGATAAGATAACAGTAGTGCATAAAACAGTCTTGCATCTGCAGTACCTCCTAAAGAATATAAAACCATCTGATTAATAATTTGAAAAAATGATAAAAAATGCCAAAAAACGTCATCTGGAGGAAGAATAAAATGAAATCGCAGTTGAGAGAGTGGTTAGTTATAGGATTAGTAACTTTATTTATGATAGGTTTAGTTAGCGCAATTACTGAACAAGAGATTAATGAAGCTAAAAGCTTGCTTGATTCGAAAATTAGCTGTGATAATCTAACTGATGAACAACTGGAAATAATCGGCGAGTATTATATGGAACAGATGCATCCTGGTGAAGCCCATAAGCTAATGCACAAAATGATGGGACTTGAAGAAGGCTCTGAGACAGAAAAACAGTTTCATATCAGTATGGCCAAGACAGTCTACTGTGGAGAATCTGGTGGAATGATGAACTCAGGAACCGGGGGCATGATGTCATCAGGGATGATGGGTTCGGGAATGATGAGCATGATGGGGGGTAGAAATATGATGGGTTACGGAGGATATGGAGGAATGATGGGTTCCGGCTACGGTTGGGGCTGGTCAATTTTTGGAGTGATTAATTATCTCCTGATTGTGGCGTTAGTTGTTGCCGCAATCTACTGGCTGATAAAAAACGCTAAAAATAGAAAATAAACTTTTAATTTTTTATTTTATCTATTCCACTAAGAGAAAAAGAGTATTGAAAAAATGAAAACCGAAGATTTTGTCTACCAGATTAAAACCGAGAAAAGCTTTGAGCAGGCAGTGATTTCTGTGCTTCAGGCTGTGGAAAAGAAAAGCTGGGCTTTATTCCAGGTGTACGATATTCAAGAAAGGCTGGCTGCTAAAGGTTTCCGGCAGGATAAATTAAAGATAATAGAGATTTGTTCTGGCAAGCATGCTCAGAACTTCCTTAACCAAAACAAACTGATTTCCCTCTGCATGCCCTGCAAAATAAATGTCCTAGAAGAAAAAGGGGTAGTTAAGATCATCGGGATGAGACCGACGATGATTTCCCAGCTCTTTCCGGAAGTGAAAAGAGAGGAAGCAGAAATAGTGGAAAAAGAACTGAAAGAGATGATTGATTCTGCCAGATAAAAATGGATCAAGAACAAAAAAAGACTAATTCTTCTTTATTTGGAATAGTCTCCGGCATAATCTTATTCTTTTTATTAGGCACCATTACCGTGCTGATTCCCAATTCTTTCTTTAAGAGAATGTCCCCAGTTCACTTTTATGATTATATTTTTCTGGTTATCACTTCTTTGCTGTTTGGGATTTTTATCGGATTATGGAATTACAGAAGAAGCGCCACTAAAAAATCTTGCGGTTTAGCTGCCGGCGGAACTTTTGGAGGGCTGTTCTCTTTCGGCTGTGCCATCTGCAATCATCTTTTAGTCTATTTACTAGGAATGACGTTTATTACTGCTTATTTCATGCCCGTTCAGCCGGTGCTGGGTATAATTAGCATCATTTTATTAAGTTGGGGGATTTATGGGCAGTATCAAGAAATTTCAGCAGCTAAAAAGGTGGATTAATGACAAAGCTAAACAATGCAAAAAAAACTGAATGGATTTTAAGAATAGGCGTGTTTGGCACTTTTTTAGGACACGGAATTTTCGCTTTATTGGTGAAGAAAAGTTGGATTCCTTATTTTACTTCTTTAGGGATTTCTGAATCGAGTGCATTAGTCTTACTTCCTTTAATTGGGTTTTTAGATGTTTTGATAGCAATTTTTGCTCTGACAAAACCACTCAGGATTATTTTGATTTGGGCCAGCTTCTGGGCTTTTATAACTGCCGTGATAAGACCTATCTCTGGAGAGCCAATTTGGGATTTCGTGGAAAGAACTGCAAACTGGGCTGCACCGCTAGCTTTGTTATATCTCCGAGGATTTCCTAAAAAATTAAAAGAGTTTTTAAGTTAAGGTTGGTAAAACTAAAATGAAAATAACCGCAAGCAACGATGAACAGTTAAGTAAGGTAAAGAAAGTCTATTCCTTTTGGGGGAGATTCCCTCTTTTGTATAGTGCTCA
>CAZIUU010000026.1:0-21707 GCA_964542815.1 uncultured Methanosarcinales archaeon | reverse complement strand
CCCTATTATTTGTGCAACCAATCTGCTGCCATGACAATCCGTGCACGATGCTCGATTACGAGAATACAACGATTCGAGCAACCGAGCGAGCTTTCCACATTACGAAAATATTTTGCTCAGTTTTTTCAAATACTTATTTTCGGCATTTCAACAGCAATTGTTTAATCTCCCGCAATTCTTTATAGATCACTTGAATTTCCCTTTCTGCTTTTCGATTTATGGCATGATCATACTTCGCATCAATCCTATCTCGTTCTTCTTCCCGTTTCTGTGACATCAATATTACCGGAGCTTGGATGGCAGCAAGCGTAGATAAAGTCAAGTTCAGAAGGATGAAAGGGTAAGGATCAAAAGGTCTTTCTACCAAAAGCCAGGCATTCACACCAATCCAAGTTATAACCACTAAAGCAAATATTCCAATAAAAATCCAGCTGCCACCGAAAGAAGTAATCTTATCTGCCGCTTTCTGCCCCAAGCTCAATTTTTGGTGGAAGATGGGGTGATGAGGATGCTGTGTAGGATGAAGTTCATAATGTTCCAACACCTCTTTTTTCATGATTTGGGAAGGAAAGGAATTTTGGTTTATATAGTTTGTTATGGAAAGTATGTGCATAGCATCATAAAGTCGAAACCATTATTTTTTGGAGAAGTTGGCTCGTCGCGGGGGGACGTCCCTCACGGGGACGCAGAGCCATCGACGTTCTTATCGAGGGTTTCGAAGGTGCTATGCACATACTATGGAAAAAATTAAATACTTCAACATTAATTATCACTTCATGCGCTATTATCGTACAATTGATTATGCACATCGAGACATCGAAGCGAGTAAAGATGAGCTTCAACGACGCTTGGAAGAAGCAACAAAATTGTTGAAAGAGGAAGTAAGAAAAAATCCTAACGGAAAATATCGTATGGACTGCAATTATCGTAAAAATGGCATGGACATAATCGCAAAATTATGGGTTGACTAATAAGACATGGGCATGTTTGACACAGTTGAAGTAGAGCACACCTGTACTTGTGGAGAAAAACTTTCTGATTATCAAACCAAAGCTTTAGGAAATATTCTGGAAACTTACCGCTTGGGAGAGAAAATAGAAATCCCGGACTTGGAAATTGTCATCGGCAGCTTTGAGATTCATGATTACTGCTCGAATTGCCAGAGAAGCATTGAGGGGAAAGCCTACATTAAAGATGGATTGTTGTGGAGAGTAGCGGAGATGGACGAGAAAGGGAACGAGAAAGTGGTGAAGGAGTATGTGCCGGGAAAGTAAAGTTCTTACACTTCTGAAAAAATAAAATGATGCGGAGGACGCCTAGAAAGGTTTATATACTACTATAAGATAGCTACCCACGTGGGAAATACATTGGATAATCTAACTTTGAATGAAATAACCCTGGCTTATGCTGGTAAAAATATTGCTCAATATCTTCGGGTAACCGCACCAGAAGCACCTCCGGAATGGAAAAAAATAATTCGCAATTGGGATATAAATGATGCAATTTTAAGAGCTGAAGAAAAGTTGGATTCTGCTTATCTTTTTCTTTTTGATAGGAAAAGATACTACGAAAAGAAAGAATGTATGGCGCAAGAAGATCAGACGAGAAGTAGACTTTATCTAGCAAGAGAGCAAGACGAAGTAGAATTCGAAGAGGAATTAAGATTATCTGGAATTACAACGAGACCGGAAAGAGATGCTTATATGGTTGCCCTTTTCGCCGGTTTGGGTATGACAAACTTTGTTTATTCTGCTGATGAAAGTAAAGACGGTGTTGAGATTATTAAAAGAAAAAATGGCGTAACCAAAGAAGTTAGGATTGTTCCAGAATTACTGGAAGATTATTTAAGAATAAGTGTTAATGTTGGGATAATATCACTTATTGGAAAATATTGGATCCCTATCGAAGGGGTGAAAATGCCACAAATAGTTAATCCAGATTTTGAAGAGAAAGCTACGAGATGGCTAACAAAAGAGGTTTATTCTAGAACCAAAGAAGGAAGAGAATGTAAACTTTTAGAAAAGGTTGTTGTTAAAAGAGATGATGGTGGAATATTCAATTTGAGAACCATAAAGAGCGAATAATTATTAGTTATTAAAAAATGATGCGGAGGACGTGACTTTCTAACCGATTACGCCATTTTGCTATGTCGTGGGGTTGAGCAAAGCGAACACCCCACTTGAATACGTTCGCCTAGCGTAACTGGCATTCGAACACGCGAACCCACTAAGGGACTACCCTTTTGACAGTGGACCTCAAGGTAGCAGATACAGTCGAACAAGCAATATGCTTCAGCTCTTTGACCACTTTCCTACCCCCGCATACTACTCTAATAAATTATCCTGATTTAAAAAATTATGGGGAAAATCAATACAAAAACCCGAACAAATACAGAGATATTTCTTTCTCCGAAGAGGAAACCGCTTCTTTAACCAGATAAGCATTATCTAATCCTTTGATCTGTTCTGTACTTTTAGAGGGACCGCCGACCTCAAAGATATAATCCAACACCACAAAGTCGGGAGTTCGGCGCTCTTTTCCGGATTTTAAATAGCGGCAGTCTGAAACATGCTGGACAAAAAAGTCTTCTCTTAAAGCGCCTTGAGGAATAGTTAAATTATAATGATTGCACAGAGCTGCCCGAAAAGAAAGAGGCATAAGTATTTTTTCCTCTTTGCGTACGGCTTTTTTTCCTGCGCCAGTAGGTGGAATAAGATAGATTATGCCGGTCTGCTGCAGAGAAGAGATAATCTGTTTGACCAGCTTAATTCCCACTCCTAAAGATGAAGCCAAACCGGAATAACTCAGTTCGCCGGGAGAAGAGCTGGCAATTACCCTAATCGCCCGAAAAGTATTTTCCAGGTAGAGAGTATCTACTTCACGCAGGGAAACTAAATCATAGCGGATAACTCTCTCTAAAATATTAATATAAGTCTCTTGATTCTTATCAAAAAACGCTGCCGGAAGAGCATCAAATTGAGTGTAAGGTAAAAAATAGTGAAAGTACGGCTGGAGCTCTTTCTCTAACTTTTTTCGGATCTCAGGCTGAAGAAGATCATTTAAGCTTATTATGGGAAATTGTTTTTTAGTCTGAAAGATAAGATATTCCCGAAATGAAAAAGGCTTTATCTCAAAAGTTTGCGCCCTTCGGGATAGTTCTGAGCTTTTGGCTTTGAGAGCGATAGCTGAAGAGCCGGATAACACTATCTTCTTTTTGGTTTCATCATAAAATATTTTAATGTCTTTCTCCCAGGAAGAAAGGGCATGAATTTCATCTATTAGAAAAGTTTTATACCCTTTAGCTAAAGCGTAATGCAGAAAATCGAGCAATCCGGTAGTATGTTTTAACAGCACTTCGGCATTGATAAAAAGTGAATCTTTTTCCTGAGAATAGATTTCTGCCAGGATGGTGGTCTTTCCCGTGCCCCTTAATCCGGCAATGACAAAAACCCCGCGAGTTTTGGGTAGGAGTTCAGAGACTATCTTCTTACTTTGTTCACGCAGTTGAACGACTTTACTTTGCTCTGCGATAGCCGAAGAAACGACTACCAGTTCGGAAAAGAGCTTTTCATCCATTTTAAGCTTAGAAAAACGTTCTACTTTAAAAAACTTTCCTTCAGGAACATTTCTTGCGACAATTAGTTGCCTAGAGGAATGTTTTTATCGCTAATTAGTTTCCAAGAGGAATGTTTCTGAAAATACATCAGTTACAACAGAAAAGCCAAAGCATATCAGACCAATCGCAAGAGCGTCATCATATCTTTATCTTCCTCAGCCACTCTTGCCATCCTGCTCAATGGCGGATCATAATGCCTAAAGACCATCTCGCCCAAGTCTGCATGGTAAGGTGATTCAGTCGTTTGTTTTTGTGAGCGAATCACCGCAGAAGGGTTTAATCCATTCTCACCACACCCGCCAAACCGAATCTCCCGCAACTGGGAATAATGCGTTAGTGCTTCCTGAAAATCCGTGTGCATCCTGATTTTGTCTAACGTCAGCTGAAAACATTCTACCGCCCAATCTTTTTCTTCTGCAATATCCGCTTTGGTCAAGAAAACATAATTTACAACAAGGTCATCAATTCTGGCTAAGAAAACGTGATTTACATTATGGTTCATATTTCTCTCTTTATATCGCACCAGTTGTTCATCACCAGTAACTTTAAATTTTAGATCACTTAATACTTCGCACATATCACTTAAACCAAGGCACAGGTTTTTTTCTCTCAGGACAAAATGGTGCTGGATTAACAAGTATTTTCCCAGTAGCTCTCCAAAACTCGAAGGAATGCCCGCCCCCCCTGGCTCTAAGTCTGTCCTGCACTTCTTTCCATTATTTTTTCTTACTACCGCTAATGAAGTAACATACGTTTCCAACGCGCCTTTGGTCGCCGAGTGCAAGGACTTGCGTCCATCTCTCTCTGAAAATTTCCCATTATCGTCAATCAATTGGTCTTCCTCGGAAAAGAGTCGGAAGCGAATTTGGTCCACAGGATGCCGTACCTCAATACAATCATAATTAATTGTTTCTTTGCCAGTAAGCAATCCCAACTGAAGTAATAAACTTTGAGTTCTCTCAATATCCAATCCCAACACCCCTTGGAAAAAAGATTTTTTGGTGTGGGGATGTTCAGTTCTAAAACACCAGTCGCCATGCCCGGGATTGCCTTTTTCGTTCCACAGCATATAACCAACATCTTTAGCTAAAGACTCTATTGGCCCAGCATAAACCAAGTCGTACGCTGTGCTAAGAGCGGTTTCTTTCTGAAAGGTGGATGGTTCCATTTGATAACCTTGTTTTAATTAACTATACTCGATTATATAAATGTTTAGCGGTTGGAAAAGATAGAATGCAATGTACAACATTTCTGGCTTTTATGTCCCACTTTCCCGCGAAAGAAATTTAAGCCAGTTTAACCTAAATAAGATTACTAAACAATATAGTCTCACTACCATGGTATGCCGACCACATCAATACACCCTAGCACGGATAGCTTACCCTAGTTTTCAGACTATGACTTACCAGCCAGCTCAATTGTATCAAAAAGCGGGTGCTTATGCTTCCACAACTTTAGGTTCTTACAACCCCCTAACTCAATATTCCTCCCGAACCCAACCTAACCAGAATTATAACACTTCCTATTTCGACCAGAAAACAACTGGATATAATTTTCCCACTACCAGCAATCTTTTATCGTTCTCTGCACCGGTGGAATTTTTCAAAACACCAATCAAAAGAATTGCAGAAGAACCATCGCAAACTAAAGACGCACCTAAACAACCTTCAGTATGGTCTCAACCAAAAACGTATCAAGCTCTGCCTTTCCAAGACTATTCTGCACATCAAACCTCTACAAATAGAACATTTACCAACCAAACTCCTTCTTCCATCAACCGTGACCAATTATCATTCTTAATCCAAGCCGAATTAGGCAGCATGGAGGTGCAACATGTGCTCCATTAAAGACGCACAAAGAGAAGAAAAGTTAGCCTCTTTATTCAACCAGGAAAATAATATTCCCCAAGCCATCTCTCACTATTTAGAAGCATGCAGTATTTATCTCCTCAACCATGAACTGGAGAAAAAACAAAAGTGGCTGAAAAAATCACAGCAATGTTACCAGCAAGTGCAAAAGCTAAGAGGAGAACCTCAAGTAGAACTAACTAAACAAGAATTAGCTAAACGAAGCTTGCAAGAATCCAACCCATCCGAAAAAACAGAAAATTATTTGCCAAAAATCGAACAGGTACTCAACCATGTGTAATGAAAACGAAATATTTACGTTAGTACAATTAGCTCAGAAAGAAGAAAAGGTAAATCCAAAAGATTCGGCTAAAAACTATCTGCTCGCTGCACAATCTTTAGTAGAAGCTTCTACTCATCATCCAGAGAAAGAGTCGCAATACTTAGAACTGGCGCAAAAAAGCTATCTCAAAGCTAAACAACTGCAAGAAAAAACTCAACTAAACAAATTCGTCCCTCCAGCGAAAAACAAAATTACTTTTGAACATATCGGTGGATTGAAAGAATTAAAAGAAGAAATAAAACTAAAGATAATCGAGCCGTTCAAGCACCCGGAAATATTCCAATACTACGGCAAACAAGCCGGCGGAGGAATATTGATGTACGGGCCTCCAGGATGCGGTAAAAGTTTGATTGCTAAAGCTACCGCTAATGAAGCCGGAGTGAGTTTCATCCACGTTAAAAGTTCAGATTTGAAAAGTAAATATGTAGGAGAAACGGAAAAGAATATCGCCGAATTATTTGCTCAAGCGCGAGAATCACAGCCAACGGTAATTTTCTTTGATGAGTTTGATTCATTGGGTTCAGATAGAAGTGATGCACCAGCTCATGACAAAAGCGCGGTAGCTCAACTGCTTACGGAAATGGACGGCATGGATTCCAAAGAACAACAGATTTTATTGCTAGCAGCAACAAATGAACCGTGGTCTATTGATCCGGCTTTGCGCCGTGAAGGCAGATTTGGAACCACTTTATTTATTCCTCCTCCGGATGAAGAAGCCCGCAGAGATATCCTGCAAATCAATTTATCTCACCGACCAACAGAAGAAATAAATTATGACGAGATGGCTAAGTTAACCGTAGGATTCTCCGGAGCAGATTTGAAGGCAGTGTGTGAGTTAGCCACCGAAATACCGCTCAAAGAAAGCCTGCATACCGGTAAGAGAAGAAAGATTTCCAAAGACGATTTAAGAAAAGCCATCACAGGCACGCATTCCATACTCAAGCCATGGTTCTCTAAAGCGTTGCAGCAGGTGCAGAAAAGGCACTTGGAAGAGGATTTTACGGAGCTGGTAACGGAGGCGCGTAAAGGGATTAAGATGGGGGCGTGATCAAAACGAACTATAGTTCTTTTCCGCCACATTACTTCAACACCACCCTATTTCTTAAGCTCTTTACTACCGAAACCAGTAATGGCTCGTTTTTAGCCCATTCCTGCTTAAACATTTTAGGGGTATAAATTAAAGGATTAATAATCCTTCCAATAATTATGGAGGTCTCGCTGCACCAACGAATTACTAATTTCTTATTTAAAGTAACAAAGAGAATATCTATATCGCTCTCCGGACCAACTTTTCCAGATGCAAAAGAGCCAAAAAGATAAATTCTTGCGCAATTTTTCATCAATTCCGGATTTCCATACAGAAATTTAACTAATGCTTTTAGTTCTGGATGCCTACCGATAACTTTATCTTGATGATATCTCTCTAAAAATGGGATTATCAGATTTTTTTCTTCCTCACTGATAGAATAGAAATACTCTCTTCCTTTTTTCTCCCGGGAAAGAAAGCCGCTTTTCAGCAAGCTTTTAAGATTCCTGTGCAGCAAAGAAGGGTTTATTTTGGTCTTTCTTTCTATATTTCTCAGATAATCTTCGTCTTCCAGATATATTTCCAACAAGACTGCCATCTTGCCATTATTTAAAGGGAACAGAGTGGTCAGAGTCATAATAACCCCGCCAAAATATTAAAATTAATTTTTATTTTATCCAGCTCTTCTGCTACATCTTCCTTTTTAACCTCTTCCCAAGCTTTGGGCTTATAAAGAGCAAAATTTCTTTGGAGCCGAAACTCATCAATGTCTTCATAAATGCTCTTAACATTAACTGCAGCGATTACTTTATCCATCAGCAGGTTAATTTTACCTGCTATCTCAGAAGTGATTATATCGTTGCTCATTAAAGCCACAATTACGCAGCCATGGTCTTTGGAGAAAAATCCGAGGTGTTTGACTAAGATAGCATTCAGGAGATGAAATAAAGACTGGTAAGCTTTAATTCTGGCCCAATGGAAGTCTCCTGCCTGAAAATCTCTTTCTGCAGAAAGTAAGTCTCTTCTGGCTCTTTCTAAGTAATCTGAATAAGACTCTTTCGGGACTGCTTTAAACTTTCCCCGGCTTTGGCAGTTAAGAAAGGCTTTTTTTAATGCTTGTTCGGAATTAGGAACTCTTGTTTTTTCGTTCATTTTTAGTAAACATACGTTTACTTTTAGTAAACATCACTTATTTATAAGCTTTTTGGGCTAAACTCACCCATTCATTCCCTTCCACAAAGAATCTCCACTGCAACTCTAACGCATCTTTAATACCAATGCGTGAACTTGTTCCAATCTTCTCCACTTCAAAACCATCATCATAAACGTTTACGTCTTTTCCCAATTTCGCTCCATTATGAGTTTTATCTATTCCTAACGCTGAACATAATTTTCCCGGACCGGAACACAGATTTGTTAAATCAGATGTTTTTCTTCTCTTCTTCAACTCTTCAAATTTATTTAATGGTTCTACTGCTCGAATCAATACTGCTCCCGGCTCGCCAATCTTCTCCGTAGTAAAATTGATGCAGTAATACATCCCATAAATCAGATAGACATAAACATGGCCGTAAGTGTCAAACATCAATGCGCTTCGTTCAGTTCTCTTGAAAGCATGTGAAGCTGGATCTTTGCCATAAGCTTCCGTTTCTACGATGCGAGCTTTACAGCCATTTACGGATATTACTTTGCCTAACAATTCTTTAGCTACGGTAACGGTGTCGCGGTTGAAGAATGAGGGAGATAAAGGTTTCATAGTCAAGCTATAACAATAAAAGTTTTAATTCTTCATCGCCACTTTACATTCTCCATTCACGCACTTAACTTCGCCCTGCCCGCAGTCTAAGGTATTGGGAACACATTCCATAGTGCACATAGTGGAAGAACAGTCTGGTGCAAATTTCAAATTAATCGTATCATTCGGATGACAGCAGTTGGCAGGAACACAATCAGTATCAACTGAACAGGCTTTATTTTCAGGAATAGTTTTAGTTTGTGTACATGAAATCACAAATATCAAAGATATCAAAGATATCATCAATAATCCAATCAAATAACGTTTCCTCATCGTCTCACCTCAATTAAATTCTTCACCTAACTCTCTTCTCTCACCAATCTCGCCATGGAAATTGTGTGAAAATAATTCTCGTACTCTCTTCTTGGGATAATTACTAAGCAACCAAGCTAACTTAATGAACGCGGTTTCCGGAGGCATATCCAACTGCGTTCCCAGTATGCCCGCTTCGATTTGCTTCCTTCCGGGAGAATAAATATCCATATTCACTACACCAAAAATGGTCTGAACCGTCATCACCACCGGAATCTTTTTAGCCAGCTTTTCCATCGCCCCAAAAATTAATTCATGCTCAGCAGTATTCTCATCATATTTCTCGATGGGAAAATGTCCCAGACCGGTACCTTCCAAAATTAATCCCTGAAATTTGTTGAATGGCTTAAACTCTTCGGCAAACATCTGCGGATGAGCCTTAAGAATTCCTATTTTCAACTCTTCTTTGAACAACTTTAAATTTAATGGTTTCTTCTCCAGCACTTTTAGAGGATATTCTTTAGTTTTCCATTCAATCGTTCCATTTCCATCAATTAACGCATACGACTCGGCATTAACCGCTTTAAACGCGTCTCTTCGAGAGGAATGCATCTTTCTGCATTTCACTCCGGGAAGAATTGCGCATTTCTCATCATCGGGAGAAGCATGCATGCATAAAGCAACCCCCGCAAAATTAGATTTAGCGATAAATTGTGCGGCACACTTCAAGTTAAAGAAAGCATCACTGCTGCCTCGGTCTGAACTTCGTTGTGCTCCAACTAATAGAACCGGAATGTTCAGATTTTCCAGTACAAAAGTTAATGCTGCGCCAGTATAATGCAGCGTATCCGTTCCATGGGTAACAATTATTCCATCCGTTCCTTCTTTAATTGCCGTTTCAATTTCTTTCGCAATCAAATTATAATGAGCAAAGCGTATATTCTCTGACAACATATTTGCTACTAATCTACTTTTGAAATTAGCTATCTCACCTAATTCGGGGAACATCTCTACTAATTCTTCCGGAGAGAACTTAGCTTTAACTGCGCCGGTTTCATAATCAACTTTGCTGGCGATGGTTCCACCGCAATGCAATAAAGTGATTGTCTTAAGTCCAGATTTGAACACTACTTCTTTAACTGTTTTCTCTACCACTGGTTTCTTCGGCTCAAGTAAAGTTACACTCAGAATTTCTTTTTCTTCGTAACCAACATTATATCCGTTAGGTAGTTTGATGAGGATTGATTTATGGTCATAGCTGGGCATAAGAATCCCTTCTATTTCATCGGTAAGTGTTTTTACTCGGATTCTGTCTCCTGGAGATGCCATAGATAAAGGTAATGTTGGATGATTTATATAAGTTTTGATGAGTTTAAAGCGGAAAGATTAATTTTCCCTAAACCCATTGTAAAAATTCCGTTCTCCCGTTCCAATGAGTTTTACTTTCTTTCCATCTATTAATATTGCCTGCTCATCAGTAAGAGCCACAATCGAATATTTAGTTCTTTCAGCTTCAGTTTCGACAATCTTCCGATACTTTTCTTCGAAATGCGCTGTTATCAGAAACGGAACCAGATTCAATGCAGTTAAGTCTTTCAACCTCACTTTATTCCGGTCTTGATGCTTCCAAGTAGCAGCTTCAATCGTAGGGCAAGCAACATAACTTCCGGCACTAACTCCCACGTACAAGCCCCCTCTTTTCAAGAAAGTAGGTAAAATCTTATCAAAGCCGCTTTCTCTAATCCAATGCAATAAATAAAACGTATTTCCACCATTAACGAAAATAATATCTTTGTCAGCAATGATTTTTTCTAACTCACTTTTGGTCTTATCTTTCAAATCTAAATCTTCTATTGCTTTAATCCCACAACCATACAATAACTGCCGGTCTTTCTCCATCCAAGTCGGGTTTTTACTTTCCCCGTAAGCAGCAGTGGTGATAAATGCTACTTTATTCTCACTAACTGGTTTGCTCAACAGAGACATAAAAGTAGGTTTTATCTGAGGTACAATTCCTGATGAAGTTAGCAGTAACATATTCTTTTCTACCGAAATACATAAATAACTTATATAATTTTGGGAAATCCATGCTTAAAATCGGCCTTATCGGCGGCTCGGGACTAGAAAACCCAGATATTCTGAAAGAAGCGAGAGAGGTAGAAGTAACTACGCCTTACGGAAAGCCTTCTTCTCCGCTGAAAATCGGGAAAATCTCGGGAGTAGAAGTGGTTTTATTGTCCCGACATGGAAGAACTCATTCTATTATGCCCACCAATGTGAATAATCAAGCTAACATCTGGGCGTTGAAAGAACAAGGCTGTACTCACATTTTGGCTTCTACTGCCTGCGGCTCACTGCGGGAAGAAATCAAACCAGGAGAGCTTGTATTCATCAATCAATTTATCGATAGAACTACTAAACGTGCTCAGACTTTCTATGAAGAAGGAAAAGTGTGTCATATTCCTATGGCTGAGCCGTTCTGTTCCAAACTAAGATTATTGTTAGACCAATCAGCTCATGAATTAAGTTTGCCTTCCCATAAAGAAGGCACGATGATAACTATTGAAGGTCCGCGATTTTCTACTAAAGCTGAATCTAAGATGTTCCGTTCTTGGGATGCAGATGTAATCAATATGTCTACTGTTCCGGAAGTAGTGTTAGCCAGAGAAGCAGGTATATGTTATGCTGCAGTTGCCATGAGCACAGATTATGATTGTTGGAGAGAAGCGGAAGAGGCAGTGAATATTAGTGCAGTATTAGCAGTGTTCAAGCAGAATGCCGAGAATGTAGTAAAACTGTTTTTGCACACCATCCCAAAAATTAAAGAATGGGAATGCTGTTGTAAAGAAGATATTAAGGCCGCAGTTATTGGTGGAGAGGAGAAAACTGAGGAAAATATTAATCACATCCCAGATAAAAATAACGAATGGCTCAAATCTAAAATTCGTACAGTGCCGCATTGGCCCAAGCCAGGAATAATGTTCCGAGACATCACTACTTTAATTCAAGAGCCGGAAGCATTTAATTATGTTATTCAGCAATTTGCCGAGCATTACCGGAATCAGAAGATTGATAAGATTGCCGGAATAGAATCCCGAGGATTTATTTTCGGAGCGGCATTAGCGTATAAGTTAAACCTGCCGTTTATCTTAATTAGAAAGAAAGGAAAACTTCCTGCAGAAACCGTCTCTCAGGAATATGCTCTTGAATATGGTACAGATAAAATTGAGATGCATAGGGATGCGGTTAATGCTGGAGAAAACGTTTTGATAATAGATGATTTATTAGCTACTGGTGGAACCGCTTCTGCTGCCTGCCAATTAGTGGAGAAATTGGGTGGTAAAGTTGCAGGAGTTGGATTTGTGATAGATTTACCAGAATTGAAAGGAAGAGAAAAGTTAAAGAATTATAATATTTTCAAATTAGTAGAGTTTGAGGGGGAATAAAAATGTCATACCAAAAACGTTCATTGGAATTGCTGGTAGTAGAAGGAGAACAGGAGTCTAAAATAAAAGATGGGAAAACTTATTTTATCTATGAACTGCTGATGCCTTCCGGCAAGTGGTTTGAAAAGAAAGGATTTTTCAATTATTCTATCGGCTCTCCCCGTCTGCCCACTGATCCTCATCCATTAGGACAGATTTTAAAAGAATCGGGAATAATAAGAGATGGCGGAGGAAGCATGGGTGAACTAGGCTTTGATGAGACCTGCCCGGTTTTGCTTTACATACCGGGAGAGACTTCGCAACAAGCCCAAGAATGCTTAGACCAATATCGAGACCGCATGGACGAAATTTTGGATAGTTCTCACCAGCATTGTGTATTCAAAGTACGTCCAGTGATAGTTGGAAAGCATAAATATAAATTGCCCTGGGAATAAGGTTTGAAGAAAGAATAACTACTTCCCACCATTGCAAGCGGGGTAAGAAACATCTAAGACTTTGCCGGAAATGAAGCCAGAATAGCTTATGTTGATACTGAAGATTTTAAACAGCTAAGTGAAGATGTTAAAAGCTCTGAAAAACTTAAGAAATTCAGATAATAAACCTGAGGAAATGAAAGGCAGTTGTGTTGCATTTTTAGTTATAAAATATTTTATTATTTAATTCAACTCTTTCAATCCCAATATCTCTGCATCTACTATTGCCCTTTTTTCCAGACCGCTCTCAGCTATTTGTTGTCTTAATAGGGTATTCTCTTCCAAAGCCAAATAGAGTGGGCAAGATCTCTGGCGAAAACCATCAGCATCCGGACGGGAACCAGCCCCCCCATGACAAATTCTGTCAATAAATTCTGGATTTAAATGTGTCACAAATGTTCCGGGGCTTGGAAAATCATCCTCCCGATAAAATCTGCAGTTTCGATGATACTTACATATTTGTTCTTCAGTCATTTTTTGTCCCTCGCCCAATCTTTCGCCAGCTCTCTTCCCGTAATAGGTTCTCCGCCATCAATGAACATCTGAGTTTCCCCGCACCTAACTTTATTATCTAAAGAAGCATATATCGGACACCGATTATGTCCGCCTAAACAAATTTTATCTTTATATTCCCTAGACATGAACCGGATTGGAAATTGCTCTTCTTGACTGGTTCTAAGATTATATCTATTCATATAAAAAGCGCACTTATCTGTTAAATCACATGCCATTGTAGTTCCTCCTAAATCATTTAAAACATCCAACCCTCAAAAATCAAACTTTAAAAATCTACTTTTTCTCTATGATTATGAAGCAACAGTAATATCAACTCCTTCTTTCACTGCTTCTTGAATAACTCCCAAATATTTCTTTCTTTCTTTAAACTCTTCGGGAGTCAGGCAGATAACTTCTATAGCTACAGGAACTTTTTGTAAATGATACACTTCCACCATCCGCTGGTGAAAATCATACTTAAAAAAAGTAGGAGAAACAATCAGTAAATCGTAATCACTAGACTTCAAAGCTTCTCCCCTGGCTCGTGAGCCAAACAAAATCATCTTCTGAGGATTAAACTTCTTTCTAACCGATTGTAAGAAAGGAATTATTGGTCTTAAGTTTATTTTAATTGACGGTTTACCCATGTTAGCACCACCTCCGCAAGTTTAATGGCATGGTTAGCATTATCTAAAGTATAATATTTGACCGGAGGCATTCCCAATACATCAGCATAACGCGTAAGAACGGCAGCAGGAGTTAATTCTCCCAAAGCAGTAGAAATTTCTGTGGGGGTGTTAAGCTCCAAAGAAATCTTTACTAGATTGTGCGTTTTCTCTGGTAAAGAACTTTTCTTAAAAAGATATAGTGCTTTTAATGCTTTTTCCGCTGCCTGTTGAGAGAAAAATACTGAAGCATAATAATTTTGGGCAGGAACATTATCTTTAGCTGTTTTCAAGTCTGCTTTAGCTTGAATTAAATTATCTTCTATTTCTTTTCGCATGATACTAAAGAAGAACCTCGTTTATTTAAACTTTGTTCTATAAAAATCTATTTCTTCTTGCTCTTCTCTACAATCTTAGACAGCTTCAATCTCTTTATCAGCTCTTTATACCTGTTCCTAATCGTAACTTCCGTAACTCCAGCCACATCCGCAACCTCGCGCTGAGTTCGTTTCTCTCCATGTATCAAGGAAGCAACATATAAAGCAGCAGCTGCAATCCCGGTTGGCCCTCTTCCGGAAGTCAATTCAATATCGCGTGCCATTTCTAAAATCTCCACTGCTTTAGACTGCGATTCTGGAGTTAATTTGAGTGCTGAAGCAAATCGAGGGATATAATCTGCCGGATTACTGGGCTTGATAGAAATCTCCAATTCACGGGTAACGAAACGATAAGTCCTGCCGATTTCTTTCTTTTCGATACCAGAAGCTTCTCCCATCTCATCCAAAGTGCGGGGAACTTCATGCCTTCTGCAGGCAGCATAAAGAGCACCTGCAACAACTGATTCCATACTTCTGCCCCGAACTAAACCTTTCTGCACCGCCAACCTATAAATTCTAGCCGCTTCCTCTTCTACTGACTTAGGCAGCTTCAAAAATGAGCTAACCCTCTTCAATTCGGCTAAAGCCACTTTCAAATTTCGTTCAATTGCAGTAGAAATGCGAATATTCCACTTTCTTAATCGGTTAAACCTATCCCTGTCTTTATTTGAGCTTAATTTATACACATCCGCAGCAGTTCCTACCTCAGTGCCTAAGCCACGGTCAAATGACGTCTCTGAAGAAGGCGCACCGGTTCTTCTCTTGCTCGCTCCCCCCCCATCTTCATCAAAATCTCTCCATTCCTGAGAAAAATCAACCATCCTATCTTCAATAACCAACCCGCAATCCCGGCATACGGTCTCCCCCTTATCCACATCACGATAAATATTCTTACTGGCACATTCCGGACACTCTTTGATGGTTTTTCGTATCATTTTTCAGAATTATTACCTCTGCGTTAAACATTAAGTTTAAATATAACACCTGCAACTTATTTATAAATCTTTCGGCAGAAATAGAGGTGACATCCAAAAATAGCTGACAACAGAAACCTTTATATACTTCTGAAAAATACCACTATTCATGGAAAAAAGAGGCCAATTAGGGATGATTGAATTCCAGTATTTCATGGTTGGATTAGTAATAGGAATCATTGCTGCTGCCATTGTTATCTATCTGAGTATAAACGGAGTTATTCCTATCAGTCTGAAATCGATGTTCTGCGGGATTGTTACGAAAGGGAAGTAGAGTAGTGTATGTATCTGTTTAAGTTCTTCTCAAAAATAATATTAGTACAAAGAATATCCCATCAAATTAAACAGAAGCTGAATAATATAACCCCATTTATCTTAACCTATATCCACCAGAATAGAAAAGATTATTAAATAGGCAGAAAGTAGGATTTCTTAAGTAATTGTCATAATAAACCAAAAACGAGGTAACTAAAATGGATGTAGAACGAATACAAAAGATTAATGCTATGGCTCTAGAGCTTATGAAGCAGGGTCTGGCTGCCGACAGGGAAGATGCAGTAGCCCAAGCAGAAAGAATCTTTAGGTCTCAGGGAGCAAATGAATATTCTTCTTTAAGAGATACCATGGGCAAAGTAGAAGCAGAAGCCACTATGGATTCTAAGCCTGGCGCAGAAAAACCGGCTTTACAGCAAGATGAAGTGCGGCAGATAATGGAAGAAAATACCAAATTCATGGTCCGGAAAATCAAAGAGATCGAAGAAAAGTTGCAGGCATTAGAACGAGACGTAGCTTCCATCAACAGCAAGATGATTTATCAACGGCCATCAGCTCCGGCTCAAGCTCCAGCCCAACAACTCGGTCCAGGCGAAATTGCTTCTAACCATCCCCAGATACAAAGAGGAGCTGGACAGCAGGTAGGCAGCAGTCATCCCAGGTCCGGAAACTACAACGACGCTGATGTTTCCATCGAAAAGTTCTTCTATATGGGAAGGAAGTAATTATTTCTATTTTTTATTATCCTCTTTTTTAGTTATTTGATAGATAATTGCTTTAACCCAAACCCGCCCCTTTTTTCCGAAAGGTTTAAATAAGAGAGTACTACTTCAGAATAAAAACAATCGGGGTGGAGGAAATAACATGAAATTACACTTAGGTATAATTGGTATATTATTAGTATTGCTAGCTGTAATGGTATCGGCCAAAGTAGAATTGTCTAACGCCAATGAGTTAGTAATATCAGTTGATTACGGCGAGCTGAATAAAAATGATAATGAAATCGTGTTTGAGAACCATGCCATTAGCTTAAAAGGTACTGCTGGCGAAAATGTAACCGTAAGCATCACTGGATTAAATTCAGATTATACTAATTTCAAGCTAGACGGAAGCACTGCTTTATCCAAAACCATCACCATCGGTTCAGACGGAACCGGCTCAATAGAACTATCCGGAGAAATACCGGTGGGATTAGATCCGGGCAATACTTCATTCGGCAAACTGAATGTAGGCAGCGATGCTTATGATCTAGCTGCTGATGTAGAGTCAATGTTAGAATTAAAAAATGTTTATGTATTCATTAACGGAGTAAAGGAAAAGAACCTAAATGACGAAGGGGACAAGATTCCTGACCTAACTCCGGGAGATGTGGTAGAGCTACGCTTCGGATTAGACAATAAATTTGATAATGATTATAACGATGGAGACATCGATGGAACCATTACTGCTCAATTGGATGATTCTGATTTTGGAGAAGACGTTGATGAAGATGTTGACTTCGCTTTAGGTGCAGGAGATAACACCGGCGAAGGTGATGGGCCTTTATTTAACTTTACTGTTCCCAGCGACGCCGATGAAAATGATTACACTCTTGAATTAACCATCAAAGCTGACGATGACAACAATGCTGAATATGAAATAACCTGGAATGTAGAACTTAGCGTAAACAGAAAAAGCGACGATGTAAGAATCGAGCAGATGCAATTACTGCCTTCAGAAGTAAGCTGCTCACGCAAATTCACCCTCTCAACCAAAGTATCCAATTACGGCAGCGACAACCAGAAATATGCTTCACTTACTTTAATCAATTCTGATTTGGGGATAGACCAGAAGTTTGACTTTTCACTTGATTCCGGAACATCAAAGAATAACTTTGTCATGAAAGAATACACTGGGGAAGCAAAAGCTGATTTAGCTCCAGGAACTTATACCATCACCGGAAAAGCATTTTATGATTATACCACTATCAGCGATTTGTCAGAAGCAAAGTTAGTAGTAAAAGAATGTGTTAAATCCGCAGCAACAACTCCTGCCACTACTACAACTGCTCCTAAAGACAGCAACAGCGTAATCACTAGTACTATAAACTTAGATACTAAAGGGGCTGCTGCAACACCAAAAACAACTGCTCCAGCAACTGTTGCTGCAACCACTGATGCAGATCAATTATCCTCAGCAGTAATCGCCCAGACGATAGAATCACCATACAGTGCCGATGATTACATCTTAGCCGGATTAGTAGTTGCAATCATATTGATGTTAGTGTTGATAGTATTATTTATCGTAGTACTGCAGAGATAATTCTGCAGTTTTTTAAAAAATCCAGGAATAGGTGTGCAAAGTGAGGTAGATGTTCTTAAAATTAAAATAAACCCCCGAGGTACACAAAATGAAAGCAAGAAATACATTATTGGGATTGTTAGGCGCAGGATTGATCTATGCCGGATGCGGAGAAGAGTTCAGCTCACATTCAAGTTCAAAGAAGATTGATGTAGTGGACGCACAGGAAGATACTCCAGTTGACACTTATGACCTTGGAATTGACACTCTCAAGAGAGATATTGTGAAGGTTGATACTGCTTATGATACGAGTGTTGACACCACCAATGTAAAAAAAGATACTTATTTAGACACTACAATCGATACAATGAAAGATACTTTGGGATTAGAAACAGAAGTAAACGAAGCTTACACTGCCGAAGCTCCAGTAGACACTTACGAAGTTAGCGTTGATGCTACCGGAGACGCAGAAGAAGAAACTAATGCTGACGTTTATCAAATTGTACTCTGCTCAGATATGGACAAAGATGGATTCTTTGGAAACGTTTCCGGTGAAGAATGCTATGTTCCTTCCGGCAAAGACGAAGATTGCGATGATAATGATAAATTAGTTTACCCCGGAGCAGCGGAATTATGCGATGGAATTGATAATGGCTGCAATGGGCTGACGGATGAAGATCTACCAGACCAATCTTATTATACGGGAGCAGCAGAAACTTTAGGAGTCGGCATCTGTAAAAGCGGAGTTAAATCTTGTGTAGATGGAAAAATGGAAATAACAACTTTAGAAGTAACCACCTCTTTAGTTGAGCTGTGCGACGGGCTGGACAACAATTGCAACACTTTTATTGATGAAGGGCAGGCTATGAGCACATTCTATCTTGATAATGATGGAGACGGGTTTGGCGACTTGACTAAACCAATTGTAGGATGTACTGGTGCCGATGGCTCGGTTTATTCCAATGGAACGAAACAAATACTAAATTATATAGATGGAGACGGTGACTGCGATGATAATAATAAATCAATCAATCCTGGAGCTTCCGAACAATGTAATGGGATTGATGATAATTGCAATGGCAGTATCGATGACAATGCCATGTTTTTAGAATATTTCTTTGATGGAGATATGGATGGTTACGGAAGTGGAACAGGAATTAAGTCCTGTGTTGCTTTTCCAGCAGGTTATGTGACTAACAACACCGATTGCAATAACACTAACGCAGCAATAAACCCAGCTGCTGTAGAAAGTTGTAATGGCATTGATGATGATTGCAATGATAAAGTTGACGATGGATTAGAACAAGCAGTCCAGTGCGGATATAATAACAACGGAACTAAAACCACCGATTGTGTTAACGGAACTATCAATGACAAGACAAGTTGTACTGACCCGGACGAATGTAAACTTGGAGATACCAAAGCCTGTGAAATTGATGGTTCTTTGCCCGGGTTCAAATGCGAACTTGATGGAAATATCTATCTCTGGAAACCAACAGAAAGCGAAGATACCGGTAAATATCCAGATGGCAAGGACAATAATTGCAATGGGCAGGTTGACGAGAATTATTCTATGTTAGTTCCTGCCGGGACCTATGTGGCCGGATGTGATTATCCTGCTGAATGCAATTATGCTGGAAATCCGGTGCATGAAGTAAATACCCCCGGATTTTACATCTCTACCTTTGAGTTTACCCAGAAACAAGCAGGCAAATCAGGCAACTTACCTGAAATTAATGTCAACCAAACTGATGCAGAAAGTTACTGTGTCTCTTTAGGTGGAAGACTGCCAACTAAAGATGAATGGGAAATAGCGGCTAAAGGCGGAAAAGCTGAAAATAATTATCCCTGGGCATTTTTATTGGGAAACTTATTGCCTGCATGCAACTTAACCAACAGTTGGTATTGTTCGGACAAAGCTGAGGAAGTAGGCTCTTACCCGAATGATAAAAGCGAATTTGGTGCTTACGATATGGGTGGAAATGTTTCCGAGTGGACCTCCACCTTAGGCGGAGCCGTTGCTTTTGTTAAAGGCGGAAACTGGAAAGACGGGCCGGAATATGCACTGGTTTATTATGAACAATTCCAAAACCCAGCCACGACCAGTTCAACTCTCGGATTTAGGTGCGTGCTGGATAAGATAAATTAACATTCAACAAAAATATATGAGGTAACAAAATGAAGCGAATAAACAAAATCTTTACCGCAATGGTAATGTTGCTATTGGTACTGCTTACTGTAAAAGCAGCTTGGGGAGCAGTTGTTATTAATGAGATAATGCCTAACCCCAGCGCAGTATCCGATGCTAATGGAGAATACTTTGAATTGCATAATACTGGAGATGCGGAAGTAGATTTAGAAGGATGGACTATCCAAAGTAAAGATGGAACCGGGATTGAAACACATGTTATCTCTAAGGTTACCGGAATAATCGTACCAGCAGAAGGATACCTTGTTTTATGCAATAATGATGACCCCATCGATAATGGTAATTTTAAATGTGATTATGCTTATGATAAAGATATTAATCTGGCTAACACTATTGACAGCCTGATTTTATTAGATAATGCCGGAGTAGAGCAGGACAAAATAGAATATACTGCTGCTTTCCCTTTTGCCAGCGGAGCTTCCATGGAATTAAAAGATCCTTCTTTAGACAACAATGTGGCAGCTAACTGGAAAAAATCAACTTCAACTTATGGCTTGGGAGACAAAGGCACTCCTGGAAAGATCAATAATGATGCCCCGGTAATATCTTCTCTTCCCGCTACACTAAACGCAGTAGAAGGAGTAAAAGTAAGTTATATCATAATTGCTACTGATGATGAAGAGCAAAAAGACTTATCTATTTCCGCAGCTAATTCAATATTGCCATCATGGCTAACCATTGATCCAACCAATAAATTAACGCTAACTGGAACACCTCAAACTGGAGACGTCGGAACTACTCAAGTGACTTTAGTAGTAAGTGATGGTTCTGCTCTCTCAGAGAAGAAAACAGCAGACTTAATTGTAAAATCAGCTTTGGAGATCAGCGAGGTTAAAGTTAAAGGAACCGCAGTTGAAGAAAACGGAGAAACTTTACCAGTAACCCCGGGAGAAGATTACTCTGTAGAATTTAAAGTGACCAATAACTTTGATTCGCCTATCAGCTTAATCATGAGCAAACTAACTGGAGATGCTGCTTTAGAATTTACTGACCAAGAAGAAATATTACTAGGAAAAGGAGAATCTAAGATTGTAATTTTAAGCGAAACCATGCCAAACATTCCTAACTCTGGACAGTACAACATAGAAATAACCACTACCGCTTTAGGATTCTGGAAAGCATACAGTGATTCATTCAAATTTGGTTTAGTTGTAGAGAAACCAGTTGCTTCCGTAAAAATAAATGAAATATCTTGGAGTGGCTTAAAAGAAGGAGAAACCGCTAAAATTTATTGTAACCAAATGTTAAATTTAAATGTAGAGTTCGAAAATTTAGGTGGAGTAGAAGCTAAATCGATGAAAGTAAGTGTTTTAGATCCTTCTGGAAAAGTTGTTAGCGATAGTGGCGATAGTATCAACAATCTAGCTTCCGGAAATGACGACAGCACCACACTTTCCATCAACTTAAAAGATTTAACTGATTTATCTTATGGAAATACTAACCAACTATCAATAAAATTAGAATACACAGTAAACGGATTTAAAATGGTGGCAGAAATGCTTAGCCCCAATCCTGCATTTATTGCTATGGATTGTTTCGCTCCAACCTCTCCAGTACTAACTATATATGAAGAAGAAAGCGGAGAAGTTGAATTAAAAGAGTTTACACCTAGCACCAAACTAGAAACCCCTGAAA
>CAZIUU010000025.1:13004-22348 GCA_964542815.1 uncultured Methanosarcinales archaeon | reverse complement strand
AAAAAAGAGAAGATAATTTTTTATTTCTTCTTTTTAGGTCTTAATTTAGCTTTAATCTTCTTAACTGCTTTTTTCTTAGAAATCACTTTCTTAGCTTTCGCCGGCTTTCTTTTTTCTTCCATCTCGGCTGAAGCCAGCTCTTCTTCAATCTCTTTAATCCGTCGGGGTATGCTTTCCAATCCTTTGCCTTCATCAGGCATTATTAACTCTCCACATTCCGGACAATGAAATTCAAAATCTAATGCTTGATCAAAATTTAACTTGATGCAATTCTTACTGCAGACGTAGAATAACTCTTTCTGCCCGCTTTCCATCTTTGATTTTAACTCAGCTAGCATCTCTCTTTTACGTTTTAAATAATGAAACATGATGCTATCAGGCTGTAAGGTCCAGTAGTAGATATACCACCCTTTCTGTTTATCTTTCTTGCGTGTAAATCCAACTAAATGATGATTGTACAGGAAATACAGCATCTTACGGATGACTTTTATGTCTTTCTTGGTGCGGTGAGCCAAGTCGAACTCATTAACATTTTCTTTTCCATAGAGTTCCTTAACTAGCACTAATCCCGGTTCACCTAGAATGGACAAGACAACTTCTTCTATTTTTTTTTGGTTAAGGCGCATGGTAGTAGATATTATGTTTATTCTATGAGCTGCTTTTAAATATTTCCTTCTTATTTGCGGCACCATTGTGCATTTTCTGTTGGATGATGGTTCTATGAATTCCAATGTGGGGCAGCCAAAGCTCGATACAAAGGCAGGCTCTCCTCCGATGGCTGATACAACAAGACTCCCCGATGACGCACAGAGAAATCAACCAGCGCCGATTTGATGCTTTTAATATCTTGGTCTTCTAAAACAAGCACGGGAAAAATAAAATCCACCATTTTGTCACCGACTAAAACCGAGAAAGGTTTTTCAAATTGCGAGAGTATTGCTGCGGATGATGGCTGCTCTTGGGGCGGAATTATCCAACGATTGATGATGTATCGATTTCTCAAAGATTCTGCAAAGATAATATATCCTCCGTGGCATTCAACCACTGCCATCATAGTGGGTTCCATCATACAACTCACGATATTTACCCTATCTGGGTGAAGGCAACGAAGCTCTTCTAAAGCGTGCCTAATACTGTACCCTTTCACCCATTGTCCTTCTCCCAGGGATAGCCTACTGTTTTCAGGCAGTTTTCCATTATTGTAGAAATTAATTGCTATTCTGGTGTCTTCATTGGTAATTTTCTCTAAAGATAAGCTATCTGGATTTTTCATATTTTACCGACCTCTTCTTTTCCCAACAGTTCTTCTTTTGTTAATCCTCTCCTCTTAGCCAATTCTACTGAAGCGCCAAAATTAACTCCAGTATTCTCTAAATCCTCTAACATCAAAAAATACCATTCTTCTCCTGCAAATTTAATTCCCACCCACGCTTCTGCACCGAAATTATTAGAGAACGTCCTCAGTTGCCCTATTTCCTCTGGAGCAAAATATTTATTTCTATCTTTGGTAACTTTACATTCGATAGCCAATCTGCGGATAGCATTTCCGGCGAGGATGTCTGGAGAAGGGTATTTCATCGAGCCCGAACCTGCACTTCTAATCGCTGACCAGCCGTTATCATTTAAGAAATGGATTAATTCCCGTTCTCCGGCAGTGCCTTTGGCTTTGGTGTTCATGGGATAAATTGTGTATTTGCAATTCTACACTTTAACCTTTAAAAAATCTTCCGCAACGATAGTATTGTCAAAATAAGTTCGAGCTTCGGTAACGATATCTGCTGTACTTTTGTACCTTGGACTAATATGTGTAATTATTAATTTCTGAGCATTGTTCTCTGAAGCCAATATAGCTGCATCTTTTACGGTGAGATGCATGTACTTCTCCGTCTTTTCAGCAATATCACTTAAATGTGTTCCCTCCGAGATTAATAAATCAGAATCTTTTGCTAACTTATTTGCTCCAGTACAAAGGATCGTATCCGCTACATAACTTATTTTTCTTCCTTTCACTAAATAAGTTACATCTTTGGACTTGATTTTCTTTCCGTTAATTACAACATCTTCTCCGTGCTGCAATTTTCCCAGCAAAGGCCCTTCTTTCAATCCTAATTTACTCGCTTTATTCATGTCTACTCTCAATCGATCTTTTTCTACAAAAGCAAATCCAACGCATGAAGCAGAATGTTTCAACGGCTGGGCTTCCAAAGTAAAATCTTCATTCTCAAAAAATACACCCGAACTAACTTCTTTCACTTCAAACTCAATCACATCTTTCGCTGCAAAAGATTTCAACAAATGTTCTAAGTACTTCTTGCTTCCTTCCGGACCGTAAATATATAACTTTTTAGCAAACTGGTCTGCTCCCATGCTGCTCAATAATCCTGGAATTCCAAACACATGGTCGCCGTGCCAATGGCTAATCAATAGCCGGGTTATCTTAGCTGGCTTTAACCCTGCAATCCTCAACTGTCTCTGCGTTCCCTCTCCACAATCAAACAAGATATTTTCCTGGTTAAAACTAAGCAGAAAACTGGAGTGATTTCTAGCTTTAGTTGGCTGCATACACGACGTTCCTAGAAAAGTGATATCTACCATTTACAGCACCTTCACCAATTCATTTAAATTTCTTATTTTTACCCCAAATTGGCGGGAACTGCGACGATCCACCATTACTGCTTTAATTCCTGCCTTTTGTGCCGGGAGCATGTCACTTTCTAGACTATCTCCTATCATAACGCATTCATCTTTATCAGCACCTAATTCTGTCAGCACTTTAGGAAAGAATTCCGCATCAGTTTTTATCAAGCCCAATTCATACGAACAAAATACTTTCTCAAAATATTTTTTCATCCCAAATTTATTCAGCACGTTATTTATAGCAAACCTATCTGTGTTTGAAACTAACACTAAACGATAGTTTTTCTGAAGTTCAGCAAGCTTTTCAATGGTCTCGGGATAAGGCCGGGCTAACATCCACGATTTGTTCCACATCCCAATCAGCATTTCCATCTGCCTTTCCGAACAATCCACTTTAAACTCATGGGCCACGTTCTCAAACGCAGTTTTTAAATCCGGAAAATCAGTAGTCATCATGATTTTCTCAAAACGCACCACATATTCAGAAAATAATATGGGTATACCTAATATTTCCTTTACCTGCCGTGTGGGGCTCCATACCCCATTTTCCACTAGCGTTCCCCAAAAATCAAACAGTAGTACTTTGAGCATGTTTAGGTGAAGATGAGCTTTACATTATATATTTTACCACTAAATATTTATACTTCTTCTTTATTTGGCTTAATTATGACACCACAACAACGCTTAGATATCATCAAATCAGTAGGAGCGGAGATACTTACCGAAGAAGAATTATTGCAATTATTAAAAGATAAGCTCCACCCTATCGCTTACGACGGCTTTGAACCAAGTGGCAGAATTCATATTGCCCAAGGCTTATTGCGAGCCATAAATATCAATAAGATGACTTCTGCTGGATGCAAGTTTAAGATGCTGGTAGCGGATTGGCATGGCTGGGCCAATAACAAAATGGGCGGAGATTTAGAAAAAATACAGACGGTAGGTAAATATTTTATTGAAGTATGGAAAGCCTGCGGCTTAGATTCTAAAAACGTAGAGTTTGTCTGGGCTAGTGAACTATTAAACAATCGGGAATACTGGAAAACTGTAATGCAGGTAGCGAGGAGCACTACTTTAAATCGGGTATTGAGGACAACCCAAATCATGGGAAGAAGTGAGAAAGACACCCTGATGGCTTCACAGATATTTTATCCCTGCATGCAAACGGCAGATATTTTCCACCTTAAAGTTGATATTTGCCAATTAGGGATGGACCAAAGGAAAGTTAATATCCTGGCCCGAGAATTAGGAGTACAACTAGGATATTGGAAACCGGTAGCTGTACACCATCACATGCTAATGGGCTTAGGTGAGCCGGCGCAAAGCGAAGATCCCATCGAAAAAGCTATCGCCATGAAAATGTCGAAATCCAAGCCAGATTCGGCAATCTTCATGACCGATACAGAAGAGGATGTTAAGAGGAAGATGAAGAAAGCATACTGTCCAGAAAAACTGGCGGCAGATAATCCCGTGTTGGAATATTGCAAATATATCATTTTTGAAAAATTTTCTTCGTTTAGGATAGAACGTCCGGAAAAATATGGGGGAAATCTCGAGTTCAAATCATATGCCGAACTGGAAAAAGCCTTTGTTAATGGAGAATTACATCCGATGGACTTAAAGACTGCTGCTGCCGAATACATCAACAAATTGTTGGTCCCGGTAAGAGAATACTTCGTGAAGAATGCTGAAGCCAAGAGGCTAAAAGAATTGGTGGAAGGTTATCAGGTGACAAGATAATTCATCTCCCTTCGATTACTGCCATAGTATAATGATGGAAATACTTTTTCGCTACTCTTTTCACGTCTTCGATAGCGACTTTCTTAATTTTAGGAATAAACTTATTCAGCCACTCTGCATCTTTAGCATGCTCCCATAATAATAATTGGTCGGCAACTTTCTGATTATCTTCTATGTCTAAATAAAAGTCGCCTTCGATAAACGTCTTGGACTCATTCAGGTCTTTAGGCGTTATTTTCTGCAGTTTTTCCAATTCATCCAAAATCAATTTCTTAACTTTTTCTACATTCTTTCCATCGATAGTGGCATAAACTGCAAAATACCCAAAATTGATATCACTGATGTGTTCCGTCCCCACATCATAAGCCAAGCCTTTCTTTCCTCGGATTTCAGTAAACATTCTTCCGCTTTGTCCCCTACCCAAGATTCCATCAATCACTTCTAACACATAACTATCGGGATGATTCCGGGGGACACTCTTAAATCCAACCACCATGTACGTGTTAGCTACATCTTTCTTTTCTTTAACTTCTTTAGTTTTGGTCGCGGGTGGTTCCATAACCTTAACCGGCAGAACTTTCTTTCCTTTTATTCCCACAAATTTTTCAACTATCCGCTTTTTCCATTCTCTTACATCTCCTACTATCGAAATAACCATGTTTGAAGGGACATAATATTTCCGGAAATAATCATTTATTTTTTCTTGATTCAACCTTTTAATTACATTTTTGTCTCCATAAGTAGGATATCTGGCCGGATGTTTCTCGAACAGGTTCTTTTGCAGCAGCACCCATTGATAAAATCGGGGTTCGTCATTAACTAAATCAATCTCTTTCATCACTACATTTTTCTCTTTATTCAATTCTTTTGGATTGAACGACGGATTCTGTAATATGTCGGCTAGAATTTCCACTGCCAAAGGGAAATGTTTCTTTAACACTTTAATATAAAAGCAGGTTCGTTCATTAGTGGTATAAGCATTAAAGCTGCCTCCCACTTTCTCAATCTCATTTGAAATGTCCCAATTAGTCGGCCTCTGGGTCGTTCCTTCAAACACCATATGCTCGATAAAATGAGAAATTCCTCTTTCAGTTATCGTTTCATTATCGCTGCCCACTTTTACCAGCACTTGGACTACCACTGCATTGCTTTTTTTGTGCTCAAATATGATTTTTAGCCCATTAGGCAGGGTTACTTTACGCATACTTCAGGCATATTTTTTGGGTTTATAATGCTTTTGGAGAACGGGTGATTTTTGGGGTTAAAATTAGGATAACTCTTCTTTTAACGGAATATTTAAAAATAAACTCCCTCTTTTCCTAATTAATGGCTAAAGAAAAGTATATTTCGCTCAATGCTATGGATAAGCTTATGCGCAAAGCCGGAGCGATTAGGGTCTCTGAGGATGCTAAACAAGGGTTAGCTGAGGCGTTAGAAGAGAAAGCATTAGAGTTAGGCGCATTAGCTAAGAGAATGGCTGAACATGCCGGTAGAAGAACCGTTACCGGAAAAGACGTTCAAATGGCTTTAAAACAAGAATAATCAAAGTAAATTATCATTTTCAATCAAGGGAAGGTGGTTTTTATGTACGAAAAGAAATTAGTTGATGTAGGCGGACTGAAAAAAGGGGACACCATAATCATTGACGATGCTGCATGCAAAGTTACTGATTTATCGGTTTCTCGGCCAGGAAAGCACGGCCATGCTAAAGTAAACATGATGGCAGTAGGCCTTTTGGACGGAAAGAAAAGAAACCTGGTTTTACCCGGCCATGATAAAGTAGAAGCTCCGATTATCGAGAAGAAGAATGCTCAGATTCTATCTATTCTTCCCGGAAATAAAGCCAATGTGATGGATTCAGCTACGTATGAAACGTTTGAGATGGATATCCCTGAAGAATTGCAAGCTGATCTTAAAGAAGGGGCAGAAGTATTGTATTGGGAAATTATGGGAACTAAAGTAATGAAGCAGATAAAATCATAGGTGATAACACATGGTCAAATTTGAAGAAGCAACCGCCAGGCGGATTAGAGGGATATTTGTGTGTAAAGTGTGCAAAGCAAAGATAAGGGCACCTAGCCTGAAAGTAGCCCAGAAGAGAATCAGCTGCAGAAAATGCAATTCCAAGAAGCTTAAGCCCAAGCGTAAGAAGTAAAGTTTAAGTAGTGGGCAGCTAATAATAAGCTAAAAGTAGATACGAAAAATTTGGGGAATAGATGTTTGAGCCACAATCCATTTTGGACTTTATTATTCAATATAAAGTTATTTTTATATTTTATATTATAATCATTTTATTTCTAGCACTTAAGCGGAAATCATGGGATGTTCAAAATAAAATTATTATCTTATATCGCACTAAGTTTGGGCTGAATTTGATTGATAAAGTTTCATCCAAGTTTAAAGAGTGGGTTATTCTGTTAGGTTATATTGGTGTGGGTGTCGGGTATGTTGGGATGGTAGTAATTTCGTACGTCTTGATAAAGAACATAATTGATTTGGTTTTAGTACCCAAAGCTGTTTCTGGCGTTTCTTTAGTGCTTCCAGGGGTAAATGTTCCGGGGATGGGAATACTCCCGTTTTGGCATTGGCTGATTGCAATTTTTGTGATTGCAGTAGTGCATGAATTTTCACATGGTATTGTGGCCAAAGCGCACGGGATTTCCGTCAAGAGCACTGGAATGGTATTTCTAGGACCAATTATCGGGGCGTTTGTAGAGCCGGATGAAAAGAAGATGAGCCAGCACAACGATATTCAACAATATTCAGTATTTGCTGCGGGGCCTTTTTCTAATATACTATTAGCATTAGTAGCTTTAGTATTATTAACCGTGATTTTTACTCCATGGCAGCAATCGATGGTTGAACCTAACGGATTTACTTTTGATGCATATTACAATGATTCTTTTCCTATCGCTACAGCTGGGGTTGTTCCAGGAACGATAATTAATGGAATTAACGGAAAAACAATAGGGGATTTCACCCAGTTTAGCGATGAAGTTTCTTGTGTGAAACCGGGAGATAAATTAAGCTTGTCCACCGAGAACGGAAATTATTCTCTGATCCTTGCGGCTAGTCCGGATAATCCTTCTAAAGGATTTATGGGAATTACCCAAATAAAAAACGAGTTTGAAGTTAAAGATGCTTATGCTGCAGGAATAGGAAACATACTTTATGTGGCAGTGGATTGGTTTAGCGGATTTTTAAGATGGCTCTTCTTGCTAAGTTTAGGCATCGGATTGTTTAATTTACTCCCTTTGCCTATTGTTGACGGTGGCAGGATGGTGCAAGTATCGCTTCAGAAACTAAAAGGTAAAGATAAAGGCAATACTTGGTACGGAAAGATTAGTTTGTTTTTCTTGTTGATTTTAGTGTTAAGTTTAGTATATCCTTTGGTAAGTGGATGGCTGGGGATTTAGAATCTAAAAAGATGTTTAGCCAGATTAACTTTACTTTTTATTACCTCAACACTTTCTCTTTTTAATAGCTTTATCTTCTCTCTTATTTCTTTCCCCTGCATTTTCCCTTTGAACCCACCAATATTTCCGTCGCTTCTGACTACACGATGGCAGGGCACAATTGGGGCGTAAGGATTACTTTTTAAGGTATTACCAACTGCCCGATATGCTTTACAATTTAATGCTCTGGCAATCTCAGCATAAGTGGTTACTTTACCATGCGGAATTTTGCGGCATAAAGCATATACCCTTTTAGTAAAAGTTACTTCTTCCATCGTTCTATCGCTTCTTTTACCCTATTGTTCCCTTTAGGCAGAGCTTTTGGGCCCAATCGATAAATTATTTTTTCTACACTGCTTCCCCATGAAAATTCTCCATGTTCCGTTTTAACTTCTTCTACTTCAATTTCTTGGGTTAGAACGCCTTTCTTTAGGTGATAATAAATGCTGCGGGAAGTTACTTTGGGGAATATTTCAAAATAAATTTTACATAGTTGATAACCGTAACTTTTTTCCAGATAGTACAATATCTCTATGAGATTATCACGAATGTCGCTACGTGGAGGACGGCCTTTGGTGGTCATGAATTAACCAAAATATGGGCAAAGTCTTAAATATTTCCCAAGTTATATACCCAAACGGTAACTATAAGCTGATGTCATAATGGGGGTGTTTAACATGAAAGCATTTGTATTGATATCATTAAAAGAAGGAAATGAACGAGAGCTGTTAGAAGAGCTAAAAGAGTTAAAAGAAGTAAAAAATGCCTACATCTTATTTGGTGAATGGGACTTAATCGCCGAAGTAGAATTACGCAGTGCTGAAGAATTGGGTTCATTCGTAATGGAAAAGATTCGAAACAGGGAAGACGTGAGATTAACCAGCAGTTTGATTGTGGCGGGAAAGTGATGCGATAATGTCCAAGCCGTTAATTCCTAAATCTCAGCAGCACCAGGTAGCCTTAGCACGAATTAAGCAATTATTCGCAGAAGCAGACGAAGTCTTTTCTACTGATAGAAAGTTGGCTAACCGCTACGTTCAATTAGCCCGAAACATCGCCATGAAAGTAAAAGCTAAGGTTCCTTTAGAATTAAAGCGGAAATACTGCAAGCATTGTTATGCTTATTTACGTCCAGGGGTTAATTCCAGGATAAGAACCAGAATCGGGAAAGTAGTTATTTCTTGCTTAGAATGTAAGAAGTTCATGAGGATACCGACGAAAGGAAAAAATAAAAAATAATTATTTCTTCTTTCCTCCATCTTTAAACAGCTTCTTCTCCGTCTGGGCTACCACTTTTCTGATCTCATAAACTGCATCTGCATTAGCCGAAATAGAATCAATTCCCTGATGCACCAAGAAATCTGCCATTTCCGGACGGGAGCCAGCCTGCCCGCAGATTGAAGTAGTTACTTTATACTTCTGGCACATCTTAATCACTTTAGCCAATTCTCCCAATACTGCCGGATGCATCTCATCAAAGCGGTTATTCAACCGTTCATTATTCCGGTCAAT
>CAZIUU010000025.1:7184-12994 GCA_964542815.1 uncultured Methanosarcinales archaeon | reverse complement strand
TCATCTGGGTCAAGTCATTCGTTCCAAAAGAAACAAAACTAATTCCTTCTTTGCACAACTCTTCAATTATCCAGCATGCGGCAGGAGTTTCTACCATGATGCCGAAATCAACTTGCCGGCATGGCTCTAAACCAACTTCACGCATGATATCTTTAGCTTTCTGAACCTCTTCCGTTCTAATCACAAATGGGATCATTACTCCTACATTCTTTAATCCCTCTTGATGTAATTCTTTCACCGCTTGAAACTCTGCTTTCAGGATCTTTGGCTCGTCTAACAATCTCCTGATGCCGTGCCACCCAATCATTGGATCAGTTTCTTTAGGTTCCAGATTACCACCTTGCAAGCCACGATACTCATCCGTGCGCATATCTGAACATCTCACCCATACAGGTTTGCGTGCAAACGCTTTCGCTATTTTTCTGATGCCTTCTTTCAATAAGTTAATATAATCTCTTTCTTTTTTCTTTCGAATATATTCTGCTGGATGAATACCACCGGCAGCAATCATTATCTCTAGTCTTACTAAGCCAACACCGTCAGCTCCAGTTTCAGCTGCTATCTGTGCCCTTTCGGGAATATCCATAATTACTTTAACTTTTGTAGCAGTGATAATGTTTGTCTTTGTGTCGGCCGGTATTATTTTTATTGGCATCTTAATTTCTATTTTTCCTTCATACACTATTCCTTTGGAAGCATGTACAGTAACTATCTCTCCATCTTTTAACACCTGGGTAGCGTGTTCAGTTCCTACAATACAAGGCGTTCCCATTTCTCGCGCTACAATGGCCGCATGGCATGTTAGTCCTCCTTCATTGGTAACTATCGCTCCTGCTCGTTGCATCGCCGGAACCATATCCGGCGTAGTCATCGTAGTAACTAAAATATCCCCTTTAAGAACTTTATTTAGTTCAGAAATAGCATTAACCACTTTTACTGGCCCAGAATACACTCCTGCCGAAGCGGTGTCTCCTTTTAATATAATCTTTCCCGTTTCGGTTGTAACCCTAGCGCGTTCTTCTGCGGTTTTAGAGTTGAATGTAGTTACAGGCCTAGTTTGCACTAGAAACACTTCTCCATTCTCAATAGCCCATTCAATATCCTGCGGGCGACCATAATGCTCTTCCAATCTTTTTCCCAGCCGGAATAATTCCTGAATCTGTTTATCATTCAGGTTCTGTTTTTCTTGGTCTGATTTGGCGATAGCTTTCTTTACGTTTTCTCCTTTCTCATTTCGGAATAAGCCATGATCCTGTTTCTTCACTTCAATTTTTTTCACAGTTTTAGTTTTCTTATCAATCAGATAAGTATTGGGATTTACCTCTCCCCCCACAATCATCTCGCCCAAACCAAAGATTGCTTCTATCACTAATTCATCCGCATTATTTGTGGCAGGATTTATAGTAAACATTATCCCTGATTTTTCTGAATTAACCATTCGTTGCACGATAGCCGAAAGATAGACTTTAGAATGATCAAACTTGTTCTTTTGTCGATAATAGATAGCTCTAGCTGTAAACAAAGAAGCCCAGCAGGCTCTCACCGCATCAACAATATGTTCTTTTCCTTTGATATTAAGGAATGTGGCTTGCTGTCCAGCAAATGATGCGCTAGGAAGATCTTCTGCAGTAGCTGAGCTTCTTACGGCTACGAACACTTCTTCTGCTTTAACTAGATTGTTAGCGTCTCTTTTCTTAATTCCTAACAATTCATAATTATCTATAATCTCTTCCGTTATATCTTCCGACACCGGAGTTCCGATGATGAGTTGTTGAATCTGGTCAGATATTTTCTGCAGCTTATTTGTATCTTCTTCATCCAATCCCGATAGAAGTTGTTGAATCTGGTTCTTCAGCCCGGTCTGTTCAATGAATTCTTTGTAGGTTTGAGCTGTAACTGCAAACCCATTAGGTACAGGAAGGCTTAATTGAGTCATCTCTCCAAGGTTTGACCCTTTCCCACCAGCAATCGCGATAGAATCTTTTTTTAAGTCTTTAAACCAAACCACATATTTTCCCATGTCTATCAACCTCTTTTTTAATCATAATTAAACTGTAATTATTAGAATAAACCAGAAACAGTATTTAAATGTTTATATGAATGGTATATGCATAGCTCTGGCGATATTGATATAAATTCAAATAAATAATCGTTAGTTTCAACTCGAGATTTTTCCCTTTGGGAACATTGCATTAAAATCTCGTTCTCATTTCATTTGGAGAAACTAACAGCAATCGCATACGTTTCTACTCTCTTTCTCCAAAATCGTCTGTTTCTTCGTAATGCGATTCAGCTTCTGGTTCACTTCGGCGCAACTCTTCCGGGCTGATAGTTACAAACTTTGAACTGCGCTGTGGGGGCCGGTCTAATTTCTCCACGGTTTCTCCAAATCCAACATTTTGCAGCACTTTAGTGATTCTAATCTTAACAAAATCTCCTTTTTTGACATTAGGCACAAAGATGACAAAACCTCGGACTTTGGCGATACCATCTCCTTTTCCACCTACTGAATCTATGCTCACTTCGTGAGTTTCTCCTACTTTTACTGGGGCGACGCGTTCTCCATCCATATAGCTGTACCTCCTAAATTTACGTTTTTACCTCTAGTTACATATAGTAAAGAATTAGAACTTTGCATGGGTAAGTTTAGTGTTCATAACCGTGTAATAAGCTTAATAAGAGACATTATATAAATGTTTCTGGGATAAAATGAAAAAAACCAAAAAATAAAAGAAAAATAAGCCTAAAATTAATGTGTAGACTTATACTTCCGTGTCTTTCAGTCCGCCTTCCATCACTTCGAACACGCACTCGCCGTCAGGTAAGTTGGGAGCATCGATTAACTTCGCTACTCTAGTTCCTTTCCTGCCTTTTCGAAGGTAGATTCTGAACGTCGAAGCATGTGCTACGATATGTCCACCGATAGCTGCAGTAGGATCTCCGAAGAATTGATCTGGCTTAGCCATAACCTGGTTAGTTACATATACACATAGGTTGTGAGAGCTCGCTAACTTAGATAACATGTGCATGTGTCGATTCAGTTTCTGTTGTCTTTCAGCCAAAGTTCCACGACCGATAAACTCCGCGCGGAAATGTGCGGTTAATGAATCTACCACCACCAATTTAACTTTCTTTTTCTGTTCTGTCATCAAAGTGTCTACCTTTTCTACCAGCAGCATTTGGTGATCGGAGTTAAATGCTCGTGCTACCATTATTCGACTTAATGCATCTTCTGGATCAATTCCAGCTCCGGCTGCTAATTGCATAATCCTTTCTGGACGGAAAGTATTTTCGGTATCGATATATACTGCACAAGCATCGGGATCTTCTTTAAGTGTATTTACGGCTAAAATATGTCCAATTTGGGTTTTTCCACAGCCAAATTCTCCAAAGCATTCGGTAATAGCGCTGGTTTCAAACCCGCCGCCCATCAGTTCATTAAAAGCAACGCTTCCAGTACTTATTTTATTCACACTTTCTCTTTTTTTAAGCACATCAGTTCCAGTTTCAAACCCCATCTTCATACTATCTCTGGCAGCGTTTATCATTTTTCGAGCTACTGCTTCTGAAACTCCGGCAGTTTCTACCAATTCCCCAAGCGTAGCTACAGCCATAGACATTAAGTCTCTATAACCAGCTTGTTCTAGCTTCTCTGCGGTAGCTGCTCCTACACCAGGCAAGTCTTGAATTCGTTTAACTTCTTTGACCTCCGTTTTTAATTCTGATGCATTAATTGCTTCTTTTTCTTGTTTTTCTTGTCTCATTTTAATTTCTCCTCTCCGTTTAATAATTTGCTTTGAACAAGTCCTGCTCGTTCAGGATTAATTGTTCATAAGCTTTCTGCAACACGACCATAGCTTTAGGCAGGTCATTTACACGCATAGAATTAGTAGATTGCCACTTACCTTCTTTATCAGTATAGCTTCTTTCGATGGAGATGGTCTTGTATTCTGATTCCTCTCCACTTGGACGATGTCCGTGGTTCAGCCATACTGTAGCTGATATTGCTCCGGCGCGGAATTTCTTCTCGGGCAGGTTTCCTTCTTTTTCTGGTACCACTTTAGGTACGGTTTTTACGTTTTGGTTTATATTTGTGTTCATGTTCTAAACACCTCTTGGTTTCCCATTTTATTTCAGCCAGCCCCATTATGAAGCTGGTGAGGTGCAACCGTTCAAGTTGCTGAGAATTTGGAATTAGGGGAGCTATTTAAACCCTAGTCGCGGTTGTCCAGTGCGGGAGTGGCTACCCCTGTTTGGGCTTTAAACGGCTGGTGAGCGAGAAATCCGGGGGTATGGGCTGTCCAGTGGGTCTGTCCAGTGGCAAAAGAAAACCCTTATTAAGCACCGTTCCTAATGAAAATCCATGTTCAACCTGTTCAGCACCCAAACCAATCAAGCAACTATCGGAGAAACGTTAGTTACAGTTAAAGTGCTCTTTAGTAAATATCCCTCAGATTGGTTTAATTCTGATTTTCAATTAGCTACTCAAATCAATTCTAAAAAAGAAAAAAACTTCAAACTGCCGGAGGAATCTAAACTAAAATTCACCCAAGTGCAGCGTTATGAAATATTCTATCGCAAGTTTTATCACAAGCGCATCCAACAGCAAATTAAAACTTCTGTTAAACCGGATTATGGTGAATTCAAGCGTTTCTGCGCTACGATTTTATCTCAAAGGCTTTTTCATATTATAAAAACCGCACTTCCACAATTAATTACCGAAAAAAAAGAATTAATCATCAACTTAAATGCCACCAATAAACATTTAGATAATGACTTAGCTGCACATGTGTATAGCAATTCTACCGATAATGTAATCGAGATGGAATTCAGCGGCTCAGCTATGACCGGAAGAATTTATTTCTTGTGGTTATATGCTCACAAAGTAGATGCTTCTTTCTTAGAGCGGACCATGACTCACGAGCTAGAACACCATTTAGAACATCGTAAAGGCCTGTATTTGAAAGAAGAGGAAACGCTGAAAAATATTACTAAATTCATGCAGCTAAATCCCGAAGCATGGAAAGGAAGTTTTCCGCTTTTGTTTGAAGTTTTATGTAATTTATATAGTGAAGGCATTGCCACTTTTGTGGAAAATAGAAAAGCCAATCAAGTTGAAGTGGATTTTAAACAGATACGCCAATTAAAATCGGGATTAAGTAAATTATCTTTATTAAATAAAAAAAGTGATGCTGAAAGATTAGTAGAGAAAGAGTTTAGGTTTACAGTTGAAAGTGGGGAATATTATTTGGGAAGATTGATGTGTTATTTTATTGGATTAAACTTATTGAGGCAAAAAAAGACTGAAGTGTTAGTGTTATCTCAGGGCAAATTAAGATTGCTTTTCACCGAATTGGGAGCATTCCTAGAGAAGCATGGTTTGGTTAAATTAGAGCCATTAGATGAATCCACATTTAAAGAAGCATATGTTAAGCTGAGCCAGATCAAACATCATCGTGAATTTATCAATTTATACACCAAAGCATGTCAAGAGCTGGGATTAAAAGATTCTTTAAGAATAGTAGACCTTAAGTTTTATCACAAATTGTTGAATAATGCGGCGGGAAGTTATAAACATTGCAGAGAAGTAGTGATGGGGTGAGGTTTGCACTTCGGAAAAGCATATAAACAACCCGCTGTCCAAACTCTTTGTTAAGAAAAATAGGTGTCCCATGCCCAAACGTGTTGAATCTCCCTCCTCTATAAATACATTCAAGCAGTGCAAACGTAAATATTACTATCAATATTTAGCTAAGCTGCCTACTCTGCCCAATATTCATCAAGTACGGGGAAATATTGCTCATTCTACT
>CAZIUU010000025.1:0-7174 GCA_964542815.1 uncultured Methanosarcinales archaeon | reverse complement strand
AAAGCAGTACATCCATTACCGGAAAATATTTGTCCGGAAAATTATCCATTGAAGTTTCAAGAGGCAGTACAAAAACTATTTTTGTATCATTGGAACGTCGCCCAACCGGAACTGAAAAAACTCGCTCTGAATTCTGATCAGGAAATGTTTTACTTTGAAGAAACCATGCTCATGTTGATGAACTGGACTAATCAATTCATTGAGCAGATAGGCGGAGTAATAAAAGAAAAGAAAATACCGCTACAAGACGCGTTTTTCCAACTAATTCCCCTGCGAGAACAGGAATTTACCTCTCTCAAATTAAGTGTGCATGGATTTATCGATGCAATACATACGTTTGGAGATGAAGTGCACATTATCGATTATAAAACTAATGCCGAATTTGAGATCAAAGACAGCATAAAACTGCAATTAGGAGTATATTCTTTGTTATATCACGAAAAACATGGAATTCTTCCTGCTAAAGTAGGCATCTTCTTCCTTCGTCACAAGTTAAAATTGATGAATGTAGATGAAGAATTATTGAATTCGGCGTTGAAAGAGATTGAAGCAGTGCATGCGCATACATCCGACTGTGCTAAAGTTGAAGAATATCCTACCACCCCCAGCAGACTTTGTAAATGGGGCACCGGACAGTGCGATTTCTATGAAACATGTAAGCCGTTCGGAGAGAATGGAAAGAATAATGGTAAAAATTAACCAAATCCCGCACTAGCCATACTCATTCTAATTATCTCTTGATAAACATCCACATTCTCCAGCACAAACGTTTCTATTAATGCCCCCAACAACAGGAATATCAATCCGCCGATTAAGAGATATAAATTGAATCCAAACACTTCAAAGAATCTCTCGGAGGCAAACTCTTCTAAAATTACATCTTTGGAAATAACCGAGCCGGAAATAGCAGCCAGGAAATACGAAAGAGCTTCAGTTATCATATGCGGGAATACCACCAGCATAATTAATCCAAAGAAATACACTGCACTTCCTCCCGAGAAAGCAGCTGCTCCCTTTGCTGTTAATCCAAAGATAGTTCCCCACACTGAAGCATTCCACGTGATTAGTAATATGGCCCCATCTCCGGTAAGTAACGCCAAGATGAAACAAGCAATTAGCACTAAAAAATTATTAGTTAACAACTCTAAAAACAACCCTCCTGAGAGCAATCCTGCCGAAGTGGCCTGCCCGGTAAAGCCTTGCCCATATCTAATCTCTAATTGTTCCCTAAATAAGTTATTAGCTTGCATAGCCGGCATAAACATGGTGCCGATAGCGTACACTAATAATATTCCTAAAAACAAGAAGACATAAATTCGAACCAAACCAATATCGTCTTTCCATAATTTGCCAAAGGAAATCTTCTGTTCGATACTTTCCTGACGTTCTTCCATATCAAATATTTTGTATAATTCCGGAAGAAGTAATAATGAAGTTATGGCTACTGCCACTAATGCTGGGTCTCCCGGGAAAAGGATCGAGGCGATGAATATTCCCACAATAGAATAGACTGCTCCCAAGATAAATGAAAACATCCCTTTACGTTCCAACCAATCTTCTGGGAAAATATGTTCCAGTACCAATCTATCACCTCTTAAGCTAAGGATTACGGCAGTGTTTAAATAGCTTTTGGAGAGGTTGAGGTTGTTGTGAAAGTTAGTGCTTGTGTGTGATTGCCCATGAAGCTAACTTCGTAGGATTCTGCGATACGACCTGAACGAAGCGAAGTTGAGAAGCGGAACAGGCTTCACACAAGCACAATCGGGGGGTCTCATAACAACATTCGATTGGCTTTTTCTTACTCTGCCCTAATTTCCGTCCCAAAGGTTTTTAAAGTACTTGCTCCTAAACATTCACACTCAAACAATTATGGGGGTATAACAAATGGTACATACATGGATTATCGTAGGAATTGCGGTCGCAGTTATCGTATTGGCTATAATTTTGATATACAACAGCTTAGTCCGATTGAGATTAAGAGTAGAAAATGCCTGGGCACAGATAGACGTGCAATTGAAGAGGAGATATGATTTGATCCCAAATTTGATCAATACAGTTAAAGGTTATATGAAGCATGAAAAAGGAGTTCTAGAAGAAGTAACTAAAGCTAGAACTGCATTAATCACTGGTTCTACGGCGGATAAAGCCAAAGCTTCTAATCAAGTAACTGAAGCATTAAAATCAATCTTTGCCGTAGCTGAGAATTATCCTCAGTTAAAAGCCAATGAGAACTTCAAGATGCTGCAAGAGGAGTTATCGGGAACAGAATCCAAGATTGCCTATTCCAGACAATTTTACAATGACAGTGTAATGGATTACAATCAGGCTAAGCAGACTTTCCCCCGAAACATCTTTGCCAGCATGTTCAGCTTTCCAGTTAAAGACTTTTTTGAAACGTCTGAAGCAGAAAAGAAGAACGTTAAAGTTGATTTTAATTAATTTTTTATTTCATTTTACACCATGGGAATTTACGACGAGATTTCAGCTAATAAGTGGAAATCTTACCTGTTGATATTGTTCTTTTTCGGGTTTGTCATAGCTTTAGGTTTAATTCTCGGGGTGTATTATGGAAGCACGTATTTTGGGTTAATATTAGCTTTGATAATTGGTGTTATCTATTTCCTATTCAGCTACTATTCCGGTGCTAGTGCGATTTTGACTATGACTGGAGCTAAAGAAGCCAAGAAACCGGAACATGCTTATCTTATCAATACCGTAGAAGGATTATCTATCGCTGCTGGATTATCTAAACCCCCAAAAGTGTATGTAATTGACGATTCGGCTTTAAATGCTTTTGCTACGGGCAGGGATCCAGAACATTCTGCTGTTACCGTAACTACCGGTCTGATGCAGAAATTAAACCGGCAGGAATTGGAAGGAGTACTAGCGCATGAATTATCGCACATCAAGAATTATGATATTCGTGTAATGATGTTGGCTGCGGTAATGGTGGGATTAACAGTATTATTATCTGATTTCTTATTGCGCAGCTTCTTGTGGGGTGGTAAGAGTAGAGATAGGGAGAGCAACCAATTAACTTTAGTTTTGATTGTAGTAGGAATCGTATTAGCTATTCTTTCTCCGTTTATTGGAGAGATGATTAAGTTAGCCGTATCCCGCAAACGAGAATTCTTAGCTGATGCTTCGGGCGCTTTGCTTACGCGACATCCGAAAGGATTGGCCGATGCCTTACGTAAGATAAAGAATGATCCTGATCCTTTAGTGGATAAAGCCAATAAAGCTACGGCGCATTTGTTTATTTCCATTCCATTTAGGCATGATAAGAAGCAGCGGTCATGGATGCAGAATTTGTTTTCTACACATCCGGATATTGATGAAAGGATAAAGAAGCTGGAAGGGATGTGAGTTAGTGCTTCTCCAAAGTAGTCATACATCCAAAATGTTTAAATAGTCGTGGTTCTCCCAGCTAAAGATGACTGACCGCCGCATCACCGAAACCAATCCCAAGATTATCTTTCCCAAAAGAAGATGGTATGATAAAATCCGAGATGAGTATGCTTCGCTGGAGAAAGAGCTGGATGAGATTGCAGATGCTTACTCTGCTTTGGAACAAATCATCCGATCGGGAGAATCTTCACCAGACTTTTTATCCGCACCAGAAAAAGCCATTTCTTTTGTTTATGTTATCACTCAGTATTATGTGCCTTTGGAGAAGCTTCCTGAACTATTACATAAATATACTTTACCTTTAACGAGGCATCTCAAAGATGTCAAAAAAGAGAATGGAGAACCAGATAAAGATTTATTGCAGCGTGGAGAACGTATCGGTGAAGATTTGCAAACGTGGGTTGGGTGTTTTAACTCTCTGTATGAAAGCAGATGGTACAAGAAAGGATTACACCAACAAATGGAAGAAATAATAAAATTAGCTGAAGATAAAAATATATCCTCAGATAAACGTGTAGATAAAATAAAGAAAGCATGGTGTGGTGGAATATTATGTCCGAGTATACAAAAGAATCTTTACCAATTGTTCGAGTTAATTGAAGCTTTATCAATATATCAATTAGTCCTCGACCGAAAGATTGATGAGAAATATGGACAGCCGTTTTACAAGCTGAGCAAGAGATGGAAGAATGAAATGGGGTAATGCTTTTTAATCACCACAATTCTTTTAAACTATGCTCTCTTTTAATATTCAATCAACAAGGCAAATTTAAAGATTTAACTTTCAGGTGTTTTTTAAAAATGTTAGATGCTAAAATTACAAAAATGAATGTTGAGCGTGATACGGATAATGGTTTTATCCTTACTTTTCCCCAGATAGAATCAAGGGAACCCAGCTCAGATCTCGAAAGATCATTCAAAGAAAGACGGGCGGAATATGACTTAGAACACGGGCTTTACTTTTTTCATCGCACAGAAGAAACTGGTCAGGCACCACCTTCTTCTTTACAAAGTCCGCAAGAATATAATGAGTATCACCCCGAACGTTTGGCTAGGATTGCCTTTGACGAACATCAGGGCTACGTGTTATCTCCCCAAGCTATAGGGGCACAACTTTTGCTTAATTTGGGAGAATACATTAATCAAAATACGAAAACCTGTGCCACCATATTTAACGGAAAGATTGGCAAAAAGAAAAAACTTTCAGTAGCACTCAATGAGGGAGAGTCGCTTCGTTCATTAGACGTTTTATATAGAGCAATGAGTAAATGGGAAGAAGGAATAAAAGAACACACCAATGGCAAAATTCGAGATTTGCTCCATCCTAAGTTCTCAAATAGGAATGAAGTGGTAGATATGGTTTATAGTGGAATTCTAATGGGTGCAGCTAACAGTTTTTTTGAGTATGGTTTTTACAGTCTATGTGGAATACGCTCCATTGAAGTAGAAGGAACAAAACAAGATTGGGAGCAGCTAAGCAATTTGGCTTCAGGCTTAGAAAGCTTGAGAGAATTACGGGGGGTTGCTTCCTTCCATGCTTGGATTAATGAGGTAGTTATTAAAGGAATATTAGGATTGTACGAGGGAAAAGAAAACGTCTTATTCTGGAGTTCCATGTTGAAGCACCGTTCCGAATCAGGAGATGAGTCCGCTAATGCAGGATGGCTTCCTGGAATAAATTTGTACATTGAAAATGGAAAACTTATGCCACCAGAATGGCGCTGGAAAGACGATGAACATGAAGAAACACAATTCTCCCCTTATTGTATTCCAGTTACTTCAGTTACGTTAATTTCTGATAATACTAGAGGAATAGGTAATATCGATCCAACTTTGGGATTAAATATCGGGTTTACCGGCGCTTCGTTTAAAGATGGTAGGCTCAAGCCGGTGTTGGGGATAGATGCCTACGTCTCCAAGGAAGAAAGTCAAACCAAGTGACTGGCAAGCATCAGATAATAAACCTACATCTCCTTAATCTTCTTCAACGCATCGGAGAAAAAACTTTTTCTTTCTTTTATTGCCGTTGGAGAACTGCCCCCATGCCACGTAAACCTGGGGCGCATCTGCACCGGAAACATTCTTTCATTAGAATCGTCAAATACTACGGCTGCGCCTTTAACATGCGGCAATATATTCAATTCTTGGTCCAGCCCTGAACGCATATAGCTTTGCATCAATTGTCCTAAAGCCTGCACGTCCATCTGCGCGGTTAGGCGGTGTGAAATCACGATATCAGCTTGAGTCATAACATCAGTATGAATTTTCGCCGGTTGTTGCGTAGCTAAGATTAATGATATTCCCGGCTGACGACCTTCTCTTAAAATTGTAATTAAAGCATCTGTAGCTGCCGTTTTTCCGTCATGGGGTAGCAGTTCATGAGCTTCATCCAGAGCAATCCAGACTAATGGTTCTTCCATCTTTTCTTCTACATCTCGAGAGAAGTAATGCATAGCTGAATCAACCGTCTTAAATTCTTCCGTTTTTCTGGCTAGCATTCTCTGGTTGAATAAAGTCCGGCAGAGCAATCCTACAACCAAAGCTTTAATTCCCCATCCGGACGCTACCGTAGCATAAGGAGAAATATCTAATACTGTCACTTGTCCGCCGGAAATCATATCTTTCAACGGGGTTCCTTCAGTAGCAAAAATGCCCCACTCTTGAGCTTTCAAAAATTGGTTAACAATTATGCTTTTGGTTACTTTATCACTCTCTTCATCGGTTCTAACTTTCTCTATTAGTTCGTCCATGGAATAGCTTTTTCCTATACTATTCAATCCCTGTACCACTTTTGCGATTAGTACTCCCTCAGCCGAATTGGGAGAAAGTTCAAATGCGTTGCACCAATCTTCCGGACCCACATCTATCGGACGGATAGAAAAAGGAAAGTCAGTAGGAATACCTTCTTCTTTAAACTTGTAGAAGAATCCAGTGGGCGTATAAATTTTTACATCTAATCCCTTTGGGGTAAATCCCCATTGCTTGGCCAGCTCGGCATCCTGAAAATTGGGGTATTTCATTGTCCAATATATTCCCATAGTGTCGATGAGAACAATAGAAAGGTTTTGTTTGATTTCTAACGGAAGATCAGATAAGCCTTCGGCGATAGCGCCAAGGGTGTAGGACTTACCACTTCCCCTTTTCCCCACAATAAACGCTACATGTGCGCCAGCCACATCCATATACACCGGATTAGATAACGAAGTAGTCTGACCCATCTTCACATACTGTTTTCCCATCAAGATGGTTCCTTTCAATCCGAACTTCTCTACATCGGCCTTACTGCGGCCGATTATCACATCAAAAGCCATAAGTTAAGCTAAATGAGAGAAGATTAAAAAGTTATCGGAAAAAAGAAAAGGAAAAAATTGGAAAATGGTTTATTGTACTTTACAGCACCCGACTACCTCTTCTCCTGTTTCTATTTTAATATCTCCAAGAGCAGGTTCTACCGCATTTGAATCAATCAGAACGATGCACGTGCTTTCATTGACTTGTATTTGGTGACTACAGGGTAATTTTCTATAGCTAACATAATACATTTGAAGATTTCCATCGCATGCTCCTGTTGTTGAGGAATAAAAATTTGAGATTAGTTTCGGGGTAATGCTTTCACAAGTATCAAAACCTTTCTTTATACAAAACTCTTTTCCGGTTGCCCCTTCGTCTGCAACACCGGTCTCAAAATTTTCGCAAGCAATTCTAACTGTTTTGCCACTTACTTTCACCGCTTGCCCTGCCAATGCCCCTTCTTCTCCTTCTGCAC
>CAZIUU010000024.1:0-22468 GCA_964542815.1 uncultured Methanosarcinales archaeon | reverse complement strand
AGAAGTGCTGGAATTAGCGCTTAAAGGAGCTACTTCCTTTCATTGCAGCGAAGAATTGTGGGATAATCCACTGAGTTTAACTACCGGCTCGTCTCTTAAAGAATTAGAAGCGTTGAGAGTTGGTTGGGATTTAGTATTAGATATTGATTGCAAATTTATCGATTACAGCAAGATTTGTGCTGATTTGATTGTAAAGCTGTTGAAGAATTGTGAAGTTAAAGATGTCTTCTGTAAGTTCTCCGGGAATAAAGGATTCCATATCGGAGTTCCGTTTGAAGCATTCCCTTCTACCGTCGGAACTATCGAAACCAAAACGTTATTTCCTGAAGCGGCTAAGAAAATAGCTGCCTACGTTAAAGAAAACATCAAAGAAGAACTGGGAAAGAAAATTCTGGTGTTTGAAAACAATGATTTTAGCAAAGTAAAAGAAAAAGTAGAATTGGAAGCCGGAGATATCATCAGCTACCACAAAAACAGCTATGGCGACAAAGTAGCTAAGTTAAATGTGGATAAGTTCTTAGAAATTGATACGGTATTAATCTCTTCTCGGCATTTATATCGTATGCCTTACAGCCTGCATGAGAAATCAGGGTTAGTCAGCCTCCCCATTGATCCAGATAAAGTGATGGAATTCCAGCGGGAAATGGCGCATCCGGATAAAGTGCTTACTCCTATGTTTGTGTTTATGGATAGAGATAATGTAACTCCTGGAAGCGCCAAGAGATTATTAGTACAAGCATTGGATTTTGAACTGAAAATAAAGCCTCCGGAACGGGAAAAGGGCGTTAATACCGATGATGGTCCGGAAAGAGAAGAGACAATCATCCCTGCTCCCATTAAAGAAGAATTCTTTCCACCGTGTATGAAACTTCTGCTGAATGGTATAGATGACGGCAAGAAAAGAGCAGTATTCTGCATGAGCAATTTTTTAGGGAAAGTTGGCTGGAGCAAAAAAGAAATTGAACAGTTCCTGGTAGAATGGAATCAAGAAAAAAATTCTGATAAGCTTCGTGATAATTATGTTATCAATCAACTGCGTTATTTCAAGCCTGGAGAAAGACTGCCGCCGAATTGTGATAATGATGCCTATTACAAAACCATAGGAGTGTGTAAGCCTGATTCCCTATGTGCACACATCAAAAATCCAGTAAATTATACTTTATTGCGCTGGAAAGACTATCTGAAGATACGTGAAGAGGAAGAAAAGCAGGAAAAGAAGGAAGAAAAGAGACGGAAAAAGGAAGAGAAGGAAAGGATAAAAGAGGAAAATGATAAAGAAGAGAAAATTAAGAGAGAAAAAGAGGGCATATTGGACAAGAAAGAAGTTACAGATGTTAACAGTGAAATTTAATTGGTTTTGTTCATTGCCGCTCTTACAAACCCCAAATATAACGGATTTGAATTTAACGGTGAAGATGTGAATTCAGGATGTGCTTGAGTAGCTACAAAATAAGGATGTGCCTCTCGTGGCAGTTCTAAAATCTGCATAATCTCTCTTCCCGGCGCTTTTCCAGAAAAAATTAGTCCAGCCTTTTCCAGAGTTTCAATGTAAGCCGGATTACATTCCCAGCGATGGCGGAATCTTTCCCGAGCAAATGTACATTCATAAAGTTCAGCCGCAAATGTTTCTGGTTTTATTTCTACGTCCTGCCCTCCTAAGCGCATATTTCCCCCCAGCTCGGCAATGCGTTGCTGCTCCGGCAACAAATCAATCACAGGATTGGAGGTTTGAGAATTTACTTCAGTAGAATTAGCATCAATTAGTCCGCATACGTTTCTGGCATACTCTACCACAGCCATCTGAAATCCGAAGCATAATCCCAGATAAGGAATTTTATTTTCTCGGGCATATTTTATGCAAGTTATTTTTCCTTCGGCTCCACGGCTACCGAACGCTCCAGGAACTAAGATGCCATTCAATTCAGCTAATTCAGTCGCAGCTTTCTCTTCGCTAAGAAAAGTGGTGTCAATCCATTTTAAGTTTACTTTCGCTCCGAAATGAGTACCAGCATGTTCCAAAGCTTTTATTATAGATGCATAAGAATCACGTAAAGCAGTATATTTTCCGGTGATGCCGATAGTTATTTCTTTTTCTAATCCTAAAAGTTTGTAAACGTAGTTCTCCCATTCATTTTTAGCCGTTTCATCGATTTTTGCCCGAGATTGCAACCCCAATAATTGAATGGCCTGTTCATCTAATTTTGATTTTCGCAATAGCGTGGGAAGAAGATAAATGCTATCTACATCATGCACACTAACCACTCTTTCAATCGGAACATTGGCGAAAACGCTGATTTTTTCCCGTACTTTATCTATCACTTGATGCTGGCAGCGACAAGCTACGATATCCGGCTGAATTCCCTGGCTCATTAGTTCTTTTAATCCTAATTGAGCTGCTTTGCTTTTCTGTTCTCCTAAAAATCCAGGCTCTAAAACATAAGTTAAAGCCACATGACAAACATTTTCTCTTCCTTCTTCATAAGCTAATTCGCGCATGGCTTCAATGAAATAGGCGTTTTCGATATCCCCTACTGTACCTCCTACTTCTACAAATACTACATCTGCTCCGGAAGTTAAGGCAAGATTCCGCACAAAGTTTTTTATCTCTCCGGTAACGTGAGGAATGAATTGCACATCTCTGCCTAGATATGAGCCTTTTCTTTCTTGGCTTAATACTTGGGTAAAAAGTTTTCCTCCGGTTAAATAATTGTTCTTAGTTAGGTTAGTTCCCAAGAAGCGTTCATAAGTTCCTAAGTCCATATCGCTTTCCGTGCCGTCATCTAATACAAAAACTTCTCCGTGGCGGAACGGATTTAATGTTCCAGCATCTACATTTAGATAACCGTCAAATTTCATTGCTGTAACTTTTAAGCTTTGAATCTGAAGAAGTTTAGCCAAAGAAGCAGCAAAGATGCCTTTTCCCAAACCAGACATGACTGTGCCATAAACAATAACAAATTTGGCTTTTCCTTTTACGTAGCCTTCCGGCAGGGGATTATAGTATTCGTGCTCTTCGCTCTTTTTAGAAACAGTATGAGGCAGTCCCTGACAAGGTAATCCAGTGTTAATTCCGTGCATTTTAGTTCACGGGTTATTAAAAAAATAGAATGGGTTAATAATTCTTTCCGCACGACTGGGTGGAAGTGAAAAGGATATTTAAACATTAAATATATAAACCATCACATATTTCTCAGTGTTATGGTGATACGATGATTGATATCCGTATTTTAGAAAACTTTCTGGCAGCATTAGCTTTAGGGGCACTTATTGGGCTGGAACGAGAGTATGCCCGCTACAAAAGCAGGGGACATGATTATGCTGGAATACGTACTTTTCCGCTTATCTCCTTGTTCGGAGCGCTTGCAGCCTATCTGGGACAAACCATCTCTCAATGGATATTATTGATAAGTATTTTTCTTATAGGGACGTTGATAGTTATTGCTTATTTCGCGGCTAATGAACATACTAGAAAACAAACCGGAGTAACTTCAGAAATGGCTGGATTCTTGGCGTTCTTTATTGGAATGCTCTCTTTTTATGGAGAAATAACTTTAGCAGTGATTTTAACTATAATTATAACCATCATCTTATACTCCCGTTCTCTCTTGCATCATTTTGCTGAGAAGATAAAAAAACAAGAGATGGCAGATACATTAAAATTTGGAGTGATTGCATTTGTTATTCTACCTTTGCTTCCTAACCAAGGTTATGGGCCTTATGAAATTTTTAATCCGTATATTGTCTGGCTGATGGTAGTTTTTATTTCTGGAATTGGGTTTGTGGGTTATATCGCTATGAAGTGGTTTGGTGAGAAAGGAGTAGTACTGGCGGGAGTTCTGGGGGGGTTAGTAAGCAGCACCGCAGTTACATCTAGTTTTGCGGCGAGGAGCAAGAAGGAAAATAAGCTGTTCAAAATCCTGGCGTTGGGAGTGGTATTAGCTAATGGAATAATGTTGATACGTATTTTGGTGGTGGTGTTTGCCATAAATAGAGAGCTATGGGTTAAGTTGCTGTTGCCGATGGTCATATTACTAATGTTGCTAATCGGGTTTAGCTATGTGCTGTGGCGAAAAACAAGAGATGTCAAAGGAAAAGTAGAATTGACTTCCCCATTTACATTGGCTCCAGCATTAAAGTTTGGGGCATTTTTTGCGTTTATATTAGCAGTGGTTAAACTGGCAGATGTATATTTCTCATCTAATGGTGTTTATGTGGTAAGTTTAATCTCTGGTTTTGCGGATGTGGATGCGATAACTTTGTCCCTATCACAATTATCTAAGACTACTTTGGGTTTGAATACAGCAGTAAATGGGATTATTATTGCCGCTTTGACCAATATTGGGGTGAAAGGTGGAATCGCCTATTTCTTTGGCGGGAAAGAGTTCGGAAGAATTGTGGCCGGATTTTATGCGGTATTGATTGTGATTGGAATTGGGTTAATATTTTTGTTGTAGAAATCAGTTCAAAACCAGTTCTGCGGTTGGTTCAACATCATTCTCAACAGGGATATATACTCTTTTCATAGAAAAATCCAAGGTTCCCAACTGTCGATGCTCTGAAAATTGTATGTCAATGGTTTGATAAACCTGCGGAAATTCATCTAATTTTTCCATAATATCTTCCATTGACGGCCCCATTCCCAATTCTTGTTCTAATTTGCTGATTTTTCTTTCGATGTTACATTTGAAAGCTTTTAACGAGCCGAAATCTAGTTCTGTTCCTACCAAAAGATACATATTACGAGGATAACGATAGTGATGATCTGCTTTTTTATCATTGGGATGTCTTACCTCTTGGATATTAGCAACTTCATACTTTCCGGAAGCTACTTCTACTACTGCACAAATAAAAGTTGGTTTGTATTTTTTGGACATTTTAGTCTAAAAACTGGATGCTAATTTATAAAAGTTACTACTTAATCATTTTGAAGTGATTACCCTGTCCCCAAAACCGAAGCAAATGCCTCCAGAAAATCTTATAAAGTTTGATGTAAATTAATCGATTATGGTAAAAAGAGTTTTCAGCATTCATGGCTGGGGCGGAAGCCCTGATACCGACTGGCACCCCTGGCTTAAACAGGAATTAGATAAGAAAGGATTTAAAGTTGAAGTTCCGGCCATGCCCGAGCCACTTAATCCTAAGATTAGTTCTTGGGTTTCTACATTAAAGAAAGCGGTGGGAAAGAGTGATAAAGACACCTATCTTATCGGTCATAGTATTGGCTGCCAAACTGTTTTGAGGTATATTGAGCAGATGGATAAAAACGAAAGAGTTGGTGGAGTAATATTAGTAGCGGGTTGGCTTCACTTAACCGTTGATACATGGGATGAGAATTATACTGAAGAAATCGCTGCTCCATGGTTGAATACACCGATTGATTTTGATAAGATTAAACAGCATACCACACAAATTGTAGATTTTTATTCCGAAGATGATCCCTATGTTCCGGTAAGTGATTCGGTACTTTTCAAAGAGAGATTAAATGCTAAAGTTATTTCTGTGGGAAATAAAGGGCATGTATCCAAAGAAGATGGGGTGAAAGAAGTTCCCTTTGTGGTGGGAGAATTAATGAAGATAGCAAGGAAGAATCAAATTGTTATTTAAAGAATTCCTTTCCAAAATCAACTTCATACTTACTCATTGACTTTTGGTGTTCGGGGGTGTAAATTTTAGTAATTATAAATTTTCCTGAGGTGGTGTTTGTATCTGCATGAATGGTCTGCTCTATTATCTGGCAATGCCCCCAGTACAGCCATTTGTCATCAATATTGTGAACAAAAAAACATCGGTTTGGAGCAGGGTGGAAAAGCCTCAGATTTGGTTTGTTTTTGAACAAGAATACTCTGTTTCTGAAATTATCGGCAGTAAATGGCTTCTTTAAATGTTTTTTTAACTCTAATTCTTTAGGAAAGCCCTGTTCGGTGGTTAACTGCAAAGTATCGTTTAGTTCGATGTAGCTTCCCATTTTCAATACATCTCAATCTTTGGTATCCCTTTGGGATCTTCTTTCTTCTTTCCATCCACCAGATTCAGGAATGAGCCGAAATTAGGTGCAGTATTTGAGGTAGAAGATGGCTGGGAAGCACTTTCGTCTCCAAACATGCTCATCAAGTTAGTAGAATCTGCCGGAGTGGATGCAGTTGGCTGGTTGGAATATATCCCAGAACTGTTTCCAATCATCCCGTTTAGCAATGCAATTACTTTCTTAATATCTTCATGATTATCTTCTTTAGTATCAATGGTTATTTTCATACAGCTATCACCAATAGTGAAGAAAGGCGGGGTTTGTATTTAAATCTTTATGTCTTTTTAACCCGTCGAAAAATATGCAAAATAAATGAATGCATCGGCCGGGATTCGAACCCGGATCATCAGCTTTCATCTGACTAAAGCCAGTGAGCCTTCATCTTGGAAGGCTGAGATACTAGCCATTATACCACCGATGCACTTTAAGTTCATTCAGAGGAGTTATTTATTAAAGTTTTGGCTGAATTGTTTCTTTAATCTAATTGCACCACCAAAATGTTTTTAAACAGGTTAATCTTACTTAAGCTCAATGGCAACTGAACTTAAAGGACAGCCCTGTCCAGTGTGCGGTGAGAACAAATCCATACTTAGAGAGGATGAAGTAGATATACCGCACTTCGGCAAAGTATACGTCTTAACGTTAGAATGTGAAGCATGCGGTTATAAAAAATCAGACCTAGAGTCAGCCGAAGAAAAAGAACCATGCGGATTTACATTTGAACTTGAATCTGATGCAGACTTAAATGTAAAAGTAGTCAAGTCCGGAGAAGCTACGTTAAAGATTCCTCATATCATCACCATTGAGCCAGGAGTGGCATCTGATGGATACATCACTAATATTGAAGGGCTATTAGAAAAAGTCAAAAAGATGATAGAATCGTCAGTAGACGCAGAAGAAGATGACGATGCGGTAAAGAAATCTAAAAACTTGATTAAGAAATTAAACCGTGCTCTTGCCGGCCAGGAAAAGTTAAAGATCATCATTGAAGATCCAACAGGACATTCTGCGATTATATCGGATAAAGCAGTTAAGAATAAGTTGTAAGAAATTGCTCTGTAGAAAGTCGTCAATTTGACCAGAGAGGTAATCTTATTATTCGTACTTTCCATTTTCAGCAATAGCGACCCGTACTTGATGCACAAGATGAAGCAACGACTTCATCTGTGCGCAGAAGGAATGCGATTCCTTCTTGCGCTCGATTACGATTTTGGAGTGATTCGAGCAACCGAGCGGGACTTTCTACAGAGCCGTAAAAAATAATTAATATTTATGGTAGAATATCAATGCATTAATAAATGTTCTAACATGCTTCGTCTTACCTGTGAGGTCGAAGCATCAACAGAAACCTCTCCGTCAGGACCTCTTAAAGAGGACAATTGAACGATTGTAAAACCCGTTCGTGGATTGCTTAAATAATCATCAGCAAATTTTCTTGCTAAATTCATAGCCTCTTGATAAGCACTTTGAGAATCATTTGCAACAATTACTTCAGTTCTGTCTACATAATCCGGAGACTTAACCCCAAAACCAGAAGAAATTCCACAATCAATCCCAAATGTTGCTTGATATTCCATTTTAACTCACTTATTATTATCTTTATTCTTACTCTATCTTCCCTTCTTCACTGGCTTCTTTAAACAGATGGGGCAAATCTATAACATACTTTCCTTCATCTAACTTAATTATCAACGGATCTTTCTTGAATAGATGCACTAAATCTAATTCATACTTCCCTGGTTTTAAGATTCTAATTGCTTCGATGTCCAATACCACTGGCGCATTGGGCTCTAATTTTAATGTAAGAATTTCAGTAACATCTTCTTCTATCTGCTTTTTATCTTCAACGGTTAAATTGCTGAGTATTTTCTGACCTTCATCAATTTGCTGCTGTTTGATGTAGAAAAATAACCTGCCGCCGCATTTACAGCCTTTAAGGATCTCTTGAGCGCCTTCTTGATAGAAAGTATTGCAACGAACGCATTGGTGTGGCATATTCCTAAGTAAGTAGCGTTGCTTTTTAATATTTTCTCTTCAAGAAGAGCTATTTCAATTGGAGTTCCAACCTCAAATTTAATAAATAAGCTTATTTTTAAGGATAAAATGATTATAATTCGAGAAAGTAAAGAAGAAGATATATCTGCCATTGCAAAAGTTGCTGTTTCTTGTTTCCCTCAGGATTTTGTAGGAAGTGGTGACCAAAAGAATGCAGTTAAAAACGCAGAAATTTGGGTTAAAGAAAGGCTTTCTATGAATACTTTTGCTAGATATCATGTGGCTGAAAACGACGGAAAAATAGTAGGATTTGTCTATCACTTGATGATTGGAGGATTATCGGGGATAGTGCAATTAGAACAAATTGGGGTTGATCCAAATCATAGGCAAAAAGGAATTGGGGTAAAACTAATTCTAGAATCAGAATCATTTTGGAAAGAGTATCTCCTGAAAGAGTTCAAGATACTTTTGTATAAGATGCTTCTAACCACTTCTAAGATTAATGATGTTGCACATAATCTTTATGCGAAATGTGGGTTTAAGTACGAAACAACTATGAGGAACATTTATTTTGGGAATGATGAAGAAATCTGGGTGAAAGAGTTTTAATTATCTTCTGAATAATTACCTATCCCGTGTAAACAGCTCAATTTTATTGGGATTCTTCTCAATTTTTTTAACAATTGAAGCCGGACCGATAATAGTCATTCCCTCTCTGTCTCCTAAAAGAACACCAGCCATAGTGCTTCTAAGCTTCTGTAAGAAATCACTCTTGTTTTTATCCGGATAAACTACACTTATCTCAATTCCTTTGAACTTACCCGATATCTCTTCCATAGTTATTTCAATTAAGTCTGCTTCTTCCTCTTTTTTCAGGCGGCCTTCCATCAGCACAATCTTGTTCTCTTTAACAATATTGAGAAGCTTATTAATTCTTTTAGCGGAAGATAAAGTTTCTATATCTTGGAATGGAACAAATTGGAACGTGACCATTTTTTTCTGATACCCTCTTTTTTATATGGGAAATAACCTCTAGTTTTTAAATGTTGTTTTTTATTGATGTCTTTGCAATATCTACTATTTGGCAAACTTGAACAGTTCCTCGTAAAATTCTTCCATATTTTTGCCATATTTGGCTGAAATCCCTAAGATTTTATACTGGGGGAAAGCCGATTGGATGGCATCCATGCTGGATTTCTTTAGATCGACTTTATTGGCTGCAATCAACACCGGAATGTCTCGTGCTTGTAAATTACCTAAGATTGTGACATTAACTTGGGAATAAGGGTCTTGAGTAGCATCCAGAACCACGATAACCGAATCCATCTTGTCCAACCATTTGATTGAATCTATAACCCCTTTGGTAGCCTCTTTGGCTCTTTTCTTGGATTCATCTTTATTTAGCCCTTTCTTGAGAAAATCCTCATAATCTACTTTAGTAGCTATTCCAGGCGTATCTACCAGTGAAAAAGTAAGCTCTTTGCCGCGTTTATTCTTAATAGTAACCTGTTCTTTCATCACAATTTCTCTGGTTTCATGGGGAATATGAGATACCGTAGACATGCTTTCTCCCAACCAATCTTCGCAGATACGGTTGGCTAAAGTGCTTTTTCCACCATTGGGCGGCCCGTATAACCCTAATTTAACCTGATCTCGCTTAGCGAAGGGATTAGATGAAAGTAATTTCAATAGTTTACTGAAAAATGATTTTACCATAGTACTGTACCATCCCTTTTTATTAAGAGAAGCAATTAAGCTGGGCTTATTAAAGTTTTTGGTGTTGGAGTTGTGGTTTTGAGTGAGCATCTGGGTTTGTATCAACAACAAAATATATAATCTACTACCCCATTACTTGGTTCATGTTGAAAAAAGAGGGTGCACCGTGGTCAATTGCTCTAAAAGAAGTATTCCGTCAGCTTAACAGCTCTGAGAAAGGCTTAACCACTCCTGAAGTAGAGAAAAGGCTGAAAGAGCAGGGGCTGAATGACCTGAGCCGAAAGGAAGAGCATGATGCATGGGATATTCTCTTTAGCCAGTTTAAGAATCCGTTAGTTTTAGTACTTTTGGCAGCAACTATTATATCTTACTTTCTGGGAGAGAAGATTGAAGCAATAGTAATTATTTCCATCGTAGGATTGAATATCTTGTTGGGTTTTTTTCAAGAATTTCGTGCTGAAAAAGCCAGCCGCGAGCTTAAAAAATATGTTTCATCAAAAGTTAAAGTGGTCCGCGAGGGAGAGCTGCGAGAAATAGATTCTAAACACCTGGTTCCCGGAGATGTAGTTTATCTTAATATCGGTGACATAGTTCCGGCGGATATACGTTTATTTGATGTAGATAATTTTACTACTGATGAATCTTCGTTAACCGGTGAATCGGTTCCGGTATTAAAAAGAACAATTTCAGTTCCACCGTATCATGAGCTACCTTCACAATTGTTTAACATGGCGTTTATGGGAACGTTCGTTTCCAGTGGTTCGGGAAAAGGAATAGTAACTCATACTGGAGAAAAGACTTTCTTTGGAAAGACTGCTGCGTATCTCAAAAAGAAAGAGCCGGAAGCAAGTTTTCAGAAGAGTATTCATAAGTTCAGCAATTTCTTATTGAAAGTTATTTTGGCTATGACGGTGTTTATTTTTATTGCTAATGCTGTATTGGGTAAAGGTTATTTTAGCTCGTTTATGTTTGCATTAGCTTTAGCAGTGGGAATTACTCCGGAAATTTTACCATTGATTATGACCGTAGCTTTGTCTAATGGGGCATTAAAAATGGCTAAAGAGAAAGTTATTACCAAACGGCTCGCTTCCATTGAAGATTTGGGCAATATTGATACTTTATGCTGTGATAAAACTGGAACTTTAACTGAAGGCAAGCTTACGTTAGAGAAATATCTTAACTTGAATCAAGAGAAAGAGCCTCATTTAGTACTATATGGGATGTTATGTAATTCCAGCCAAGGCCTGAATAAAAAAGCATTAGAAAATCCCATTGATAAATCCATCTGGGCGCATTCATCAGCTAAGTCGTTATTGCATGAGTTGAAAGAGTATACTTTTATTGATGAGAATGAGTTTGATTTCGAGCGAAGAAGAATGAGTGTAGTGGTAAAGAAAGATAAAACACAATTATTATTGGTTAAAGGCGCTCCTGATTCCATTATTAAAGTGTGCAATTCTGCTCAGCTCAATGAACGCAAGTGTAAGTTGTCCTCAGAATTAAGCTCCAGCGTGGAACTTAGAGTAAAGAGCTACGAGAATGACGGATATAGAGTAATCGCCGTAGCTGAAAAGCCGTTCTCTAAAGACAAATCCACCAAATCTGATGAAATTGATTTGACCTTATTGGGTTTCTTGTTATTTTTAGATCCTCCTAAAAAGTCGGCTAAAGAAGCGTTAAGTCTGTTGGCGAAATTGGGTGTTAATGTTAAAGTCATCAGCGGGGATAGTCCTGTGGTTACTAAACATATCTGCAACGAAGTGGGTTTGGTTATCGCTGAAGGGATTGTAATCACCGGTGAAGAATTGGAACTGCTTAGTCCAACACAATTGGAGCAGTATGCTCAGCGATATAACGTTTTTGCCAGGGTAACTCCAGAACAGAAATACAAATTAGTTTCCAATTTAAATCGTGAAGGCCATATTGTAGGATTTTTAGGTGATGGAATTAATGATGCTCCAGCACTAAGAGCCGCTGATGTAGGTATTTCGGTAGATACGGCTAGCGGAATTGCTAAAGAGGCCGCAGATATAATCTTGTTGAACAAGAATCTGCACGTGTTGATAGATGGGATAAAACAAGGCCGAAAAGTGTTTGGGAATATTACTAAGTATGTGCTTAATACTATTAGCGCTAATTATGGGAATATGTTTACGGTGGCATTATCTTCATTGTTTATGAAATTTATTCCTTTGCTTCCGGTGCAGATATTATTGAATAATTTTGTCAGTGATGTGCCAAATTTAGCTATTTCTACGGATAAAGTTGATGAAGAGTTGCTGCATAAGCCGCGCAAGTGGAATATTAAACTTATTTCTCGCTTTATGATTTACTTTGGATTGCTCAGCACTTTTTTTGACCTGCTGTTGATTTTTGCGATGTTGTATGTGTTTAAAGTTAATTTAGAGGTGTTTAGGACCTCTTGGTTTATAGAGTCAGTCATTTCCGAGATAATTATTTTGTTTGCTCTGAGAACGCATTTATCGTTTTTTAGAAGCAAGCCTAGTGTGTTGTTAGTATTGGTGTCTATTGCTGCGGTAGTGTTCTCGTTGGCTTTGCCGTTCTGGGCTTTTTCGCAACAGCTATTTGAGTTTGTGCCGTTGGATTGGAAGATGTTGGCGTTGATTGGAGTGATATTAGCTGCTTATTTTACGACGATAGAAATTGCTAAGAAACGGTTCTTTAGGAAGTTTAGTGAGTGAAATATTTATTAAAATAAAAGAATATTTAAATTAAGTATTATTTTAGGTATTAAAATGGGTGACTTCGACGTTCCAAGATTTGTAAAATGGGCTGGTGGGAAATATGCTTAATCTTTCTATTTACAACCAAACGTTATTTGAAAAGTACAAAAGTAATTCTCAACGTGCAAGGGTTCTTACTGAAAATTGGTTTAACCATCAAATGTATTGTCCATGTTGTCTTAATAACAATGTTACTTCTTATCCTAACAATAAGAAAGTTTATGATTTTCTATGTGAAAAATGTAGTGCTGATTACCAACTTAAAGCATCAAATAAGAAATTTACGACAAGAGTGTTAGATGGTGAATTTAAAACCATGATGACTGCTGTTAATCATAATATTGCTCCTAATTTCTTTTTACTTCATTACTCTAATGAGGACTGGTATGTTAAAGACCTATCTCTTATTCCTAAGCTTTTTATTACTCCTACTGTGATAGAAAAAAGAAACATATGTTATCCAGTCGGTAGAACTAATGGATGGACCGGGTGTAATATTCTTCTAACAAGAATTCCTGATGAAGGTAACATTTTTGTGGTAAGAAATGAAAAAATCATTGAAAGAGAGATGGTAAATGAGACTTGGAAAAAAATGTCTTTTCTTAATCTCAAAAAAACAAATGCGAGAGGATGGACAGCTGATGTATTGCGTTGTGTAGAAGACTTAAAAAAAGAGGAGTTTACTTTACGAGATATTTACAAAAGTAAAGCTTATTTAAAAGAGTTATATCCAAACAATAAACATGTTACTGATAAAATAAGACAACAATTACAAATATTGCGTGATAATCATATTATCAATTTTGTTTCTCCAGGTAAATATAGATTAAAATGATCATTTATTTAAACTTCAATAGATTACTGGGCTTATGGTTAGAAAATGTAATCTATGCGGGCAGTTCATTTCAAATGAGGAGAGTATACTACTATTAAAAACAAAAGTGACAAGTAACACACTTTTGGGAGAGTGGTGTTCAGAAAAATGTTATAAAAAACAAACTGAACTAAATTCTTACTAATCTCTTTGACTTCACTTTATATCCAATTTCCTAATCTTCCGATACAATGTCTCCGGCCTGATGGCTATCTTCTTCGCTGTCTGAAGAACATTATGTTCGCCTTCTCTTAATGCCTGCACCAAGAATTGTTTCTCAAACTCGCGTTCTGCTTCTTTCCAGGTCAATTCTTCCAGCGGGAGAAATTTAGCGATGTTTCTCGATAAAGTAGAAACTTCCTGATACATCTTTTCCATCTTTTCCGGATGAAGCACGCTTTTGTATTGGTCTAAAGTAGAACGGATAGTATGACCAATCATATTTTGATTGTATTCTTCTTTGGAAAGAGGCAGTTCTATTTCTCTTTTGACAGACAAGTCTTTCATCGCTCTATGGATGCTTCTGCGATTTACTCCCAATAGCTTAGCTAATTGAGAAACGTTTCCTTTGTTTAATCGTAATTCACGTTTGAGAAATTCGGCTTTGAACAGTTTCTTAGCTCGGGAGAAAGTCAGATTAGGAGGAATATAAATATTTAGTTGTGGATTTTTTAATTGGTCGGTAATATCAGTTTCAATTTTAGGAATGGTTATGCCCCAGCTCTTTTCCATGGTTTCTTCTAACAGCGGGCTGACTTTATCTTTGATGGCTGCCTCTAAGTCTTGTTGAGTGTATTCCGGTTGAGTTTGCTTTTCTTTGTGGTCTTTAGGTTTCATAATAGTTTTGGCGGAGATATCTCCATTCTTAGTAAAGTTCCGCTGGGAAATCCGTACAGGAAAATTACGGAAGCGAATAAGAGTTGGTTAGATGGAAGTAAAAAGTAAGTTGCGATGAGTAAAGTGTAATTTAAAACGTAAAAATATTTATTTTCTTTTCGGAAGTCGAGTATTAATAATCCTATAAACAGTAATGCGCCAATTCCAAGCAATATATTCTCCTTTGCTAAAAATAAACCATAACTCATGATTCCACCCAAGATAACCCACAGCACTTTTTTCAGCCAGATAAAATATTTCTTTCCTGCAATCAATTCTTCTGGAGCGATATAGCTTAACGCTATTCCACATAGAATTCCGGCTAGAGCAAGTACCAATACTGCTATCTGTGAAAACAGCGACATTTTAGTCAGAAAGGAAAATGTGTTGGTATATAAATTCTTCTTTGTGAAGTATTTATGGCCAAGTAGTAAATCACCAAAAAGTTTAAAAACTACCTCCCCCGAAAACGAAATATGGGAAATCCTACGCAAGATTTAGTTCTGGCTGATGCTCCAAATGAAGATGAGTTAAGACAAGATGTACTTAGATTAAAAGGCAAATACTCCGAGCTAAAAGTAAAGTATTATACTGTTCTACATATCAAAGAAGAGCTGGAGCAGGAATTCGATAAAGAGATGAGGACATTAAGGGAATTATCCAGAAAATTTCTGGAAGGATACTTTACTACTGATGAACAGGGTTTCTTAGCTTGGTTACGCCAGAAAGGAGAAGGCTCGGCTCATTCTTTGGAAGAGAGGGTAATAGCTCAACTAGATCCGGAAGAACAAAAATTATGCAAATCCATTTATCATTCTATTGCTCACTTAACTCACTCGGATAAAAGTAATGATCCAGAGATGCGTGAATTGTTTAATCAGGCTGCTGAGGCGTATAAGACCGGAAACCTTTTCGCGTTGAGATTTTTATGGAAAGAAATGCAAAGCGAAGAAAATCCACTGTCAGAGCTCCTATCCCTGTCCACCGGTAAATTGCTTGATGAAAAGTATAAATTAGAATGGCTGCTCAGTCGCATGGAAAATGAAGCTGATTCATTTGAGTTTGCAGGAGTAAATGTTAAAGGATATTACCAAGATGGAGCACTGCTTCGGACAGAATTGTTCACTTCAGTAAGAAAAGTTCTGTTAGAACAGATTAGAATGTATCAAGAAAAGTTGGGAATAGAAACTGTTATGAAACCCGAGCCATCAACTGCTGCCAAACTCGCATCTGCTTCTCAGGGCTTAATGCTTGCTTCAGATATTAATACTGCATTAGCTTTCTTAGACCGAGATGCGTTAGTGCCAGTTCCTCTGGAAGAACAGTTAGGTCAAATTAACATCGGCTTAAAGTATTTGCGGGAAAAATTAGGAATGATTACCCCATATTACACCGGGCATCACGGAGAAGGGATTATATTAAAGATAAGTGAAGATGAATCTGTTGTTGAGAGAAGGCTGCAAATTTTCTCTGATTCTATGGACTATGGCTTTAAATGCGAATGGGGCTGTCCTGAAGATGTAGGAAATGTCATAGAGCTTAGTGCCAGTTTCTTTAGAAGATTATTTTATTTGGAATACGCACCTACTGAAGAAAATCAACTGGGCAGATTCCGGTTACCTCCTACCATGTCGAAAAACGCTGCAGGAATACTTTCAGTGCTGAGCGAAGCTAAAGAAATTCTGTCCAAGCCTTTGCGTTGTGTAGAAGTTAGTTATGATACCCATTTATTTTCTTTGCTCGGCCATTATGACGAGTACACCAATACGGATATGAGATTTGGGCTCCGCACTGATGATTCCAATGAAATCATTATTAATCGAATCATGCGCACCATACTTCTGGCTAAAGTGCCGCGTTTAAAGATATATGATGAACACTATCCAGAGCAATATGTGATTAACCAGCTTTCCGGCGGGTATGAAGGGGAGTCGTTCCTTTTTGATGAGGGTGAACTTGAAAAAGTTCATAAGCAAGGAGAAGTTGTTCAGTTTACTGCGATTAAATACGAGCGAAAAGAAAGCTCTTCGTTAATGATTCCGATAAAAGTTAAAGTGAAAGGAGTAATTGAACAGAGTGAAACACGTAAGTTAGTCGAAGATACTTTCCACCATTTATTAGGATGCAGGGAAGCTGAGTTTGAAGGGTATTTTAATCTAGAAAAGAAAAGAATTCCGTTCCATCTTCAATATCAAGGCATGGATGATCCTATCGGAAACTTTGCTTCGGGTTTTCTGAGGGCTTGCCATGGAGATATTGAAATTAGAATGCTGGTTAATTACAAAGAAGTCGTAGTGAAGTCCGTTCGTACCGATACTTTAGGATTAGATAAACCTGCAGGCAGGACACTTAAAGTAGAGGGGATAGATTCAATTCTGCTTCCAGATTTGTTGTACAAAGTAGTAGGTAATTTAGTGATAGATAAAGTTAACGGAACTGATTCTCGGGGAAAGATGATTAAGTACTTGTAATTTCAGACTTTCTTTATCTCTTCTTTAAACTGTTCCAGAAATCGTTCCCAATCGTGCTCTTTAATTACTGCTCCGCAAGCCAGCGGATGCCCGCCGCCATAGCCTTCAATCCCGACTAATGCTTTTTCCAGCGCTCCGGAAATAGGCTTTCTGGAACGCAGACTGCATTTCATCTCTCCATTTTTCTTCCTGGCGATAAGAATTACTTTTTGTGGGAATAGCGTAGTTAATTCGTTGGCTAAATCAGCGGTGAAAGACCATTTCTGCTCGGTATAATTAAACAGTAACAGTTTACTTTTTCCTGCTTCTTTCTTAGCTTTTTCTATAAGAGGAGTATAATTCTGGTTTACATTTTCAAAATGTTTGTACAAGTATTTTCCCGGCGAGGTGGTTTGCTGTAGAATCTCGTCAGGTGTTTTTATTCTGGTGAGCACTTTTACACATTTGTTTACATCTGAGGTAGCTCCTTTAAGCAGGAATGAAAATATTCGTACTAACTTTCCGATGGGCTGTTGGTAAACGGCATCTTCCAAGTCTACTTTTTTAGGCAGTAGGTGAGGATACTTCTGGACAAATTCGTCCATGAAATCGGGCATATGCCAATCTCCCAAGCAGCCGATAGTTGCTAGCCACAAATCATTCGGATTGGCGCTGAGTTGATATGCTAATCTGGTAGTGGGAGTGTATTCATCAGGGTTTTTGATGCAGGGATTGAAATAATGCACTTTTTGCAGCTGCTGCGGTTGGTGATGGTCAATCCAGAATATCGGCACTTTTACTTTATCTACAAATTCTTGGTCCATTAATGGAACATCTAACACAAATATTTTATCCGGAGTGTTCTCTTCAACTTTATGGAAAAATTGGAGAGTTATTTTAGGGGCAGTTTTAACGATAACGCCTCTGCCTTCATGATGCATGCGATATAATAAGAGAAATGAACATAATCCATCCGGATCATCATCATAGAAGAAGAGCGGGTTTCTGGAGTTTTCTAGCTCTGTCCGTAATTGGGTAACTTCAGTATCGGTTAGCATAATTGGATTGATTAGAGGGATGTTTTTAAAGGTTTGGTGGAGGAAATGGCTGGCTTTGCTATATTCTTCTTCGTTCATCTCTGAGCTTTCTTTAGTGAAGCATAATATTGCTCTGCACCATAAAGAATTACGTGATTTTTAATGGTTTCGTTCCCTACATTTAATTCCAGTGGTCGGGCTAACATCTCCAAGAAATCACTTTCTTTAACGATAATGGCATGTTTTTTAATTTTGGTGTAACTTCTGCTTAAAACTGAATTAAATTCCTCGGGATTTACAAAGCGAGGAATTATTAATAACAGGTCTAAATCGGAGTTCTTACTCTCCTTTCCTTTGGCGTAACTGCCAAATACCAGCAGTGAATAAAAAGATGTGGGAGAAAAAGCCGAAAAGTCTCGCAGAAAGAGTTTGAGCCATTTATGCCGATGCAGGAAGTTATCTCTCTTCAGGGCTTCGGCATTTATCATAAATTCAGCAGGCGCCAGAGGATGGAGTGTGATAATCTGTGCAGGAGGAAACTCCTGCTTTAGCACTACTTTTTTCTTGTATAAGTCCTGGATGTTGTTGTAGATCAGCGGATAAGACTGGTTTAGCCTTCGGGATATTTCTCTAATGGATAACGGTATCTCCGTTGAGAGCAGCAGTCCAATGATTTTTAGTTGGGTTATAGTTGCCATTATACTAGTGTTAGTATCAGTTGATATAACTAATAGTATATAAGCTTTTCTGAGAAAACTGAGAAAATCGGGGGTAGAAAACTTTACTCTGCATCAAATGGCAGGAAATGCGGGCAATAATGACCTACTTCTTTTCCGTCTATCTGTTCTGGCAAATATTCTCCTTCTTTAAACCCAAATAATTTATGAGGTGTTGGATCTACCACAATTTTGCAGTTTTGATTTGATTTGTATCTATCGCTTTGACCATATCTGTAAAAACAAAGCCCGCATTTTCTCTCCCATTTCGATTTGGGCTGTTCGTATACAGTTACCTTTGCAATGAATGGCTGTCCTCTTAATGCTTCTTCAGTTTTTGTTCCGATATCCATTTTTATTAGTGTATCTTAGAATTAACATTGCCAATTCACCTAATTCTTCATCAGTAACAATTGCTCTCTGGGTGGATGCTGATTCACCCAATGAAACTTCTGGTCTATCATAAAGTGAAGTAAACTCGGCACTGTTAACTCCGGGAAAAGTCGCTAATTCTTGTGCTAATGTACCAATGCTGGGATGTCTAGCAGTTGTTCCTCTATCTACATTCCCAGTTAGTGAATAGTTAGCTCTCGTTGATATTGCTTCGTATTCCCATGGACTCCATAATTCCGGTCGGTTAAGGTTTCCAATCCTAAATTTGTTAATTTTATATTCTGTGTGCACCATTTTACTTGAAAGTAGTAACCAACTTATATAAACCTTTCGATTTTACTCTTCTATATGCGAATATACAATCAAACCTGGTGGAAAAAGCTGTTTAAAAAAGAACATCATGAAAGACCAGTTGATTCTCTAAGCGATATAGAAGCCGTAGGAGAGTTTCTTCTGGGAGTAAATAAAGATAGAGCTAAGTTATTACAGCAGTTAGAAGAGCTGGAAGAATTGGAAAAAGAGCGCAAAGTAGGCACTTCAGGAGTAATACAAATAAATTTAGAAGCGCAGGCGTTAGTTTTAGATAAATTATTGCAGACGTATGGTGATTTCCAGAATGATGTGGATATTAACGGATTGAGGATAAAAATGCTTGCCCGGCAGTTCTTGAAAGAGGCAGATAAAGCTGGATTGAAAGATTTAGTAAGAGAAAAGAAGTCAGAGCAGAAGTGGAAAGGCTGGTGGTGAAGCAATTCTTGAGAAAAGTTTATATATTAATGCCCTGTTAACACCATATTAATATGGTACAAGCGATAATAAACATAAATGAACATGCCAACCAAGTGCTGAGTATAGTAAAAGCTAAATTTGGGCTGAGAGATAAAAGTGAAGCTATAGAAATAATGGCTCAACAGTATGAGGAAGAAGTTCTTGAACCGGAATTAAGACCTGAATATATAGAAAGACTAAAGCGAATCACCAGAGAACCCGGAATTAAATTTAAGAGTATAGTAGAATTGCGTAAGCACATTGAAAATGCGTGAATTTGAAATTAGCCCTGAACTGGATAAAATTCTAATCAAGCTTTCTAAGAAAGACAAAGGAACATACGAAGCAGTCATGAAAAAAATTGAAGAAGTTGTAGCCTCAGCAGAAGTGGAACACTATAAAAACTTACGTTATGATTTTAAAGAGCTGAAAAGAGTTCATGTGGGACATTTTGTGTTGGTTTTTAGTTATGACCCTTCCAAAGAATTTATCTACTTCGTTGACTTTAACCCTCACGATGTTGCTTATAGGCATTAGGGAAAGCTGAGGGTAATGTAATTCCTGCGTTTTTGTAGGTGTAAGTAAAACCTGTTTTTTGCGATTTTGTAGTATCCGTTTAAGCTTAAATTTACACTTTTAACGTATTAAATCACCAATTTCTGCGATTATGTAGGTGTAAACTCTGGAGACCGGCGATTAAGAAATATTTGTTTTAAACTTACAACTTCCCATACTTCTTTAATGCCGGTTCAATTTTTCCTCTTAGTTCAGAAAATAAGTTGTGTTTTTCTACGAAATCATCTGCACCAGCTTCTTTCCATTCTTTAAGATAATATTCCCTAGACATTCCGATAATGGCCAGCTTTCCACCGTATTCTGCTGCTCTGAACTCTTTGCAGACATCGTAACCTCGAACTTTAGGCTGATCTAAGTCAAGCTGAGTGTCCATTAATACTAAGTCCGATTGATTAGATTTTAAGTATTCTTTCGCTTCAGCAGCGGTTGGCACTACAATTATGTTATATCCCCAACTGCCCAATACTGCTGAACACATTCTTTGATAAGTACTACTATCTTCTACTACTAATATTTCCAGTTTTTTCTGTGACATTTTAATTATCTTTAGAATGGCTCTGTAGAAAATCTCGCTCGGTTGCTCGAATCAAAGTAAATCGTAATCGAGCACTGAGTGTTAGTCGCCATTGTTAGAATTGAAATGCACGAATAATATGGCTACCTCGCTGGTCAAGTTGACGATTTTCTACAAAGCCCTTTAGAATGCAAAGTTTATAAGAATTACGCCTGTGTAAACACCCTATACTTTTCTTTGCCTTCCATTTCAGCGATGATTCTCTTTACTACCGCCTGCTTGGGGTCTGGCAATAGCTTCACTCGGTTCTTCAAGTCTTCAAAACTTTCAAAAGGTTTGGCTTTCCTGGCATCTAGCACTTCCCACATGTGTTTCTTTCCAAATCCTGGAATTAACTCTAATTGGTGCATTCTCATGCTCAATGGCTGAGCTTTATTGAAGAACTCTATAAAGCGTTTTTCATCTTCAGAAACGTATTTCTCCAGTACGTGCGGCAACTCATTCTTAGCCGTAGCTGTAAGCCGTTCCATCGGAATCTTGCCTTTAGTATGATGAATCTCTTCTCGTTTGCCTTCTCCAATGTACACTTCTTGATATGGCTGGAGCTGGAACCCTTTTTTAGGGATAAGTTCAAGTAAAGTAAGGAAGTTCAACCCCAAAGCTTGCACTATCGGAGTCTTCATGTTTCCTTCATCGAAAGGATATCCATGTTCCAGATAGTCCAATACAATCGCTTTTTCTTCGCGGACGGTTTGCTTTTGAAATTCCATTTTAGTAAGGTATTATGCTCAAGTTAATAAAAATTGCGGTTTAATTTTAGAACTACTATACGCTTTTTACCATTCACCCCTCTTTTTACTCTTTCACAAACTTAGAAACTACCTCGACGATACTGTCTTGGTCTTTCTTGGATAATGTAAGAGTATAAGCTTGGGTAATGACTTTGAGCTCATTAGTATCTTTAGGCAAAAAATCACTGATTTTAGCAATAATTTCGTCTTTCAAGCGGGTTACTCCTAACTCAGCCAGCTTTTTATGTAACTCTTCCCTTTTCTTTTCAGATAAAGGAGGAAAAGTCTCGACATATTCTTTAGCTTTATTAGATAAGAAATTCATCTGAGTGTCTCTTTTTTCTATCTTAGCCAGAATTTCTTTTACTTCTCCTAATGATAATGGCTTCTGCTCGATGAACTGTGGGTTAACCATGTTTATAGCCTCTTAAGATGAATTGGATGCACAAACAGCTTTTTTTCTTTATTACCATCAGTAAATTTGATGCCATAACAGTTTCCGCGCTTTCCATTGATAGTTCCGGTTTGTCCATGGAATCTAGGATAGAAACGTCCTTTCTGCACTCCTGGATGTATAACTAAGCCGACGATGTCACCATCTTTAAACTCTTGGAAGTACTTGCTTAAAGAAATCTTGCCTTTTTCTTTATAGCCCAGCTTAAGTTTGTACCTGCTCTTCCTTAAAAATGAACCTACTCTTTGTCCCATGTTTATTTAGAATTTGAGGGATATTTATAAAGATTGCGAAGGGGATTTAGTTATTTTGGGTTGTTTCGTCTCACACCTTCTCCATCCAAGCCTCAAACTGCTCCTCCTTGACTTTGAACTCGCCTTTGTGAGATAAAGATTTGATCATATTGCCGGAAACTAATTCCATCTTTTCTGCTCCGACTTTCTCTTCGATGCTTAATGCAAATGGCTTCAATCTCTTAACCATCTCTGCGGTGCATCTTAGAATTAAATTTATCCTATCCCATTTTTCCATTCCCGCTT
>CAZIUU010000023.1:0-23190 GCA_964542815.1 uncultured Methanosarcinales archaeon | reverse complement strand
AAGACAAACTTAATAATGCTACTATAATTCTTCAGGAACGCAAAACTCATCTTAAAGAGCTCAAGAAAGACCGCGACCAAGCTTTAAAATACAAAGAAATCCGCGACAAGATTGATTCCTATAAAGCAACCAGAGTGCATCTGCAGATTTAAGAGAAAGAAAAATTAAAACAGCAATATGAAAAGGAGATGGGAACATCTCAAGAGCAAATTACCGGAGCGGAAAAAGAAATAAACACTTTAAAGAACAAAATCAGCGACGCAAAACAGCGCATCACTAAAATCAATCAGGAAATCGAGCATAAAGGAGAAAAAGAGCAAGTTGCAGTGCATAAAGAACTGGAAGATTTAAAAATTCAGTTAGCCAAAGACAAAACCAGAATTTCTACACTGAAAGATGAAATCAACAAAATTCAGCAGAGAAAAGACCAATTCCAGCAGGAGTTGAAAGAATTAGAAGACAAGTCCAGTTCTAGTGTAAAAGAAAAGAAAGAATTACAGCAGAGAATATCGCAGACACAGAAAGAATTGCAAGATATCGAAAAAAGCATCACCGAGTTCAAGAAGAAGCATAAGATAGAAACCTCCCAAGAGTTAGAGAAAGAGATAGAAGACAAAGATAAGCTGATAGAGCAGAAGCAGGAAGAAGTGCAGCAACTGCGGCAGAAACAGCAGGAATTGCTGCGAGAAAAAGATAAATTAGAGTTCAGCCTGCAGGGTATCGAAGAAAAGATCAAGAAAGTAAAAGAGATAGAAACGCAGAATAAGGACCAATTGAAAGAGCTGCAGCAAAAAAAGACTGATTTTAAATCTTCAACTTTAAGGTTGAACCAATGCCTGGATCAAGACAGCAGTTTTGCATCCCAATTATCTAATGCCCGTAAAAAGTTAGTCGACCTTCAGGAGCAGCAATCTAAGCTAAGCGCTAAATCGCGTTCAGTCCAAGCAGAGTTGATGGGCAACAAAGCTTTATCCAGTATTTTAGAAAACAAAAAGAAGTTTAAAGGAGTGCACGGAACTATCTCTGAATTAGGGCAAGTCAACCGCAAATATTCCTTAGCCTTAGAAAGCTCTGCCGGAGGTAGAATGCAGAATTTGGTCGTTGATAATGAAACCACTGCAGCAGAATGTATCCAATTCTTAAAAAACAACAAGCTGGGCTCAGCTTCATTTATCCCGCTCAATAAAATTCGTGCTCAGGAAATCTCTCCTGAAGATAAAAAAATGTCCAAGCTGTCTGGAGTGCATGACTTTGCATTAAACTTAGTTTCATTCAAGCCGGAATACAAACGAGCATTTGAATTTGTATTTGGTAATACTCTGGTTGTAGATGACGTAAACACTTCCATCAAAGTAGGCATCAACCGCATCAAGATGGTTACCTTAGATGGAGACGTGGCTGAAGCTAGCGGGGTGATGAGAGGCGGCTTTATTGCTCGCAGAGCTTCTGGCGGATTCTTAGAGAAAGATTCATTAGAGGAATTAGAAAAAGTAGAAACTGAAATTGCAACTACCGAAAGTATAATCTCGAACTTAGAGATTAAGCGCGGAGGAAATGAGCAGGAAATTTCTTCATTGAGAAATAAAAAATCAGAATTGGAAGCAGATATTATCAAGCTAGAGAAGACTTTGCACTTAGACACTAATGATTTAGAAGCCAGTGCTGAATTGAAGAAAGAGCTAGCGAAGAAACTTAAAGTAGTCGATGATGAATTGGCAAAATTCCAAAAAGACATCATTACCATCAACAAAGACTTGGCTGATTTCAAAACCAGAAAGCAAACTTTACGTTCGGAAGTTAACGAACTTAAGAATCCTAGATTACTGGCTCAATTAACAGCATTTGAAGAATCCAAGCAGAAATACCGTGAAGAATTACTTACGGCAGAAGCAGAATTAAAGAACGTCTCGGCACATGAAGAGCAGATGTTCGGTCCGGAAAGGGTAAAAATCAAAGATATCTTAAAACAACATGATAAAGAAGAAACCCAGTTTACCAGTGAGATTAAAAAGTTAGACGAAAAAATAACTGGACAAGAAAAACAGCTGGAAGAAAAAGAAAAAGCCAGTAAAGAATTCTACTCTAAGTACAAAGAATTATTTAATCAGCGCGAGAAGCTGAATACTGATGCAAATAAATGGGAAATTGAAGTTGAAAGTATCCGTGATAAATCACGTATCGGAGAACGTGAGGTTAATTTAGTCTCGTTAAAGAATGCTGAAGTGAAAGCAAAATTAGCCGGACTGCAGGAAGAATTTACCCAATTCAAGAACGTAGCATTATTGCCGGAGAAAAATCTGGAGAAGTTGCAGGAGGAGATTACTCGATTTGAGGTTTCTTTAGCCCAGATGGCTGCCGTGAATATGAAAGCGCTGGAAATTTACGAACAAGTAGAAAGAGAGTTTGGAGAACTTATCCAGAAAAAAGATGGACTGGACAAGGAGAAAGTTGATATCATGACTATGATGAATGAGATAGAATCTACCAAAAAGGAGCATTTCATGAAGACCTTTGATCAGGTTAACGAAAAATTCCAAAACATATTTACTACACTATTTACTAAAGGTAAAGCTTACCTGCAGTTAGATAACCCCAGCAATATCTTTGAAGACGGGATGAGCGTCAAAGTTAAGTTAACAGGAAACAGATTTTTGGATATCCGATCGCTTTCCGGAGGAGAAAAAACTTTGACGGCACTGTCGTTTATATTTGCGGTGCAGGAGCATCAGCCAGCATCGTTTTATATCTTAGACGAAATTGACGCTGCGTTGGACAAGCACAATTCTGAAACTTTGTCTAAGTTGATAAGGCAGTATTCTGACAATGCCCAATACATCGTAATATCGCACAATGATTCGTTGATTTCTGAAGCCGATACTTTGTATGGTGTGAGCATGAGCGAAGAAGGAGTTAGTAAAGTTACGAGTTTGAAGATATAGATAAATTATAGATATAAAAGTATTTAAACCGAAACCACTTTTCTTCCTAAAAAAGAGGTAAATTAATGTCTTGGTACATCGATGCATCATTGTACATCTGGAACTTATTCCAGCTATGGCTTTCTACTATATTCATTACTCCATTCCAGAATATCGATATGTTGTGGTTGTTGGTTCCAATATGGATAGCTTGGTTCTTCGCTGAATTTTTCCAAGAGAAGATGGGAACTTCGATGGGAAATGCCATTACCAATGCGGTAGTTATCTTGTGGGGAAGTATTGATTGTATCAGAAAGACTATCCAGCTGATGTCTGAAAAGATATTAACCAACTGGTTGGATTTAGCTCTAAGATTTGGGTTCATCCTGCTGCTATTTGTGTACGGAGCAGTTATCGTAATTCTTGGATGGAGAGGAAACAAGATAATTAAATATATCGGCAGAGTGAGAGTAATCACATATATCTTTGCCATGTTTGTTCCTATATTTTACAATGCCATCCCTTTTTCACTTGAACATATTATTGCCGCAGTGTTATTTTTTCCGGTATTTTACTTTGTAATTGAACTGATTGATCATTACACTCCTAATCCGAAAGCATTGACGGAAGATTTAGGAACTTCTTCAGGAAGTGATCCTACGACTAACTTAAACTCTTCAACAGAACCAGGTTTCAAGATTTAAAATGGTGACAATTACACTTCAGGTTTTGGAAGCATTGAACTTAGTTTTACTCTTCGGTGGAGTTTACGCTGCGCTTAGAGCCACAAAAGAGATTGCAGGCTTCGGACATCCGCATCATGAAACAAATATGATTAAGAAAAGAATATTTCCATTACTGTGCTGGGGGATGATCTTTTTATTGGGAGGAAATCTACTCCAAAGCGCGGTAAAATTTTGGGAGAATAATCTTTTGTTAATGATGGGAACACTTTTTATATGGTTAAGTTATGTTCTGTTTATAATTGGGTTTGGCTATTTCTGGTATGCTACCAAAGAGATGCACCACATCAGCACTAAAGAAAGATGGTTCTTTGCTGGAGTGGTAGGATTAGTGGTAATTTGGAACACATATCTATTTATCGAAATAATTATCCCCGCATTATCTGCGGTAACAACATTAGGCAAGATGATATTAGTTACTAACCCAATATTAATCTCAATGATGTTTATCCTGACTTTTGCCGTGCACCCCCGAATAAAAGCTGGAGTTGTAGATTCATCTTTAGGATATCTTTCCAGCGGAGTGTTCCTATACTTCCTCAGTTTCATGCTCGCACAATATGCTTTAGGAACGGAAAACATTATCATTCGATTTGCTTCTACCCTATTAATTCTTATCAGTTCGGCATATCTATGGTTAGGATTTGTGGTGACCCGAAAGAAAATGCTAAAGATACAGCAGAGCTTGTTGAGAGTTCCTACGACCAGGCAGGAGATTAGCAAGCTTTTTACAGAAATCAGCCAGCTTAATGGGGATACGGTGCAGTCTAAGCCAATTCTACGAACTATACGTTCGAACAAGTCTATTAAAAAGTAACCTTTATATACCCTAAGAAAATCTCTCCCTCCAGAGGTGATAGATATGGTTAAGAAAAAAACATTTAAACCGTTAAGCGCGACTAAAAAAGAGAAGCAGATGCCTAAGTTTAGTTCAAGTTGCAAAGTAGATTCATACGCTTTAGCTTATGCTTTAGCAATACTATTCGCAGCATGGGCTTTGGTCATCAGCCTTTCTGGGATGATGGGCTGGGGAGCAGGAATGGTAGAGATGATGCAGAAGTTCCACCCGTGGTATTCGCTGAGTTTGGGAGGAATAGTAATCGGGTTGGCTTGGTCAGCGTTATGCGGATTGCTAACCGGGTTTGTGGGGGGATGGCTGTATAATGAATTCTCTTAATTTTTTATTTTAACTTATTTCTTCCCATTCTGCAAAGAACTGTTCCAGATACAGCCCTATAAAAGCATGCCTTCCTTCAGCAATCTTTTTTCCCTCAGTAGTATTCATGGAATCTTTCAACCGCAATAATTTGTCATAAAAATGATGAACTGATGAATCGTTCAGGCTGGTTGGATCATACTTTCCTTCATTGACTCCCACTTCCGGCCGCCACATCGGCCTGCCTTTACTTCCGCCAAACATAAAACATCGGGCAATTCCAATCGCACCTGATGCATCAATTCTATCTGCATCCTGTAGCACCAGCCCTTCAATAGTGTTTTTCTTACCGGAATTCTTCCCAAAAGAATAATCCTCATGCAGTTCTATGGCATACAAAACCGGAGCAACTTTATCGGGAGGAAAATTAACGCTTAATAGTACTCCTTCAATCTCTTTTAACGCTTCGGGAGAAACATGAGAGTTAATGCTTTTCTCGGTTTCTTTTGGCCTTAATAAGTCATGTAAATAAGCAGAGGCTCTTACCACCACCACATCAGCTCTTTCCTCTAATGCGATTTTAGTGCCTAATTTATCCACACGAATGGCATGGTAAAAATCATGGCCGCTGGAATCAACTGCAAAATAACTACTAACCGCATCTTTGATTGGTGAGATTACGTCATCATATTCCATCTTACAAAAACGCCTTTGCTTTCTCCATCAGCGGCATAACCTTCTCCACTTCGTCTTTGGTCATCCTTCCCAGCTTGGCAAAAGAGAACTCTCCGCTGGCATCCTTATTCTCCCTGCTGAGCTGCAGCTTCGGAGTACCGTTGTTGTAAGCGAATACCGCTACGGTAATTCTGCTTCTATCAAAATCTAATTTCTCTGAAAATAATTCTTTATCCAACGCTTTATCGAATCCGGGCATGTTTGTTTCCTCCATCAAATGTTATGTTTAAACAAATTGAGGGGATTATTTATAAAAGTAGTGTGAGTATTACTTAGAATTATTTGTTGTAACAATACTTCAATTCCGCTCCGCCAACCACATTCAATAATTTACCTTCAGCATAAAGATTATTCTGCCGAGCTAATTCTTCAACAGTTATTCCCGAATCATAAATTTTCATTCTCCTAACCACGTCTCCCAATTCTTCACCTTCTCCTATTCTAATATGCTGGCATTCCTGCGGTTTGGGAGTAGTTGTTGGGGTTAAGAAATAATGAGCTCCCATTAAAGTTACGGCTCCTAAAACTAAAGTTACTACACTTCCAGCAATAATTGACGGCTTGAGCCAACTATCGCTTATTCTTTCATCAGCCATTTTAATCTCTTTGATTATTCAGACAAGACTAACTCGCACAATCTTCCGGAGTTGGGAGCAGTAACATTATTTTTGACGAATGTTTTTGTTTCTTCACTTTGTGCGTTCGAGAATAAATTCTTACAGTAATTATAATCTGCTGTGGCTTTCTTCGCTCCAACTAAAGCTTCATTTTTTTGTTGGAAGTAAGAATCTACAATTGCATAGCCTACAACTAAAAAGCTTATTCCGCCAAAAAGACCTATTACATACCAGCGATTTCTTTTCTTCTCTTCTTCAAGCTGTACTCCCCTTTGAGCGCTATACTCTTTCTGATAACAACTTCTTAATTCATTACCATTTTTCCATAAATTGTCGCTGTTCCATTGGTTCGGAGGCGTTATTCCTTTTTCTCTTAGGTAATTCGCTCCCTTGACATTTAGTAACCCATCATAAAGTTCCTCATTCACTTCTCTTGCTACTTGGAGTCTCTTTTCATCGGGGACATCCGAGCGAGTTATAACTGGAAAATTCATAATATCCGACAATTCTTTCTCTTTTGCTTTCCCCATGTTAATTACCTCCTGAAACATTTAAGACTTCTATTCAAACCCGAAGATATTTTTCACCAAGAGCAATTAAATCTGCTATCATTGGTTTAAATAAACTGTCTGGTCTGCAATCTTTAGAGATTGTTTCAGTATTTAATTGGTCTAATATTTGAGCAAACTGATATTCTCCGATATCCACAAAAATTGGTCTTTGTTTATATAAATAGTGGAGATGAGCCAAGCGCTGTCCTGGCAAAGCACCGATATCGATCAATTGATGATTTTTATTAATCCAATACCCCATCCATCCCCATAAGCCCAGCTCAAAATGATTTTTTGGATAGTCCTGAAGGTCTGGTACACTTAAATAACAAAGATAATCTGTTGTTGGTAAAATAACCCTAAAGTCATTGATTACCGCAACAAATTCTAAGTTGTCCCGAACTATTCTTCGTTCAACTGGTTTGATTTCACCTGACAGCCAGATTACTTTAGTTTCGATAGATAATCCATCTGGTAAAACTTTTTTTTCAGCGTCCATATTTAATTGAAATTAAACATCCAGATTAGCCACTTCTGCGGCATGCTCCTCGATGAACTTCCTTCTTGGCTCAACTTCATCACCCATTAAGATAGTGAACATCTGGTCAGCTAAAATAGCATCTTCAATATTTACCCGTTTAAGCAATCTCATACTTGGATCCATAGTGGTTTCCCACAATTGCGATGGATTCATCTCTCCCAGACCTTTGTAACGCTGTATTCCTACTTCACTGCCTAGTTCGACCAACTTCTTGTCTTTTTCTGCATCATTATAAGCATACGCCACATGCTTCCCTTTCTGCATACGATACAAAGGAGGCATAGCCACATATACATGCCCCTGCTCAATCAGCGGTTTCATGTAGCGATAGAAGAATGTAAGCAATAGGGTCATAATATGCGAGCCATCCGTATCAGCATCAGTCATGATAATTACTCTGTCATATCTTAGTTTAGAAATATTAAACTCATCACCAACTCCTGTACCAAAAGCAGTTATCATAGAGATAATCTCCCTATTTTCCATGATTTTGTGCAGGCGAGCTTTTTCTACGTTAATAATCTTACCGCGTAAAGGCAATATGGCTTGGAATTCACGATTGCGGCCTTGTTTTGCGCTTCCCCCTGCCGAATCTCCTTCAACAAGATAAATCTCACACAACTTTGGATCTTTGTTAGAGCAATCCGCTAACTTTCCGGGCAATCCTGCTCCTTCCAACGCACTCTTTCTTCGAGTTAATTCCCGAGCTTTTCGAGCCGCTTCTCTTGCTCTGGCTGCATCCAGGCATTTTCCTACAATCATCTTCACCGCCTGCGGATGTTCGCCGAAATAAATGTCCAACTGTTCGTTAGTAATAGAAGTAACGATTCCAAAAACTTCGCTGTTTCCCAGTTTCGATTTGGTCTGCCCTTCAAACTGCGGCTCGGGTACTTTCACTGAAACCACTGCAGTTAACCCTTCCAATACATCATCACCACTTAATTTGATATCTTCTTTTGAACCGGCATCTTTGCCAAAATTATTCATTACTCTAGTCAACGCAGTCTTAAACCCGGAAAGATGTGTACCCCCTTCAATAGTATTGATGTTATTGACAAATGAAAATACATTTTCTTGATAACCGGAATTATAACGCAACGCTACTTCTACAACCACATAATCTTTTTCTTTTTCTAGATAAATAACTTCATGCAAAGGCACTTTATTTTGGTCTACATACGCTACAAATTCTTTTATTCCGCCGTCATACTTGAATACATCTCTTTTATTCTCTTCGCGTTCATCGATAAGGGTTATTTCTATGCCTTTATTCAGGAAAGCCAGCTCTCTCAGCCTTTTGGTGAGGATTTCATAGTGGAAAACTGTCTCGGTAAAAATTCCAGAATCAGGTTTGAATTTAACCGTAGTTCCTCTTTCATTAGTCACTCCCGCTACTTGCAATTCATCAATGGGATTTCCTTTAGAATAATGCTGTACATGAATTTTTCCGTCTCTCTTAACTGTAACTTCCAGTTCTATAGAAAGGGCATTTACTACCGATAATCCAACCCCGTGCAATCCCCCGGATACTTTGTAACTGTTTTTATCAAACTTTCCTCCGGCATGAAGTTTAGTCAACGCTACCTGCACTGCCGGCATTTTCAGCTGAGGATGCATATCCACAGGAATACCTCTGCCATTGTCAGCAACTGAAACCGAATTATCAGTATGTATGATTACAATAATTTTGTTGCAGAATCCAGCTAAAGCTTCGTCAATAGAGTTATCCACGATTTCATATACGAGATGATGCAGGCCCCGAAGAGCGGTATCTCCTATATACATCCCCGGTCTTCGCCTAACCGCTTCCAGCCCTTCCAGCACGGTTATCTGAGCTGCCCCATAATCCTCTGAAGAAGCGCCATTTCCATTAGGTTGCTCATTATTTTGAGCTGTATTTTCGGTCATTTTTTAGGGTAAAATTTGAACTAAATTTTAATAGTTAATTTATTTTTATTATCGTCGGGAAACTACTAGAATTCTAAGAATTTTATGGTTTATAAAGATATCGGTGATAGGGCGGGAAAAACGTTCCTCACACCTCATCAATTCTCCACTGCGAATTTACTTCTATATCTCCTGATTCTTGCCACCCCAAAAGTTTCATTTTTCCAACACAAATCTTATAAATAACACCAGTTATACTAGATATACTAATAGCACTAAAACACAGGAGGAAATTAAAAATGTCAACCTTAACCATATCGCTCCCTGAAGAATTAAAGCATAAGATGGATGCCCTGCCAGAACTTAATTGGTCGGAGACTATAAGATCATTCCTGCAGGAAAAAGTTAAGCGGGCTACACTGTTAAAGAAATTAGACACCATGCTGGAGAATACTAAACTGAGTGAAGAAGATTGTTTAAAACTGGGTGAAAAAGCTAAACAAGCCATGCTGAATAAGTATAAATCCAAAGGGTGGTAAGTTGGTTTTTATCGTAGACACAAACATCCTTTTTTCTTTTTTTAGGGATAATCCAGTACGCCAGGTAATTATTAACCATGACTTATTTGGAATAAGATTAGTAACTCCTGAGTTTTCTACTGATGAACTACGTAACAATAAGGATGCATTAATCAAATATTCTGAGTTGGATGAAAGGGGTATAGAATCATTAATTAGAGTAATGGAATCTTTCGTGGAAATAATTCCAATGGGATCCTTTCAGGAGTTTAAAGAAGAAAGTATTACAGTTTCTCCTGACCCTAAAGATGCACCTTTCTTTGCTCTTGCTTTGAAACTAAAAGGAACCATTTGGTCCAACGAACCTAGATTAAAGAGACAATCAAAAGTTAGAGTTCTTTCCACACGAGATTTGCTTAAAGAGTTAGGGATTGATGGGAGATAATAGAACTGAAACCAACTTCACACCTCATCAATTCTCCACTGCGAATTGACTTCAACATCGCCTGATTCTTTTCTGCGCAAATACCCTTCCCAGGCAATCATCGCTCCCTGGTCTCCAGCTAAGCTCATAGGCACTTTATAGAATTTACACCCTCGTTCTTTACACATTATTTCCAGCATCTCGCAGAAGCGCTTATTCGCCCCTACTCCGCCGACTAACAGCAGTTCTTTCTTCTCGGTATGGGCTACGGCTCGTTCTACCACTTCGGTAAGCATGGCAAAGCAGGTTTCTTGGAGTGAATAGCACAAATCTTCTTTGCTTATTTTTTTCTCGTACAACTGCTTTACTTTGGTAAGTATTCCCGAGAAAGAAACATCCATCCCTTTCACCACATAAGGCAATTCTACATACTTTCCTTTCTTCGCCAGCTCTTCTATCTTCGGTCCGGCGGGAAAGCCTAAGCCAATAATTCTTCCAAACTTATCTAACATATTTCCCAAGCCGATATCTAAAGTTTCACCAACTACCCGATACTTTCCACCATCGTAAACTATTATTTGGGTGTTTACTCCAGAGACATATAAGTAGCAAGGGTCGTTCAACTTGTTGTACACTTTACCGATGCTGAGATGAGCCGCACAATGATTTATCCCAATGAGTTTTTTGTGGTGTGTGACAAGATATTTTTGGCTCCATTCTTTCACGATATTGTAGCCTGCCCATAATGCTGGATCAATTCCCGGACCGGCAGAATAAGCGATGAAAGAAATGTCGTTCCACCCAACTTGGGCTTCGTCAAACGCTTTCTGAAGAACAATATCCGCTACTTTCTTATGGTGTTCTGCCAATTGGTCAGGAATCATTCCGGCGTCGGTAGAAGTAAAACTATCCATAGCATTAGCTAATATATTTCCATCTGAATCAACAATACCTACACCGAAAGTATGTGCAGTGAATTCTACGCCGAGGATGAGCATGTTAAAGCTATAACTTCTCTCATTTTTAAAGATTGCTTAAAAAGCTAGTACCTCTCTAAGGTTAACTTTTCTCAACTTCACTTCGAGACCAGGACTTTAGCCGAGAAGCATACATTCATCACAAAAGAAACAACTTTATTTAAATAACCTCTCCTGAGAATTAATCCTATCTTACTCTCGCTCCTTCCTTCACTCCCATAACAGAAACTTCCTCACTCTTTGTCTTCAATTTCTTCCCCCCGTAAACAACTTTGCCATCAGCCACAATTATCTTCAACAGCGAAAACTCTTCAAACGTAACTTCAGCATTAGAATTAATCATACTTTCAAAACACACTTCTTCGCCAATTTCAGATTTAGCCACAAACAAAGGCACAACTTTAAGTTCATCTCCAGCAGCTAATATCATCGCTTCACTCATCTCTCCTCGCAACTTGGCTGGTTTCATATTAGCGCAAAATACTACTTTCTTTCCCTGCAATTCTTCCGGCTTAAGATACTTCTTCAATCCAGCCACAACTTGCTTCACCCCAACTCCACCCCCTAGCTCAACTTTCATCAAATACAAACTGTCCGCATTAGGATGATTCTTTACTTCAACAATCTTTCCCACTACTAGACGCAACGGAAACTGCTGCACCTCAGGAACCTTTTCAATCTTATCTGTCAGCATCTCAATTGAAGCAAGCTTGCCTTTCCAGGTCCATCCCTGCGATTTCCAATTCCACAACAAAATATCTTCTCCTAAAGCTACTGCTACTTTACGACTTAATTCGGGCAGAATTGGACTAACCAGAATCGCCAAATTCCTGGCCAGATTAACGCACAACCCTACGGCAGCTTTTGTTTCTTTGCTCTCTTTACTCTTCCACGGCTCTGCTTTCTGGAAGCAAGTATTTCCAATATCAGAAATCTTTAAAATGTTCCGCAAGGCTAATCTAAAATCCATCTCAGCATAATTCTTATTTGTCTCTCTGACCAGAACTTTAACTTCATCGGTTAACATCTTATCTTTAGCAATCTTATCAACAGTCCCATAATTCTTCTCGGCAAACGTAAGCACCCGATAACAAAAATTACTTAAATTCCCAACTAGTACCATATTAACCGCAGATTTTAAGTCCTCAAAATTAATACTCACATCTGTCAGCGACCGGTTCAGATGATACGCATAATAAAATCTAAGCGCTTCGGCATTATACAGCTTCAGGAAATCTTTTGCGGTAAAGAAAGTTCCTCGACTCTTGCTCATCTTCTCCCCATTGATGGTAATGAACCCATGCACCGTAAGCTTAGGCAAAGGGATCCCTACTGCCATCAGCATCGCCGGCCAGAACAAGAAATGAAAATAAGCAATGTCTTTGCCAATGAAATGATACACCTGCCCTTTCTTCCAGTAACTATCCCATTTCTGCCCATGAGCATCGGTATAATTCTTAGTAGAAGAGATGTATCCAATCGGCGCATCTAGCCATACATAGAAATACTTTTTCTCCCCGGTTTCTTTCTCTGAATCAGGAATCTCAAACCCAAAATAAGGAGCATCACGAGAAATACACCAATCTTCCAGCCCTTTCTCCATCCATTCATTCAGCCAATTTTTAACTTCCGGCTGTATTTCCGCTTTAGGAACATTAAACCACTTTTGTAATTTCTTCCCAAACGAACTCAACTTAAAGAAATAATGCTCGCTTTCTTTTTGGGTCGGTGTTTTCCCGCACAAAGAACATTTTGGATCAATTAAATCAATTCCTTTTAATGCTTTACTGCACTTCTCACATATGTCCCCATATTGATCTAAAGCTTTACAATGCGGACAAGTTCCTTTAACATACCTATCCGGCAGGTAGCGCTTGCAGTTCTGGCAATAGATAACCTGTACTTTCTTGCGGTAAATATGCCCAGCATGCTTTAAAGTACGATAGAAGAACTCAGAAATTTCTTTATTCTCCAGAGAATGAGTTTTATAGTAATTATCAAATTTAATTAAGTAGCTGGCAAAATCCTGCTGATGCGTTTTCCAGAATTCCAATGCGAACTGCTCCGGTTCTTTTCCAGCTTTTCGGGCATTTACTTCGATGGGTGTTCCATGCATATCTGAAGCGCAGATGTATAACGCATTCTTTCCAGTTAGTTTTAAGAAACGTGAATAGATATCAGCTTGGATGTATTCTAAAAGGTGGCCGATATGAATCGGACCATTGGCATAAGGAAGCGCAGCGGTGACGATAATGTTATCTTTAGGTTTAGCAACTGGCTTAGGTTTAGATGCTGTCATAATCACTAAGAAAAAGAAGAGTTATTTAAATCTGTTGGTAAGGAAGGCTCTGTAGAAAATCGTCAACTTGACTAGCGAGGTAGCCATATTATACTCGACCTGCGGGTCTCCTGATAGTAAAACAAGTGGCGTTTTTCTATGGAAAAACTTTCTTGGTTTACTATATTCGTGCATTTCAATTCTAACAATGGCGACCAACACTCGGTGCTCGATTACGATTTACTTTGATTCGAGCAACCGAGCGAGATTTTCTACAGGGCCGGTAAGGAATTAATTACACTTTAAATTTAATCTTATACTCTTTAATTACTTTCCCATCTACGGTTATTTTCCTTAATATCTCTCCTTCGCGCTTAGCTTGTTTTCGAGCCAGAGCTGCATCTTTCGCCATGAGCTTCTCATCAAGGTCAATCTTATTCACCATATAAGTATTGTTAACCACGATTTCATTAAATTCTTTTACTTCCACGTCAAACAAATAATCCGCTTTGAATGCAGAAGATAACTCCGGTGATAAAATCAAATTGACAAAATTATCGGTAGGGCTGCCCAGCTTAGGTGTACTTTGTTTTTTAATTTTTAATTTTCCACTGCTAAACCCAACGTTAAACAACAAATATTCTCCAAATAATTCATCTACTATTTTCCGATATGAATCAGCAGAAAGCTTGGTTGTAAAAGTATACTTTTTCCCCGACTTTCCAAAGCGGCTTTTATCCTCAAATTCTATCTTATACTTGCTTAACACTGCAGAAAGATCTCTTACACTTTCAATCACACCGTCTAATTCTACCTCTCCTTTAACATTTTCAGCCAAAAATCTATGTATGAAATTAAGATATTCAAACCCAGTACTTACTTTAAGTTCTCCTTTCTTCTGCTTAACTACAAACGGCTCTTTCACAAACTCGCCCAGACTATACCTGACAAAAGCATTATGTACATCTTCCGTAATTTCGTTGTTCGCTATTCTTTTAATAAAGTTAGTGCTGCTCATCATAAGACACCTCTCAGTTTGTTTTCAGATTAAGATAAAGCTAGAACAAGAGCAAGTGCATATAAAGGTTTTGTTTTAGTGTAACATAGCACCAATAACTTTTAATAGATGCCACAAATAAAACAACCATGCTAACCAGAAACTCACTTCATCGGGCAGTACAACTATACTTATCCAGTTTAACCCTTTATGGACTAGGAATACTGCTATTCCGCAATTTTTCTTATTATCAAAGAACACTCAGCGTGCAAACCCAAAATACTTTGTTCTACTTATTTATTGGCTATGCTTTATTTGCCCCCATACTTTACCTCCTTTTTGTCAAAGAATACTCTGAAAACAAACCTTACTTGGTATTTCGAGCTGCGCTTAGAAATATCATCTCATTATTTCACAAATCAGAAACAAATTATAACCAAAAATACACTTTAGAACCTGCTGAAAAAGTAGCTTTTCTTTTCATCCTGGTAAAATTATTCTTTCTGCCCACCATGATTAATTTCTTCTACAACAATTGGGGTAGTTTATACCCTGCTCTGGCTGGAGATTGGAGCAGCATCAATTGGTATCCTTTTTTACTTACGTTATTATTTACAATGGACACATTAATCTTTGCTGTTGGCTATACCTTTGAATCGACTAAACTTAAAAACAAAGTTAAATCCGTTGAGCCGACTTTCTTTGGATGGTTCGTAGCCCTTATCTGCTATCCCCCTTTCAATTCTATGGTGGGAAATTTAGTCCCTTGGGGAGCCAATGATTATGCCAACTTTTGGAACCCTACTTTAACTATTGTTTTTAGAGTAACTGTCCTTCTTCTCCTACTAATTTACACCTGGGCTTCGGTAGCATTAGGATTAAAATCGTCCAATTTAACCAATCGAGGCATCGTAAGTAAGTTCCCGTACTCCGCCGTCCGGCATCCGGCTTACATCAGCAAGAATCTGATCTGGTGGGTTACTCTGTTGCCGGTAATGAATATAACTTTCTTTTTGGGGATGTTATTTTGGAGCATCATCTACTTCTTTCGAGCGTTTACTGAAGAGAAACATTTACGTCAAGATCCAGATTATGTAAATTACTGTGAGAAGGTCAAATATAGATTCGTGCCAGGAGTGTACTAGGTGTGCTTTAGGTGAATTACATATTAATTCTTGTTAAATGTTTTGGTTCCACTAAACTTAATAAGCAAAATGCATCATAAATTATTCATTTAAAAATACTTAAAAAATACTTTAAAAAACAGGAATAAATATCAAAAAAGACCAAAAGGAGGCTGAAACATGGAAAAGAAGTTTTTATTTACATCTGAGAGCGTTACTGAAGGTCATCCCGATAAAATTTGTGACCAGATATCTGATGCCATACTTGATGCTATCATCAAAGACGACCCTAATGCCAGAGTAGCCGTAGAATGCTTGACCAAAACCGGTTTTGTGGTAGTTGCCGGAGAAGTTACTACTAACACTTACGTTGACGTGCAAAAGATTGCTCGAGATACAATTCTTACCATTGGTTACGACAAGCCAGAATTTGGTTTTGAAGGTTCAACTTGCGGTGTTCTGGCCGCAATTTCGGGGCAATCACCAGATATCGCTCAGGGAGTTAATGAAGGAGAAGGGTTGTACAAAGAACAAGGTGCTGGAGACCAAGGGTTAATGTTTGGCTACGCTACTAATGAAACTCCAGAATATATGCCGCTGCCAATTGTCTTAGCCCATAAACTAACTAAAAGATTATCCGAAGCCAGAAAACGAGGAGAACTGTGGTACTTAAGACCGGACGGAAAATCTCAGGTTACAGTAGAATACGAAAACAATAAGCCTAAGCGAGTTGATGCAGTAGTAATTTCTACTCAGCATTCCCCAGACATTGATTTAGAGCATATTCGTAAAGATATGATAGAAAAAATAATCAAGCCAGTTTGTTATGAGTATATTGACAGTAACACCAAATACTTTGTAAATCCTACCGGAAGGTTTGTTATCGGTGGACCAGTTGGCGATGCTGGTGTTACCGGAAGAAAGATTATCGCTGATACTTACGGTGGAATGGGAAGACATGGAGGGGGAGCTTTCTCGGGTAAAGATCCCAGTAAAGTAGATCGATCTGCGGCTTATATGTGCCGTTACATTGCTAAAAACGTAGTTGCAGCAGAATTAGCAGACCGATGTGAGGTTCAAGTAGCTTACGCCATTGGAGTAGCTCAGCCCGTTTCAGTGTTGGTAGAATCTTTTGGAACGGCTAAAATACCGGAAGAAAAGATATCTGAATTAGTTAAGAAACATTTCAACTTAACCCCCAAAGGAATCATTGATACACTAAACCTATGCCGGCCGATTTACAAGAAAACCGCCGCTTACGGCCATTTTGGAAGAAACGATCCTGATTTTACTTGGGAGAAGACGGATAAAGTCGATGTGCTAAAGAAAGAAGCGGGTCTATGAGATCTATGAGAGAAGCAGAATTATAGAACCACTAAATAAGATAACAAAACTAAATAAAATTAAAAAAAGAAAAAATTATCTTTCTCCTTTCTTATGTTCTTGATACCGACGGTGGATTATCGCAGCAATTAGTGCTATCAGTACGATTATTCCTATTATCACACCAGCCCAAATCCAATCTTCTATACTTAATCCAACTCCAACTTTTGCCGACGGTTCTACTTTCGGTTCTGACTCGGGAACTATTTCAGGTACATTAGGCTGCTCTGTAACTTCTGTAGCTGGTGTAGTTTCTATCGTACCAGTTATCGCTTGGGGAGCTGCAGATATTAAGCCACTTGCTGCTTTAACTGTTAACTTAGCTTTTATGGCACTAATGTTAATGCTGTTTACTTTGACGCTGACATCATAGTTGTTGTCCCCACTAACTTCAAACTTCTTTTCTTCACCTACCATCAAGATGGCCTGCTGAAGTTTACTGGTAACATTGATAGTTGCAGCTACTGAAGTCATGCTGTCTAAAGTAACATAGTGTTCTCCACCATTAACCATAAACTTCATTCTATCTCTCTTTCCCAAATCTGCAACATATCCATCAGCTAATTGCTTATCACTAAGCACATAAGTGGTTGCTCCTACTCCGCCACCACCACCCCCGCCACTTCCTCCTCCACCACCGCCAGAGGATGAGCTGGAAGAGCTACTGCTAGACGTACTGGTCTTGTAAGTGGAAAATTCACAGTTAGGTGCGTTCCAAACACAAGTAGTGGCATTAATCGGGACACCACCAGCAAGAGCAGTCCTATCTACACAATTATTGCCATTGTCATCACAGTGATAGAGGTGATCACAGACATCAGTATAAGGCACCTTAATCCTACAAATTTCCGGATGCAGGTTATTTACAATCTTATCTCTGGTATCAGAAGTAAGACCAACTTTCTCACTATCTGATATCATGTCCGTAGCTCCGCTGATAGTTCTAACTTTATCATTTAACCCGGTCTTGGTAAGAGTTACATTTATGAACTCAATGTAGGTGCTTCCATCGCTCTTGGCAATCTTAACATTAGCCTTTCTCCCATTAGTGTAATTGGTCTTCATTCCAGCATTAGGACCACAAACCTGCCCTTGAAGATGTTCGTAAGTTCCATCACTATCAAGGTCGTAGCTAACGTTCCATCCCGTTGGAGTTTTTATTCTGGTTACAAAGTTGCAATAGCCGCAAGTTGCTTCAGACGTAGCCGTTTTAAAGTTGGAACATTTACTTAATGCGCACTTACCAGCAGAATCACACACTTTCAGCTTGTAGTAATAAGTGGTTCCCGAAGCCAGCGGATAAGTCAATGAGATATTGTGCCCATCCATGGTGTCATTGGCTTCATAGATTGGCGCGTAATGCCACAACTTGTAATCTCTGATATTTTCACTTAAAAGACCAATATCATAAATGGTATCAGTCTTATTCAGGCACTTGGAATCTGCTCCATACAATTCTAGAGTCCCATTAGTCGGCTTGTCAGTATCATACATCACTAACGCGGCATTAGGATACTCTTCTATCTTCACCCCAGTAACTTGAGGAGATTTTGTATCCACATAACCTACTGCATTAACTCCGGTATTAGTACATTTGCTGGAATATTGGCAGTCCCAGTCATTACAGTCAGTATTATCATCTCCATCATCATCTACGGAGTTGAAGCAATCCTCTCCCTGGACATATCCCTTCTTAAGTATGTCTTCGTACTTAGCACTATCTGCTCCATATCCAAAGGCATCAGATATTTCAAAGTCTACTGATCCCGGAGTGGTCCATCCCGGACCGGCACTATCTGTTGGAGAAGAGATGTTTCCGGTATTTCCAATTGTAATGGCATAGATTCGCATATCTTTCGTAGAGTTATACAACGTCGGGAACTTCTCCAGATCTGCTTTCTCGACTGCAATCATTGGCCCACCAATTTCTGAACACATCTTCTTCTTCCATGCACTTAATTTTATGTCAGTTGCTTTCCAGTTCGAATTGTCACACTTGTAAGCGTTGAACGATTCTACCGACTTGCCACTGGATGTGTTCCACCCCGTGGTGTACTTGAACCTAAATTCATAACCCAGCGCAGTAACGTTATTTGTCTGGGCACATCCACCAGAGGTATAACCGTCTGTATCCAAGTAAAACACTAAGATTACAGTATCATTCCCCGAACCGATTCTTTCCGCTCCAAATCCACCCATGAAGCCACCCACCATTCCCATGACATTAGAAGATAACTTCTCTTTGTTGCAGAGGGAGGCATTGCTAAAGTCATTCACATTTACGCCAAACCCATACGCGTCTCCCATATCTTTTAATCCAAATCCGCAAATGTCCACACTCTTCTGCATTCCCATCTCATCACAAGTATCCACTCCTAATGGTACCGGCGCTCCTCCTTCCATCTCATCAAACATGTCATTCATGCCTTCGGGATTACACCAACCAGTCATCCACTTGCATCCAGTTCCACATCCAGCGGAGGTTGTAGCAGAGAAGCAGGTAGGCTCGCATCCACCCCATTGAGTTGCATTACAATATTGGTTAGTATTACATGCAGCGGCATTATTCTGAAGGCTCGTATTTGTCCAGCATTGATCCATCACATTCATACAGGAAGAGCCATAAGCATCATTCTTCCACCAGCACCCAACAGTAGTGTTACACTCGGGAGCAGTTGTATATCTCCAACAATCTCCGCCCCAATTAACATCACATCTCGGGGTTGGTTCAGGCACCCATCCACAACTTATGTTAATGATAGATTTGTTTGTGCACAAACTCTGATTCCCATCATATTTGTAACATTGTGCTCCTACTGCTGAACCAATTCCGCCACCGCCCCCAGCCATCTCTCCAGCAGAAAATCCTCCACCTTTAGGATCACACCATCCCGAACTCTTCCATCTGCACCCGGTAGTAGCTCCGCAACTAGTTGCATTATTGGAATTAGTAGTGTTAGAGCAGGCAGACATTCCTACATCTTCACACCAGCCCGTTTGCTCTATCCAGTTACAGGTTCCTCCGCTAACGGTATTACAAGAGCTTGAATTTGTTTTTGAAGAGCAGGTGGGTTCGCAATATCCTCCCCAACTCTCATTCTTCCAACGGCAGATCTCTCCAGTTACTCCATTACAGGAAGATTGGGTCGTTGCACTCCAACAATGGTCAGCATTATTAGTGCACCAGCTTCCCCAAGTGTCACTCTTCCACCAGCATCCCGCAGCAGTACAAGTAGCGCTATCATCATTATTCCAGCAATTCCCGCTCCAATTCACTTCACAATGCGGCACAGAGAAAGTATCTGTTTTCCAGCTACATCCAGAAATCCCGTTGCACTGTGATGAACTAGATTGGTACATCCAACAATCTTTGGGAGCAAAAGCAGTATATTGGCACCACCCCCCATGATCAACGCACCAGGCTGAAGAGTTTCCTTCTTCTTCGCACCAATCATCAGCACTCCAGCTGCATCCTGAGCCGGATGCCAGTGCGCAGGCTGACTGACCTAATCCGGTACAAGCCTCAGACTTGCTCCAGTCAAGTTCACACCAGCCACTCCCAGTTCCATTGCTCCACTGGCAATTTTGATTTAAACTACAATTTTGGGCGCTCATATCTAATTTCCAGCACTGGCTGCCATTAAAGTCACAGAAGCTTCCCCACTTATCAATTATCCATTCACACCCATTAGATACACAACTAGCATTACTATCCCATCCAAAACAATTTCCGGAGACAAAGCCACAGTAAGTATCAGAATAACAGCTGGGGTCAGCACAATCAACTAATCCATCATCAGTATTATCTAACCCGTCCCAGCATACTTCTACATCTTCTCCCGTATTTGCTACACAGGTTCCAGTATTCATATCTCCCTGCCACATACAACTTCCAGTCTGATTCGATACTTCAGTCCTTCCTAAGTTAGAGCAGTCGTTTTGAGAATTACAACGGTCACATGCTTCCTGACAAGTTTTTTCGCCTTTTTTGATGCAATAACCACCGGTGGCAGTAGTATTATCAGCAGCCCATTTACATCCGCCGCCATCAGAATTGGCTTGGCTGATCGTACAGTAATAACTTGGCCGCTTAGTGGTATCATTACTTACGGAATTGCCTTTGTAAGTGCAATCTCCGCAATTAGTATTGCAATCACTGGCAATTCCTTTTTTATACTGGGCTTTTGCGTTACAAAAACCAATACCGTTAGAAGCACTGGTGTCAGCTTTAAACTCACAATAGCCTAACCTGCTATCTTCACAAGCTGATTCAGCATTACTTGAATTAATAGCATTTCCATCACTGTCTTTTGATTCACAGCCAAAACAGGCTTTATCACAGTTATCTTCTTCATCAAATTTATTCTCACATTTGCCAACCGGAATTGAAACATTACTTTCGCAATAATTTTCGGTAACCCATTTGCCGTTGGCAGCTTCGCAGTTTTTCTTATTGTCTATTTTTATCAATGATTGGGTGGCATTACCAAACACATCTGATGCTTTAAATTGGCACTTTTCACTGGAATTAACCCATTCACAAGGCATATACCACGGGCTTCCAGCAATTTGGTTGCACAATTCTGCATTTTTATACGCATTATAATCCTCACAGAAGGCTGCTCCCTCCGGTGTAGCCTGCATTTGGTCCCAGCAAGAAGTGGATAGCTTATTTGAAGTACAGGTGCTATTTTGCCAAGTACAACAAGAAGATAATACCCCGACACCATTACATAAAGCTGAACTGAGAATCATGGTGCAATTAATTCCGCTATTATTGATTAAAGTAGCATTAGCATGCCCACCGCCAGCAAGATTACAATCTGTCCCATTATGAGTGCATCCGCTTACATTCAAGCAATCGGTAGAATTTTTATCAAAGACATAACATCCCGGATTCCAATCTTTTGATATCGTATTATTTGTGGTGGCCCCAAAACTGCCGGGAGAATTACAGGTACCACCTGCAGACGGATTGCTCCAATCACTATACTGCCACCAGCAATACATTGTGTCCATACAATCTCTCTCCGTGGTTTTATTAGAACAGCTCACTGTAGACATATCCTTAAAACACCACCCGCTGGTTGCATTTCCGGAAGGGTTACCACTCCAAGCACAAGCCATCCCATAAGAATTATTCACGCAGGTGCTTTGGTTCCCCCCATTCCACGAATCCCAACTCCAGCAATTAACTTCTTCGCACCAGCCCGAAGTAGCATAAGTTTTCCATACACAACTTGACTCACCCGAACAAGTGGCATTGGTATTGTACGACCAACAATCCTGTTGATTACAATAACCGCCATTCCAATTACAGCTTAAGTTTAAAGTATTATTGACACAAGCAGAAGCATTAGTGAAATCCCAGCTATAACAGTTCTTTTCCATACAGGAATTCCATTTCCATTCACAATTTAATCCACCTGCAGCATTCCCACAAGAGCTAGAATTAGAATATTTCCAACATCCATTCTGTTCACACCAGTTTGAGCTTGAACTCCAAGTACAATTCTTACCATTCCAATCTTTAGCGGCATTACAGCTTCCCGCAGAAGCATAGCTCCAACATCCTTTTTCCATACATTGTCCCCAGGCACAGCCAGTGGCATTCATACACGCGGATTGATTCTGATTACTCCAACAATTTGTACCAGGATTGCTCCCGCTAGAGTAACATTGGCTATTCCAATCACAAGATAAACTGGCAGTATTATTCACACAAGTATTAGCATTCGTTCCAGAAAAACTCCAGCAAGAAATTTTTTCGCAAGAATAAGTTGTTCCACCACCATGCCAACTGCAGTTCTTTCCCGGAACAGTAGTAGTAGCACAAGCATTTTGAGAATATAACCCCCAACAATTTAATTCCTGACACCAAGAACCCCATGAATCATTCTTCCATTCACACCCGGAAGCATTGCCACAAGTCGCAGCAGTGGATTGTGACCAACAATTAGCCGTTGTTACTTCTAGTCCTAATTCCGCTACCGCTGCTCCGGTAAGCATGTTTTTAAAAGAGCTTTTTGAAGATAAAATCTGTGAATTCCCATTCTCCATCAGATTTTTCCCGTAGAAGCTGAGACCGATTATACCTATCAGCAAAAAAATTACGCCTATAAACACCACTTTATCGTTTGTTTTCATCTTGATTCACCCTCTTTTAAATTAAAAGTTACTAACACGACCATGATTAATCTTAACTGAAATATGATTATTAACTTAGAGTAAAATACGATAGTATATAAACATTTCTAATTCTAGAAGATAGTTCTAGAAGTCCGAATGATATTTCTTAATCCGATAAATAAGCCCAATAACATAAGTCAAAATCAACCTAG
>CAZIUU010000022.1:10799-23818 GCA_964542815.1 uncultured Methanosarcinales archaeon | reverse complement strand
CATGAATGGTATAACCAGATCGCCACTGTCCCGACCTAGAGTCTCCTGAATCTTTCTTCCTGGTGTAAAGACCAGGGATTTCCAGTGGGAAGCGAAGACCCCGTGAAACTTTACTGTAACCTGCCGCTGTGATACGACTTTTATTACATAGCGTAAGTGGGAGCCGTTATGCACAAGCTTTCGGGCTTGTGATAGGCGCCAATGTAACACCACTTTTTGAAAATTGCATCACTTACTTGCAAGAGGACAACGGTTGGCAGACAGTTTGGCTGGGGTGGCACACCGTTGAAAATGTATCAATGGTGCCCAAAGGTTGGCTCATCCGGTTTAGAAATCCGGAGTTGAGTGCAAGGGCATAAGCCAGCCTGATTGGATTCCAAACATAACAGAATCCAAACGCGAAAGCGTGGCCTAGCGAACCTCTGTGCCTTCTTAATGAGGGCCAGAGATGACTGAAAAGTTACTCCGGGGATAATTGGGTTGTCGCGCCTGAGAGTTCTTATCGACGGCGCGGTTTGCTACTTCGATGTCGGCTCTTCCTATCCTGGCTGTGCAGAAGCAGCCAAGGGTGGGGGTGTTCACCCGTTAAAAGGGATCGTGAGCTGGGTTCACAACGCTGTGAGGCAGTTGGTTTGATATCTGCTGGGAATGTTGAGTGTCTGATAGGAAGGATCATCTAGTACGAGAGGAACGGTGTGTTCGCAGCCTCTGGTCTACCGGTTATCTGACAAGGTACGCCGGGCAGCTACGCTGTAGGCGATAAACGCTGAAAGCATCTAAGCGTGAAGCGCTCCTAGAAAATAGACACTTTAGGACACGGCTACAACAGCCGTTTGATAGAAGCGGTGTGTAAGTACCGAGCTTCGGCGAGGTATTCAGCATGCGCTTACTAACGTCCACATCTTGTTGATTTACATATGGTTTTCATTACTTTTCGAAAGAAAAGTTTGAGGAATGCTTCGGCATTCTCATTACCCAAACTTCGGTTTGGTGTGTATAAACGTGAGTTTATGCAGAAAATTACTTGGGGGTCAAACCCTAAGTTATTTTTTTCTTTTATTGTTTGTAAAGTAGCGAGAGCTGTGTGAGGTTATTTTGAAATGATACAATTATTTTAGGAAAGTTTTTTGTCAAAACGTTGTGAATTAAGAAGCAAAACTACCTCATGTTTATTGTGTCAGCCGAGTTATGTCGTTAAAATCCTCACCACTTTCTCCCTGCTTCTTAATCCCGAAACAATCTCTACTCTTAATCCTAACTCTTTCTTAAAGAACTTGAGCAACTCTTTATTCGCTTTATCTTTCTCTGGTGGGGCATGTAAATATAATTTCAACCCGCCGTTTTCTTCAACTAATTCATTCCGAGAAGAATGCGGTGTAACATGAAGCGATAAAGTGCCGTTTATGATATATTTCTTGATTTCCATCCAATTGGTAGTCACAAAAGATTAATAACATAAATACTTTTCCTTTTCAACATGGGAAGTGTAAAAGACTTAATAATTTCAGATATGCCTAAGCTCGATGATACTGGTTTGGGATGGTTCGTTTTCTCCGATAGGTATTCTGTATTTGACTGGGGAGAGATGCCTGATTTGATTCCTAATAAAGGCGCAGCTCTATGTACTATGGCAGCTTATTGTTTGGAGCAGGCTGAAGAAAGAGATATTCATACTCATTATCTTGGAATAAGAGAAAGCCAATACAATAAATCTACAGATACCAAAAGCCTCTCCCTATCAGCGCATCTGATGGATGTAGAAATTGTCAGAGTTATCCACCCTTCATTTAAAGATGGTAAGTATGACTATTCTAATTTTAATTCTAACTTAGCTAATTACCTTATTCCGTTAGAGTTAATTTACCGCAACTGCCTGCTTCCCAGTTCCAGCGTGTTTAACCGCTTAAATGAAGGAAGCGTTACTTACCTAGAATTAGGTTTAAAACAATTTCCCCGGCCTGGAGAAAAGCTAAAGCCGGCGTTGTTAGATGTCAGCACTAAATTAGAATCTAAAGATAGGTATTTGACCTGGAAAGAAGCAGGAGAGATTAGCGGACTCACTACTGGAGAGCTGACTCAAGTAAAATCAATCCTTACTGAAGTAAACGAATTAATCACTGAAATCAGTGAAAAAGCGGGCTTAGTCAACGAAGATGGAAAAATAGAATTAGCGTTGAATCCACGCCGTAAATTAATTGTGGTGGATGTCTTTGGCACTCCTGATGAATGCCGCTTTACTTTTGAAGGAGTTAATGTAAGTAAAGAGGTAGCTAGAGAATTTTATAGGAAGACTTCTTGGTATGAAGCGGTGGTGAAAGCCAAGGAAGAAGCTAAAACTGTCGGAGTTACCGATTGGAAATTACTTTGCCGTGAGGCTCCGCCTTCATTGCCACCAGAGCTAAGAGAAATTATCTCACAGATGTATACTTCTACCGCTAACGCTTTTCTGGAACGGAAGCTGTTTGATTCTCCATCATTAGCTGAAGTGGTAGAGAAATATCAACTTTATGCCAAAGCAGGAGGTTTTTAATATGAAAATTGTCGATTTAGATTGCAAAGATGAGAATATTTGGGAAACACCTTTTGATGTGAAGCTTCAAGAGTGTTTTACTAATCCTGACTTCAACTATGATAAAACTACATTAATCTCTGCTTTTCCACAGTTAGAAGAGTTGATTCTACTCCCAGAAAGGGCTAAACTTCAGGTGCAATTTGCCAGTTATACTAATACTGATGGTTGTCCCTGTGGAAATCCAAGGGAAGCTGCAATAAAATATGGTTATATTTTTCCTCACTTATGCCAACTTAAAGGATATTTGCTTAATGTAGGCTTGCCTCCAATTAGAGAAGGTTTCCCCACACCACTGCAGGTAATGGTTCAACAAGTTGGTTCCGAAGAAGGTAATAATTTATTTAATGTTGACATCTGCCCACCATCAACAATTAAAGATCCTAACACTTACTTAAAATATGATGGTGTGGAAGAAAGGATGAAAAATTTTCCAGAGGTGTGGGAATGCTTACGGTGGCATCCGGTCATAATTTCTCTGGTTGATTCTGGTAAAGTCTTGTATCACAATAGCGTTTTAGAAAAGCAGATGGAACGGCTGGAAAAAGAGATGGAAAAAAGAAGAGAACCAGAAACAAAAGAAGATTGAGACCACAGTAGAATATATACCTTCCACTTCACAAAGATTTATAAGTTAGGTTGCTACTTTTGATATAAATAATTACAATTCATAACAAAGGGGTGGAGAACATGAGATTTATCAGTGCAGAAAAGTTAGTTGTTCCTAAAGCTGAGATTAAAGAGGTGTACTGCCAAAGTTGCGGCACGTTGATGCATGGCCCGAATGATTGTGGCACAGAAATAGACCGTTCTAAAAGCAAAGATTATTGCAAGTACTGCTATCAGCGCGGGGAATTTACACAGAAATTGCTAACTAAAGATCAGATGCTTAAACGCTGTGCCGGGTTTATCTATGCTCGGATGAAAGTCAGCAAAGAAGAGTCTTTAAAGCAGGCGCAGATATTAGTCCCCACTTTAAGGCGCTGGAAAGGAAAGTAGATTCTTATTTTCTGTATGAAAAGTTACTGTTGGTAATCAAAATTCTGCTTGAATTAACTGTTATCTACTTGCTAGTAATAAAAATACCAAAAGATTTATAAATAACCATCACTTTTAGGTAGTTATGACGCTGCCTATTAACACTTATTGCGAGTACGGAGATTGGACTTCAGGTACTCCCATGCTAAAGCGGGATGATACTATAGAGCTAGCTTTCGGGCAAGCAGTACGTCCAGTAATGCTTCAAGCAGTCATGAGAGGAAATAGATTGTATGCTGCGGTTTCCGGAGAGTATAATTCTGTTGCACCCATTAAATGCTGGGGAGAAGGAGTAGCTCTTCGCCACACCGGCTGGGATAACCGTTTTGTGGTTCATTGCAATTCACCTGCAGAAAAATATGATGCTTTAAGAGGATTAAAACCAGGAACTCCTTTGGGAGAAGTATTGGATAATTTGAGGAGGAGGGGATAGAAAATGGGAGATGAAGAAATTAATAAAAAATATTATGACAAATTTCATTATATTGCCGAGATATTAAAGCCCCAATCTATGAATAATCAAGATGATATTTGGAAAATTAGACCTATCCCTGCTCCAATTGAACCATCTTCAACTCCCACAAAGGAAAAACCTGCCGTTCCTAAAACTAGGACAGAAATATTAGCCCCATTAAGAAGAGTATTCTTGGAAGATAAATTAATGGATACAATTGTAACTAGAACTGCTGTTCCGGAATTGCTGGAAGGAACTGAGCCAGGTTATGGTGGAGTTATTCTGTTTGGTCCTCCGGGAACTGGTAAAACCGTATTAATGGATGCTTTAGGAGAAGTTTATACTCGTGCCGGAGCTTATAGCGAAGCAGTCTCTTTAGCTCAGATGAATTCCAGTTATGTGGGTCAATTTGCACGTAATTTAGAAACAGTGTTAGGAAGAGCAGTTAGCGAAGCCAGTCGACGCCAAAAGCCATCTTTAGTGCGTGTTGATGAAGGTTCGGTATTAGTAACTCGGGCAGAAGATGGAGCAACAAGCGTATCTAAGCATTATCAAGAAGCAATTGATGTGCTCAAACGCTATGTGGGAAATAATCGTAATGTAGTGTTAGCCATAGCTACTAATGAACTTCCTGATTCTTTTGAAGAAGCTTTAACTCGAGAAGGAAGATTAACTTCTTGCTTTGTAGGTTATCCCGAAAGGAATGAACGTAGAAGAATGTGGCAGCATTTCGCCAAACAGTATGAGCTGTTAGAATTAGGTGAAGAGCAAGCTTATCAGTTAACTGATGTTACACAAACCGAACAAGGGGCATTTATAGAAGAGTTCTGCCGCACTTATGATACAACTCGTAGAAGTGCCCTGTTGAAAGAGAAAGGCTACACTAATTTAGTAGATGCTTTGGAAAGTGGAGAAAATATCACCAGTAGAAAAGTAGTTGAAACTTACACTTTCGAGCAGTTTTATACTGATGCTTGTAAATATTTAGAAGACAAGAAAGTCCGGCTGGGAGAAGGAAACGGCAAGATTGAAAAGAAGCCCGTTGGGTTTGGAAGGGAATAAAAATGACTTTGAATCATCTGACCCAACCGTCTGAAACCGTCGCACCAGCTCAATTTGAGCTAGATGAGACTTCTATTCTAAATCAACTATCAGAAGATTTTCCAATGGTAGGAGAACTATTTGGAGTAGCAGTATATTATAAATGCGGATGGTGCGCTCATGGTCAAGAAACCAGACTTCCAGTTGAAGATCATCCTATAATTAAATGTGATTATTGTCATACACCCAATCAGATTCCGTTAATTAGAAATGAAAAAGATGCGTAGAAAATAGAAGAGACGATAAAAATGGTAATTTATGCTTATCTGGATACCAATGTCAATAAAGTTGTACCTGATTCAGTAGATGAATTTCATAAAATTAGGTATAATGGATCATTGATCACATTACGAGATTTAGGTGGAAGAGATCATATCTTGGATCTTTCAACAAGGGAATTGAGAGTTTACAATATCCAATCTCCAGAACTTCCAATTGTCAAAGCCATCGCGGGGTTTGGTATTTTTGATGGAAATAGATTTTATCCCAGAACAGTTCCACCTAAAAGTGAGTTATATAAATCTTCGACCATCTTTGAATTGGAACGATTAGCAGAGGGTTCGGTAATTATTAATGGAATTGCGAGATTAAATCAGGATGGAACCTCTGATTTCTCACCAAATGATTCTTATTTTATAGAACAAAAAGCAGAATTAGGTGTATTTGTTGCTGCTTATGCCCGAGCGGTTGATTCCTCTCATTTTGGGAAACCTATTTTGGAAGGGTTCTATGAAGCGATTAAAAAAAATAATTTGGAGTTAATTGCCGAGTTAAAAGATCCTGCTCTGACAGAAGCAAGAAGGAAGATAATCCCAAGAATGGTTTACCAAGAAGAAGATTTTGCCAATGCATTTGGCAGAAATCGGTATAACCAATTGAAAACAGTTTTAGGAGAACCAACGTTTAGTTAGGCTTTCCTTTCTCTCCCACCACTTTCAGCACCATATCTCGCATTTTTTTCTTTGTTACAAAATCATATACTACTTTTACCGACTGTAAAGTATACGGATTCATTCCCGTCCAATACATACAAGTAGAATCAGTCATCGGCGTAGGAGTAAACAATTGAAATTGCTCTACGTTTTGCAGTTGTTTCATCTTGCCGGCGAGAAAGGCCGTTTCGTTTTCATCATCGCCGGGATGCCCTACCATAAAATAATATTTTAGCGACTGCTTTCTATTTTTATTCAACTCCTCAAAATAGGTTTTAAACTCTTCAAAACGAGAATGAGCTTTGTTCATTAGATTCAACACTCTCGGAGAAAAATGTTCTGGTGCAATCTTCAGGCAGCCGGAAATATGATGCTCAGAAATCTCTTTGAGATACTCTTTATTTTCCAGCGCTAAATCGTAGCGTATGCCGCTGCGAATAAAAATCTTCTTCACACCAGCAATTTGTCGTGCTTTACGCAATAATTGAATCAATTTTCCATGACTTACATCTAATTTCTTGCAATCCAAACAGCTTTTAACACATCGAGTAGCACAATCCATCCCATACATGTTAGCAGAAGGGCCTCCTAAATCGTCGATATAGCCTTTAAATTCAGGATGTTTAGTCAGGAGTTTTATTTCGTCCAGAATACTTTTTTCACTGCGGGAAACAATTTTATCTCCCTGATGCAGTGTTATAGAGCAGAAATTGCACCGGCCAATACAGCCGCGATGCGTTACCACGGAAAACTTAGCCATTTCCAGCAACGATTTAGGATGCATTTTTCTCGTGTATGGTAAGGAATAAATCCAATCTAAGTCCTCGGAAGTATATCGAGGTGATTTATACTGCAGAACATAATTATTATCATATTCCTGCGCCAGATTTTTATCGTTGGAGAACTTAACCTGCATCTGGCAGAATTTGATTTTTGAATCTTTATCATCGTCTTTAACTTCGGAAAAAGAAGGAAGCAGGTCAAATTTAACATCGACAGGAATTGTTTTAGACAGAATACATGTTCCTTCAATTCCGCTTAAATCTTTTTTTTCTTTAACTTTCTCTGCAATTTTGATTATCTGTTTCTCTCCGTTTCCATACACTAAAATATTCGCTCGAGAATCAAGCAGGATACTTTTTCGAATTTTGTTATCCCAGTAATCATAATGCGCCAACCGTCGTAGAGAAGCTTCTACCCCTCCAATAACTAACATACAATTCTTAAAATATTCGCGCAGTCTATTACAATAAAAAATAACTGCTCGTTCGGGAATTTTAGTAATAAATAAATGTGGATCTTCACTTCTTTTTCGTTTCAGTGGAGAATAATTGTACAACATGCTGTCGATACTGCCGGAAGTAACTCCAAAAAATAATTTTGGCGCACCTAATTTAATAAAATCTGCTTTAGTTTCCGGTTTTTCAATGATGCCAACTTTGTAGCCTTTCGCATCCAACACTCGGGCAATAATTCCTACCGGTGAAAGCGGATGGTCATCATAATACTCTCCGCTAACTATAATTACATCAAAATCTTTGCCGGTGGTGGAAATCATTTTTATTAATGTATTTATCCTTCTATAAATGTTTAACTATTTTGATAAATGTTGGTGCTGAAAGTTTTAATCATTTACTAATTGTTTTAACACCAAATATGCCCCATATAATTCAATCAACGCTTAAATGTTTTAGTGGTAATTGCCACTTAAAGTTTTGCCCTTTGATTATATCTTTTGAAACTAAATATTTTAATCAAAACGTGTTTTTAATAATCTTTTTTCTTCGCGAAGATTTTTTCTAATTTTCTCTTCCCTCTCTGGGCTTAATTTCAATCAATCATCTTGAAAATGATGAATAATATTACCTGTTTTAGGTTCTACCAATAAAGAATCCGGCATTTCTTTAAAAAAATCTATTAATTCATCAGTTTCTAACTCAAACCACATCCGAAGTTGCTTAATTTTAATAGTTTTAACCGGTACTTTCTCATTCTCAATAACACAAAGTATCTCATCAACTTTATCAGGATTATGTTTATGCTTGAGAAAAGAACTTGAAAAGATTTCCGCTTCTACTCTTATCTCTGTTTCACCTTTAAGAAAGATAAAATCTGGAAAAGATTGGGTATTAACAGCAATGATTTTATCGTATCCTAACTCTAAATAATGCTCTTTAATCCAATGGATCAATTCATGTTCATAAGCACAGATTATATTGTCGATATCAACCATTTATGTTATAAAACAGCTCCTCCCCGATTATTGCTTTATGTGTTCCGGTAAATAATTTTCCCCGAAATTGTACTTTACCGATATAAGTGGGATTTTTGATAATTTCGTAAAATGTTGAAACTGAAAGGTCGAATTTCTCACAAATATCTTTATAACTGATTCTAGCAGCTTGCATCTCAAAAATCTCTTTAATCTTGAGAGCTTCTTCTGGCACAATAACCAATTTTCTGTCTTTATAGGTATAACCCATTGGAGCTCGATTTAAGACCTCTCCAGAGCTTATTTTCTTGTCAAAGGCCATATTTACACGTTCTTTAACCATACCTCTCTCAAGTTGTGCAAATACCCCTATAATCTGGAAAAAGGCTTCGCCCATAGCTGAAGTGGTGTCAATAGGCTCAGTTACCGAAGTAAAATGGACTCCCTGTTTTTTAAGATCTTCCAGAGTAAATAATAAGTCTTTTAGATTCCTGGAAAAACGGTCGGTTTTGTAAACTAAGAGTAGATTAAACTTTTTAGCTTTAGCATCTTCCAACAAGTTCTTTAAAGCAGGTCGCTTAAGACTTCCAGCTGAAGCTCCGGCATCAGTATAGATCTGATAAACACTCCAGCCTTTCGCCTTACAAAAAGCTTTACAACGGTCTATCTGGGCATCAATAGAAATACCTTCTTTGGCTTGTTCTTCGGTGGAAACCCGAACATAAATGCCTACTTTTTCATCCATCAGCCGGTTTTACCTCTTTTTGAGCTCAATTTCCAATTCCAATAAGGGAACCCTTCGTGTAATGGTGGTCGTGCCTTATTGGAAAGATAAAGCATTCTCCTTAATATATCTTTCGAAAATAGGCTGAAACTAAAAAGAAAGCCACTTTTTGGTTAAAAACGAGGGCAAAATGTTATCCAATGAGCTGAGAGAGTCACATTCGTCAGAGTTATGGTAGTTTAATGGTTTTGGGTAGGTCCAAGCGAAGGCGAAAAAAAGGTAAAATTAACCTTTTTGGAAGGTTATGCCAATGCAGCGAAATTTTTATAAGTTCTTGAAATTTTCAATGTATTGATGACAGAATTTAAGATTTACAAGATCTTAGTGTACGACTCTCCAAGTCATTTAGGTGATGCAGTGATAGCCGCACCAGATGAAAATAGAGCTTTATCTTTGTTGGAGCAAGAAATAGGAGCTCAATTTAAGAAAGTCGGTTTAGATATTTCAAGTATTAAGATAAAAGTTAGAGGAAAAGTTGAAGAAACTTCTTATACCACGAACCAAGAAGGGGTTATCTATGCTAGTTGTAGCGCACGAGATAGCTTCTGATGAAAATAGCGGGTTTTGTTTAAATAGTTTAAGTATATAATTATTAGGTCATGATTATAATTTGTAGCTGATAAATCATCTAAAATATTTGAGCAACGACTAAACTATTTAGAACCAACTAAGAACAGATTATTTAAGTAAGAACTAAACAATTTGTAATTAAAATTAGTAGTCACTTAGTGATGTACACCACTTACAGTCTAATAAAATTTATATACTGGTGTAATTAATGGATTTCAATGGTTAAACTCTCTTATTCTCTATCGATTCCACAAAAAGCAATGGACCTCTTAGCAGGAATAACCCATTTCAAAACCGAAACTAAAGATGAGAGAGTTGAAAGTCTAGAACAAGAAATTCAAGAAATGGAAGAAAGTTGGGGAACCTCTGTAAGAGAATGGAAAAGATTGAACCGAGAATGGATTCAAAACGGGGCTATTAGTATTGATGATTATTATGAGGTACAAACCAAAATCCAACAGTTAAAAGCACGATTAAAATATCTTCCTCCGAAAGGTATTACTCTTGCTTCTGCAACCCCTTTGACCAATCCTTCTGAACCTACTAAACTGCTCCATGGCATGACTAAAAAACAAATCCAGAGATGTCTTCAGCAATATTTATATGGGCTGGTGGGAGTGCTCTATGAAACTTTTCAAGGCAGTTCACCTACCGGCAAAGAAGTTGCTCCTGATCTTCAGCCAAGCTTAGGATATAAAGGAATCATCACCTATACTGCTGCTGGTAAACCGGTAGATAAAAGAGCTTTAATCATAGATAAACAATATGGGCTTTTCGTTCCTGCTTCACTTAGCCAAGGAATAGAAACCTGTATAGATGATGGCTCGGATGAACGAGGCAAATTTAATTTTCAGGGTGTGATAAACCAGAAATCACTTCCTGTCCTAAAATATGTTTCTGAAAGAACCCGAGAATTAAAAGAAAAATATCTTGGTAATTGGACTCCTAAGTTTACCGTCACTGAATTAGTGAATAAAACTGGCTTAAGCCAAACTGCGGTTGCAGCTGCCCAAAAAGATTTGGTTGGTATCCTCGCTGACGTATATTACTTGAAACCGCGTAAGATTAGACATAAATTCTTTCTGCCCAGCTGCAGAGAAAATCTTGCCCGAGAATTACTTTCTGAATATCATGATGATTACTCACTCTCCCGTCAGCTTGACATAAGCGTTAGCCAAGTCCAAGAATAATTTCTGTGTGGTAGTTCGTAAGTAATGTCCTTCTCCAAACACCTGAATTAAATTCTGTCGTGAAGTTTCATCCTCCGACAAGCATATTGACAAAGGAGTAATTTCCTGCAGTTTCATCCCATTGATAGCCAAAGCAGAATCTTTCAACGCTGATTCTCCATCATATTTCAAATCATTGGGAGCAAAAGTAGGGCACACTTCCAAGAACATTTTTTTCTCTGCCTTTACTCCGTCCAATCTACGAGTAAAGTGGCGATAAACTGCGCCATTGCGGTTGTGGTCATAACCCATCACAAAAGCCATCCGATGGTAAACTTCGTCGCTAAACGGCTCTTCTAAGTCTTTGAAAGTATAAACAATGACATTATCTCTTCCGATTCCACTAAATCCATACAATCCTACTTTATCCCCTAACTGCTGTGCAGCTTCAGAGAAATAAATCATTAATTTTTGCATTGCTGCTGCTGGCGTAGTTCCGCTTAAAGGCTGGTTAGCACCACGGTTTAGATTTAAAGCTAGAATCGCGGCTACATCTCTTTTTTCAATTATCTTCTTATATCTTACACGTGGATTAGGAACTTTTCCCTGAACTTTTTCTAATTGATATTTTAAGAAAGCCCTGCGGTCTAACGTGCCATGCATGGTCCTTCTTTGGATATAGGGATCTTCTGGAAGCAGCTGTTCTAATTGCTCTCGCATTAATGCAACTTGCACATTCCCTCTCTTTAATACTTCAGCATAAACCGGATTTTTTCTAGAGGGAACTCTTTCTTCATGAACCGTAGCCATGACTTCTCCTTCAGAAGAATACTCTTTATACCTAAACCCGCGTTCTTTAAGCACTGCAAATTCAGGATTGACTGTTTCCCCGTTCATCCTTTCTTTGAGAATTTCTTCCAGCACTCGAGGAGATATTGATTGATTATCTTTCGGAGGAATAGGCTTCTTAGCTAATTTACATGCTGATTCTACTATCGCATATATTCTCTCTACCACCTGTATTGAATCAGCTACGGTTGATGCTCCTCTAACCTTTTCCAATCGTGGTTGAATCTTAGTTATAGTATCAGCATACTCCTGATTAATTACAGCACTTTCTCCGTGCATTGTTTTTTGATAAGCATCAAAGACTATCTCCTCAGAAAAATGGGCAAACTTAGCGCGGGATTTAACTCTTTCTCTTACTTTAAAATAGGATTCAACTTCTGTCTCCAATCCAGGAAAGTTTCGAGTTAAATGCGAAAACAACCTGATTTGCTCAGCAGCAATAAAAATTGATTCGGCTAATTCGTAATTAGGGAAAGAGCCAAAGTAATCAGATAAGCTCGATAAACTCTCTAATTTTTTGTTTTTTGCTCTTTTGCCTCCAATTTTATTCAACACTTCAGTGGAAAGTTCAAATCCACCATAAGCATGCATCCCAGAATATAAAGAAGCAAGCAGAGAATAAACTTTAGCATTGTCTCTTTTACTTTGATGAAGATTTATCTCTGAGGGAAGCAGAATTGTTTTTCCCCCGCCGAAAGGAATTTCTAAAGCTAAATCCGGAACAGAAATCCTTCCGCACGGCAAGTCTTTTCTAGATACTGCTGCAGCCACAGTTCGGGCTACTTCCACCTGCTCTTCATAAGTGGCTGGAGCATTGTAACGGAGAAAGAGCTCACGGAAATACGGAGATTCGATGCTGAAGTGATGAGTCCATTTAGTTAAAGAATCAGTCCTGATTCCTTCTTTCAGCCATTTTTGATATTCATGTAAAATTATTTCTTCGCTGCAACTGCCTTGAAGTTGATGATAAAAATCATATGTAGCAGCAAGGAAAGAAGTAATCACTGGTATCTTCTCTTCAGATTTAGCACGGCATTTGGCCAGTGATTCCATTGCTCCAATTACATCCTCTTGAGAATTTAAAATAAAGTAATCAGCACCATTTACTCTGCTCAATGCTTTAGCAAATTCAGTTACAGCGATGATGCTTAATTTACCACTTTTTTCATCAGACTTTAATAACCCTATATTAGCAGTATAGTTCCAACTGAATATCCCTTTGCTTAGCTTTCCGAAGAAAGATAGGGCACTTCCATAATCTTCATTTCGGACATCTTTTAACTCTGACAGAGTTCTGAGAACATCACGAGGCTCTGAAGAATGGTTAGAGATGCACTCAAA
>CAZIUU010000022.1:1957-10789 GCA_964542815.1 uncultured Methanosarcinales archaeon | reverse complement strand
GTTTTTCCAAAGGAAAATATCTTGCACCAGTCCCGAGCATAGCTGTAAAAAACACCTTTTTTAGCCAAGTCATCTTCTTTAATATCCAGCTCTTTTTGAAGCGTTTTTATTTTTGATAAAGGCATAATTCCCATTTTGTCTAAGAGGTATAAAGCAACAAGATGCACTTGAACAAAAGTGGGATGTGCGATCTCTACTAAATCAGAGGGAAATTGATTTAACATTTTTCGATAAAAAGAGAAGAGGGTATTATCTTGTTCGGATAGTTTATTACATGCTTCAGTAAGATTTATTTCTTGGTGCGAAAAATAATTATCGGGAAGACCAGAAGCAGAAAAATAAGTAGAAAAAGCGCCGAATATCTCAAATGAAGGACTTGCTTTAACATCCTCAATTTTAGTTCTTGCTTTTTTCAAATCATTAAAGATAGCCTGAAAATAAACCGAGCTTAGTTCTTTAGCCAGAGAAAGATATGCTTCAAATTCCTCTTTAGACATATCTGGATTATATGAAAACATGGAAAAGTCAAATATTTCCTCCAAAATGTCCGCCGTCGAGTATTTTCCGGTGGTATATAAATTAACAATTTCTTTTAAACCAGGATCATATTCAAAAATATACTGTTGGGTTTCTTTCCATCTAACCGCTGCTGTTCTCAATTCTGGTTCAGTTATTGCTTTCAGCAGAAGAGTATCTTCTTTTGACTCTTTATCCGTAAGCAATTTTACTGCATCTTCCAACGCTTCAGGAACTAGATTCTGACCTTTTCCGCCCTCAAAAACATATTTTTCATAGATTAAGTCTCGTTCGTCTCTAGAATAAGAAGCTAATTTTCCCATGAACTGGTCTAAATTTCTTAATCTTCGCTGATGGGCTTCAAAAACCATACTGAAGAAAACCCGCCAATATGCCGAAAAACTTTCTACTCCTTCTTCTTCCGGTTGAGAAGGGGCAGTTCTTAACAATTCTACCACTTTGTTTCCGTGATGAATTGAGATATCTCGAGCTCGGCTCAAAATAACTGAAAGCTCATCCATTACTGCCGGACGTAAATCTTTAGATATCTTATCTAAATCTTCTTTTCTTCCATGGCTTAAGAAATAGTGATAAATTTTTGTTCTTATTGGGTTATTTAAGTCGTTTACAATTTCTTTAAGTACTGCTGGAGCAGGATTATCTTCATCAGAATTTTGTCGAATATGAAAATTCAAGAGGTCATCAATAGTTTCTAACCCTAATTTCAGTTTAATCTCTGCTTTGAGCTCATCTTCAGATTTGGCCATTTCATGGTGTTAATATGATTACACTTAATTAAATTTACAATCCGCACATTCGTACTATCGTCTCTAACGCTTCGGCTTCTTTTTCTGTAGCTGACAACGGCTCTACAATTGCTGCCCTGCAGGCATCAGCAGTGGAAACTCCTGCAGCAATCATTTCTGCGGCAATTACCAGCAAACGAGTGCTAACTCCTTCTCGATTAGCCAAAATAGATTTTTCTTTGTCTTCGCTTCTGATTCTACCAGCGAGAGCCGCCAATTTCTGGGCTGTGCCCATATCTACCTGCTGACCATCAGTACGGGAAGCGTTATACACAATTTCTGTTTCAATCTCTAAAGAGGGATAATTAAATCTTATTGCCGGCATTCTTTGTTTAGTACTTATCTTCAATGCTCTTCGTTTAGTTTGATAACCTGGATTATAAGCGGCTACGAACATAGCATGATCCGGCAGATGAATTATCTGCGCCAAATCTGGAATCCAAACCGTTCTTTCTTTGTCTAAAGCGCTATGAAAAACAGTTTGTACATCTCCTCTTAATTCAGCAATTTCATTAACTAATAGGATTCCACCAGTATGCGCCCAATGATACATCGGTCCGCCGATAAATTTTCCTTCAGTGTTATATCCGCCTAAGATATGCACGACTTCAGTATCTTCAGTACCATCAACAATATACAATGGAAAAAATGGGGCTTGCTCTTGTTTTTGCTCGCTCTTTACATAAAGACCGCTTTTGGTATCAAAAGCATGTTGAGAAGTAAATTTTTTCTGGCTAAGTTCCATTCCCAGTTCTTGATGCATCTTCCTCACTAAAGTGGTTTTTCCGGTTCCAGTAGGACCTATCAATGCCTGAGGACGTCGAATATAGAAAAAGTTGCGGAATATCTCTCTTTCATTTCCTAAATCTTTCCAATAGATTTCAATCTTAGGATCATACTCTTGGATAGAATACACTTGAGGATTATAGTCAAACTTATCTCCAGGAGCATTAGTTCTCTCAGTTGACTTTTTTCCCGCCATTTTCCTACTTAACCCAATGCAATTTTATTCTGGCATTAAATATTCGCTCAAATCTTGTTTTATCTGCGGCTCGAACACCTGGTTCGGTGCTTTTGCAAAAGCTTGAGCAATTTCAGTTCTGTAAACCTCATCTTGGGCTAGTTTAGTGTTAATCTCGTTAAACAGCTCTTTATTTGGAGCCGCATTAACTTCAGCATTCATGTAAAATCGAGCATTCTGCAGTTCAGCTTGATCTACCCATCCATCAATAGTATGCACCTTTCCGTCAGCATTCCTGCGCACAGACCCGTCTTTGTTTGACGCAACCATACAAGTAGCTTCAATACTCATTCCTAACAATTTACTCTCGGCATCATAAGTAATAACCCGAGACTTAATCTCTTCCGGAACAGCAATATCTGCCACATAAGCTCTTTCGATTTGAGCTTTTAATCCGCCTAACAAAGCTTTGATAGGGAATACAGAATAAGCTGCAGCAACTTCAGTTTTGGCTGCTGTCTTGTGCTCATCAACCTGTCCTAAAGTATCAGTTAGTTCATTAACTCTATCTTCATTGCCCATCATTTCAGCAATATCACGATGATCTCGTAATCCTTTTTTAACTTCAGCATAACCTTCATCAATAGCTTGCTCAGCAGTTACTCGAGAAGGATCAATAACGTAAAGCGGTTTCTCACCTAAAGAAGTATTCTTTCTAAACCCATCCAAATCTCTTTCTAAATCCATTTCTTGTTCTGATTGTTCATATTCTTCGTCAGTAAATTCTCCATCTTCCCCATTTTCTTCTGTTCTCTTCTTCTTTCCTGCCATTTTAATATCCTCCATAAATATAGTTAAATTTCAGTTGAATGGTTCTCAAAGAAAGACCTATTTATAAACTTTTCGGGTGTATTTACTAACAAGTAGTGTGGTGGCAAACTTTGTAGAATATCTTGCAATAAGAAAGAAGTAAAACAAAAAATTTATTCGTCGTTTTCATCCATAGGATGATACACTGCTACTAATTCTCTATCCACCGCCTTAGCTATGTCATATCCCTGACCGATCATTAGATGACCATCGTTCAATGTAGGTCTCTCAAATGAATCAGTTGGGCGTTGATAACTGCCAGGTACAATCTGAGCTTCCGCAAAAAGTTCCCTGACTTCATGTTCAACTAAGATAGCTCTTGCCGAATGATATAATCTGTTAGGTTCCATTTTATCTTAGAAAGGTATATGTAATATATAAACTTATTGGCGAAAATTACTCAATAGTGGTATCATAACTGATTACAAGACCGGTTGCCACTTACCTTCTCATCAGCCTTTCCCAGTAGCTCAAATAGCCTAAAACTCTGCTTTTGGCATCAACTAAAAACAAGCGTTCTTCCGAACCCAAAGGGTTGCGAGTATTGACTTTCCGCAGCATATCTGTTAAATCTCGCAACAGTAATAATGCCTCACTTTGCCATTGGCTCAACGGCTTGGTGTTAGCAACTGCCTGTAATTTTAAATGACGCTGTGCTAACGCTTCAAATTCCGATTTAAGTGTATCATTTCTTATGCGCGCTTCCATATGTAAGTATAAATATAACTGTTATTTAAAGCTTCCTTAACTGTACTGAAGAAGCTGCAAGTTGAGCAAACTTAACAAAGTCACAGATAAGGATAAGCAATCCAAAATACAACCCCAAAAAGTAGTAAGCAAAAAACAAAAAGAATCATCACTAAAATGAAAAGCCATCTAGGACCGAACATTTTTTTCTTTAGAAGATAGTATATCCCCTGTGATAATAAGTAAAGAACTACTGCAGAAGGTAATACATAAAACAAAAAAACAATAACAGTAATTCCAAAAAGACCTATACTTGGAGCACCCATTTTACCCCACATAACTCAGCTTCTTATCTTCTTGGATTCTCTCCGCTTTCTGGGTTTTTTCCAAGATACCTTTTAACTTGCCTTCAAATGCTTCTGCCTGCTTCAACAGCGGCTTAGGATCAACATCCAATCCAGTGTAAGAATCCAACGCTTTAATTATCTCTGCAGCCGCTTTGCTATCCGGCATATTGCTCTGTGCTTCAGCAAAGAAAGCCACTAAAGAAGTTTTTACATCCTTGGCTAATAACGCACCGGTAACACCAACAATAATCCCTTCCATCAATGGCTTGGCAATCTTGCTTAGCTCTTGATTACTTGCTCCCAAACCATTGGAATAAAAGAAAACTCGGCTGGCATCAGGATTAGGCGAACCTACTCCCTCTAACGAAATTATCTCTTTAGCATTCAATTCTTTAGCTAATTGCAATACTACATCAGCAATTTTCCATCCTAAATCTTTGCCAATATTAATCGCATGCAGAATAACAATGTTGTACTCTTTATTATAATGAACTGAAACCGGATCAATAACTTTATTTTGATGAATAGCCACCATAGCCGGTATCTCATCCATCTCTATCGTTCCAATCTTTTCCATCTTAAGATGTTCCATCAAGAATTCAGTAGCAATCGTCCCGATTAACCCAAATCCGGGAAAGCCCTCGATAATAGTGACATTTCTTGGTTTCTTTTTCAACAGCAGTTTCATCTTAGTATCACCTTCTTTTTATGTTGTTATTATGTTTTTAGTATTTGTTTAGCACCTTCGAAATCCTCGTCGTGATAAGTCGAAGGAGCTGCTTCCCCGTAGGGGGCATCCCCCAGCGACGCTCTCGACGGAAACGTCGCATGATTTCGACCTGAATGGTGCTAAACAAATACTGTTTTTAGGATAGAAAGTAAAGGTTGTTTTTAAGTGTTTTGCAACAGGCAGTAGATTTTAATAAGTCCACAAAGGGATTTCTCTTACTTTGGCTCCAAATCTCTTTAACATATTAATCACTTTTGGGGCTTTTCTCCGGTCTACCAACAATACTCCATTACTTATTTTTTCTATTCCTAACTCTTTAGTCAACCCTTTTACTTCGCTGATATACTCTTTGTTATTATGGGTTGATTTAGATATTGAACCGTATAACGCCCGGTTTACTTTAACTTTCTCGGTTTGAGGAAGAGCAGCAAGAGAATAAGCCACTAATATTTTGGCGTTTAAATCCAAACTTTTCTCAGTTAGAATTACAGGCTTGCCATAAAGAAGGATCCCGTCGCCGGAAAGAGCTCCCACTAGTTCCGCTTCACGTGGCAACTCTTTAATATGAATAAAAGTAACTTGAATTTTTTCAATTTTGCTTTGGTTGATTTCCCGCATCAAAGAGAACTTATCTTTAGAATTATGAACCACAGCAAGGTCTATGTCGGAGCTGGCTTTATCCTCTCCCCGTGCTACTGAACCAAATAAAATTACTTGCAGGATGTCTTTATGCTGTTGTATCCTTTGGGTGAATTTAACAGCTTTAGCTAGATTTTGGTTCATCTTTAAGAATACCCCCGCAAATGCTTTTTATTTTGAGAAATGTTTCTTCAGCCTTTTTGGCAGTGTTTCCGTTTTCTCCTTTTCCATACACATGGCTTGGCCGAAGCTGTTCCAATTGCTGGATTAAATCAGCTAGTGCTAAATTTGACTTGGTGGCTGTATTCTCTTGTTTAAGAAATCCAAATAGTTGATTATGTTTTATATCTCTATCCTCACCCAATACTTTTAGCTTGTGCAGGACAGCGTTAATTAAATGTGCTGATGCCAGCAGAAAATCCTCTATCATTGTTTCATAATCATCTTCGTAGTCCAGTTTGCCTAAAGTTGCTTGGAATCGTTCTATCTTACGAAGATGGTGTTCAATTCGCATAATTTATCAATAAAACATAAAGGGTATATAAGCTTTTCTGTTTAATGTGTAAATTAAAGTTAATTATGTTTATTAATAATGCGAATAACCCTGATTTAACGGTTAGTATTATTTGTAACACAGAAAAGCTAACCACGCTCAAACCTAAACGACAAGTCATTATATTCTCTAGTTTCATAAACACATATTCCTTCTTCGTGCCACAACACAAATTCCGCTATACCTACATCCAAAGCCATCTTGCTGCAGATAGTGCAATAAGGCTGATTGGCTCGTTGAGGCTTATTATTCTCGTTCAATCGGATAAAGTACAATCTTGAGCCAACAATCTTGTCAGGATTATTTTCTAGTGCATCTATTATCGCTCTCTGCTCAGCATGTATACAGCAAGTCTTGTCTGTAACTTTTTGATGATAGGAATCTTTTGAATAAGAGCATCTTCTTTGAGTTTCATCTTCTCGTGGAGGGCTGTTAAATCCCCTGCCAATCACTTGATTATCTTTTACAATGATAGAACCACAATGAGAACGCTCACAAGTGGCATTCCGAGCAACTTCAACCGATTGAACGATATATTCTAATGCCTTCATTGCCTAATAAAATTTTCATGTTTTAAATCATTCCTGTCTTCTATTACCATACCATATTCTTTACCACATACATTCCCAGCATCGGATTTTCTTTCATTCTACGGAATGAATAAGCTTTAGCCCTTTCCCAATTTCCGTACGGAAGATATACTCTGGTGCGGTATCTTTCTCTTGCTAAATCCAGCAGCTGCTGATTATCTACTCCGTACAACATCTCAAATTCAAACCCATCTTTGGGAAATTGTTCTTCTTTAACTGCATTAATAATAACTGGATCATGAGTAGCAACAGCAGTGTAACATCCATGTTGCATCAAAAAATCCACTAATCGCATAAAATTAGCATTTATCTGATCGGGTTTAATGTAAGCATGCTCGGTTTCTGGATAAATCCCTTTGCACACTCGCACATTCGGCTTTAGATGAGCTAGTGCTTTTACATCTGACAAGCTGCGCTCTAACCGTGCCTGAACTACAAATCCTAAGTTGGAAAAGTCCTGATGCAGCTCTTTCCACATTTTCAGGGTATTATCGGTGTAATGAGAGTCTTCCATATCAATTCTAGCAGCAATATCTCTGTCGTCAGCAAAAGAGATAATCTCACGCATTAATGACTTACAGGTGTGATAATATTCTCCTTCTGAGGTAAGCCCAAACTGCGATGGTTTTATGGAGATATAGGTGAGTAACCTGTGTTCAACAGCTCCTTGAATTAGCTGTTTATATTCATTTGCTTCCACATTCGCTTCTCCCTGATTCTGAACATGCTCTCCCAGAAGATTAATGGTGCTGAATACTCCTTTTTGCTTAAACCATTCTGATTTTTGGATGACTTCATCGATAGTTTCTCCGGCGATGTAACGGGAAGCTGTTTTATGCACAAACGGGTCCGGCAAATGAGGAACAACCGATACAATTCCTTTATTCATTAGGTTAAGTAATCTCATATTGTGAATAATGATGAGGAGAGTATTAAAATCATTTCGTTACTGGGATATGTACTTTTAATACTAAAAATATTTATAGTTCACCCACTTTAGAGATAAAACATGAAGCTGACGCAGGTGGAGAAGCTTATTCTGTATTCATTAGGGCAGTTCTACCAATCTATCAACCAGCCTTTGGTAGAAAAGCCATTGACTCTGCGCACTTCTAAGATAACGTTCATTGAATGGATGCTTCACTCAGGGATTATTGTCAAGCAGGAGCGGGCTTTGTACCAAAATATAGAATCGCTAGAGAAAAATAAGCTAATTCGTTACGATACACGTATGATTGTGTTCACTAATTCTGGATTGAAAGAGCTGGAGAATATCAAGAAAGAATTGGAAAAGAGGGGAAAAGAGTTAGATAACAGAGAGAAAGAATTAGAATTGAAGAGAAAAGAGTTAGGGCAGTTCCGGGAATTGGAGAAGTATTTTATTTCTGGCGATAAGCCTAGGAGGAAATTGCAGACGGTGATATATAGCGACGGAACGAAATAATTGAACGATTATTGCTCTTTTAAAAGTTCACCAACTAAATCCTGCAAACCTAAAGCATGTTCTCTTCTCAGCTTAGCAAGCACTTCTATTCTATTATCTGTGTTTATAAGATAACCTGCTGCCATTTCAGGATTCAGCTGAATTACTGGCGAACCGATTGATGGAGCTTCATGAACTTCTTCATTTTTCGGCGCGTCGCTCGAGTCACTTCGTTCGTGACTTTGCGGCGGCAAAGCTTCGGCGACTACCTCACGACGTACCCCGAGGAAAGCGTTGCGGTAGTCAAGGTTACGAGCACCTCCGTCGAAGTTGGAGCCGCTGCCCAAAACGTCAAGCCTAGCGCCCCGCCCAACAATTTGAGTTTTTTCTGCACAACTTTTTTCAACAAATTTTGGAATTAACAAATATACGTTAGTTTGAGAAAGGCCTTTACGCGCAAGCATATCCATAGTCGCATAAAACTCATCTCCTGCACCATGAACTAATTCCGCATGCGCTCTTTTTTCTCCTTTTAATTCATCTGGTTTAGCAGTGTTTATAGTATAGTAACCCCATTCATCGTTTGCTTTTATATCAATAAGGTTTTTCAAATCAAATTGTGGTAATGCTCCTAAACTTATTCCATCACTTTTTGCCCATTGAGCATCTTCAGGAGGAAGAACGTAAACACCCCTGCCTTTAAGAATCTG
>CAZIUU010000022.1:0-1857 GCA_964542815.1 uncultured Methanosarcinales archaeon | reverse complement strand
ATGCTTTGAATGCATCAAGATAGTTTCCTTCAATTATTTCAATTAACGGTGTTGGCTCAGTCATGGTTTAATTCCTCCGAAAGGTTATTTTAAGCCAGAATTGGGCTTAGTTTATAAGCTTTTTGCTAAGTTGTAATCTCAAAGTGGCAAAAGAATCTCGCTGGACTTCCACCTCATACTCAAACCAATCACTTCACCACCATCTTTCTCTTCCTGTTGTACTTCTTTTTGAAATTCATCTTTTTTCTGAAAGAGTGCCACTAGTATTACACCTCCACCGTATACTCGAAATAGTCGTCCCAGGGATTCTCCAACTGCATCATCTGCTTGATTGAAAGATGCTCAAAATATTTCCTAAATGGCCGCATGGAATTTCCGTGGGCAGAAATAGCTATGTTAATTTTTTCTTGTTTTATTTTTTTCAGTAAATCATGAATAAACGATTTAACCCGTTTCTCTACCATTTTGACCGATTCTCCACCAGGAGGAGGAATATTATAACTTCTTCTAACTATCTGCAAGTCAGCTTCTCCATGCTTCTCAATAAAATCTTTCCGAGCTTTTCCATGCAAAAAATCTACTTTGTGCCAATGCAGCAGAGTTTGGTAATCTTTAATTCCCATCTGTTTCACAAACTGCTCATGCGATTTTCCCTGCAACTTGCCGTAAGAACGCTCAATTATTCTATCATCAACAATAACCTTCTGACATTCCGGATGATATTTTAAAACTGCTTTCAGTGTATCTTTAGAACGAGAAAGATGGCTGGAATAAGCCACGTCAATTTTCTTTCCCCGAAGCTTTAGAGCAACTTTCTTCGCCTGCTGAATTCCCAAAGGCGTTAACTGCGAATCTTTCCACCCGGTAAAGCGATGGGCTCTATTGTAATACGTCTGAGCATGTCGAAACAGGTAGATTTTAAGTTTCATAGTTTGCCTCTTTTTTATTCAATGAAAATGGGTGTAATACCACACTGTTCTACAGCTACCCATTTTCAAGAGTTCATACTAATTCATACCAGTATGAACGGAAATATTAACTCGTTCATAAATCTTTGGGGTAAACTATATAAATAAACCACCACTTTTATCTAAAGTTACGCACAAATATAACACCAACAGGTGATCTAAAACGGAGGTTATGAAAAAGAATATCGAAAATAATGATTTTCAGCAAGAAGATCATCATCTTTTTGATTAAACTTTTTCGTAAAAAGTTTATGGCTAAACAAATTGTAGACGTTATGATTGAAGGAGGAAAAGCTACTGCTGCACCTCCATTAGGGCCGGCATTAGGGCCAACTGGATTGAATATTGGTCAGGTAATTGCTGAAATCAACAAGAAAACTGCGGACATGAAAGGAATGCAGGTTCCAGTTAAAGTTATTGCTGATACTACGGCTAAAACTTTCACTGTCGAAGTTGGGACGCCTCCTACTTCCGCTCTAATCAAAAAAGAAGCGGGAATTGAAACCGCAGCCGGAAATGCTAAAACAGAAATTCTTGCTGATATCTTAATCGAGCAGGTAATCAAAATTGCTAAAATCAAAGAAGATAACCTTGGCGGAAGCACACCTAAAAATAGAATTAAAGAAGTCATCGGCAGCTGTGGTTCTTTAGGCATAATGGTAGAAGGAATGATGGCTAAAGAAGCTATCAGAGCCGTAGATTCTGGTAAATTTGACGTTAAAATCGCTTCGGGAAGAACTGAATTAACTGCAGAGGAGAAAGCTCATCTAGAAGTTGAGAAGAAACATCTTAAAGAAGAGATGGAGAAGAGAAGAGCTGAGCAGGAAATCAGAGCCAAGGCCATCATGAAGGAGATGGAAGGCAAAGAAGCCCGTAAGATGAGAGCCAA
>CAZIUU010000021.1:0-23961 GCA_964542815.1 uncultured Methanosarcinales archaeon | reverse complement strand
GAAGCTCACCAAAACCATCATCACTATGATCTCCCGGCCGGAAATTAAAAAAGATGCGGTTAGAGGCAAGAATGGCTATGTAGTAAGCTGGAAAGACGGATTGACCCTGCCCAGATATGCCATCGTCAAGCCGCATGGGGCTTCCAATCCCAATGAATTTTTAGCAGAATATGTGGAAGATATTTACGGCAGAGGCGGAAGAAAGCTAGCCGTAGTGTTAAAAGGAGATTATCGCCAAGATGCAGTTAAAGCTTTAGAAGCGATGAAAGACGCAGGATTCTTAGGAACAAAAGAAGAAGCGTATGTTACTATTGGCAAAGTTTTTGGACTAGCAAAGAAGTAGTCTTTCTTTTATAGTAGTAATATTTATATATCCCATTTAAAACCCAGCCAATCATGTCAGAATACATCTTAATCCCCACCCCCATAAAGCACCCTACTTTTTCTGAGTTGGAATTATTGATACGGCGGATAGGGCATGATTACGTGTCTGATTTTAATGTGATTCAAGGAACTTTAGACTTGCTGAAAGAAGAAATGGGGACCATAGACCGAAAAAAATGGGTAAAGAATGCCTCTACTTCTCTCCAGCATGCCACTTACATTTCCAAAGCGCTTATGGAATTGGGAACATCAAAACCCCGAACTAGAGAATTTGAGTTGGGAGAATTAGTGGGAAATCTTCAGGAGTACACTGCTCGACACTTTAATGTAGATTTAACTATTTCCACCAAGAAAAATGTGTTTTCCCAGACTTGTTCTAACGATTATAATGTTCTATACATGCAATTATTCAACTTCCTGCAGAATGCCTGCGACAGTTACAATGGAGAAACCTCTCCTAAAGTAGAATTAGGAGCAGAAGTATTAAATCTCTCCGAACAAGAGCTGCATTATTTGGGCAGGAATGCCGAACATTACACCACCAAAGATAGTTTAGTCAGGATATGGGTGCGCGATAGCGGAAAAGGCATCCCTCCGGAAAAACTGTCCACTATCTTTCGCCCCGGCGTTACCACTAAACCCAATGGCTCCGGATTAGGACTTTCTTTGGTAGATTATATCTGTGATTTTGTGCATGGTTTCGCCAAAGTGGAAAGCGAAGTAGGAAAAGGAAGCACATTTAGTTTGTATTTTGCACAGGATAAGAAGTAATTTCTCTTTAATCAACATCCTTCTAGTATCAAGTAGCCACAAAAACATATACATTATTTGTTCATCCCTTATGGGTAACAGAATACCACAAAGCTTATAAATGGGTGGCTGCCCAAAATTCTTATGGTCGCAAATTCCATTAATCTAAAGCTTGGAGAACAAAGAAGTTTCAGACAAGATGAACAAGATTTAACTAGTATCGCTTATGGTAAAACATATAATCATTATTTCTCCAGAGGCGGGAAGCTCTCTTTATCAGCTTTTGCAGAAGCTCTTAACTACCGGCCTTCTAAAGAAGAAATGAGCTATGCGCATCTTGTTTTTGCTTGTGGAGGATTCTCTAACTGCCTAATTTTCAGGGGGTCTTCCGACTATTATCAACACAAAACTCTAGCGGGATTAATTCATGTTTTTGAGGGAAATGATCATTCTGGGAGTATTTCTTCCTGGAATGCTCTTTGTAAGTATAACCCATTTAACGATTTTTCCCGCCTTTCTACAGAACTAGAATTGCTACGGGATTATTCTCTGCCAGAGAGAAAAACGCCCAGCGTTCTGGAAGTTCTTTCAGAACACCCTTCCGGCGGGCATTGGCAGTAAAGCCAAAGATTATCATTAACTTTTTAAATTACTCCCCTTTCTATCCCGCTTATGGAACAAAAAGAAGCCGTACAGAACTACGACCCTAAGCTCTCCGAGCCCAAATGGCAGAAATACTGGCAGGAACAGAAAGTGTTCCATTTCAAGCCCAAAAGCAAAGCCCAAACCTATTCTATCGATACTCCCCCACCTTATGCCTCAGCAGACCATTTACACGTCGGGCACGGAATGCATTATTCGCAATTTGAGTTTATAGCCAGATACAAGCGCATGCGCGGGTTTAATGTTTTCTTTCCCATGGGCTATGATGATAATGGATTACCTACCGAAAGGTATGTAGAAAAGAAACACAACATTACTGACAAATCAAAGATTTCCCGAAAGGAATTCGTCAAGTTATGCGTCGAAGATACTAAAACTGCCGGAGAGACTTATTATAATCTATTCACCAAATTAGGGTTCTCCATTGATTGGAATCTGTTATATCATACAATTGGAGATAACGCCCAGAGAGTATCTCAAAAATCATTTTTAGACTTGTACCATAAAGGGCGATTAGAGCAGACTGATTATCCGACGATGTGGTGCACTTCCTGCCAAACTACTATTGCCCAAGCCGATTTGGAGAATATGGATATAACTTCGCATTTCAATGATATTGTATTCAAATCAGGCGGACAAGATTTAATCATTTCTACCACCCGGCCAGAGATGCTCTCAGCTTGTGTAGCGTTATTTCACCATCCAGATGATAAACGTTATACTAAACTAAACGGCAAGTTTGCGGTTGTACCTTTATTCAATTACGAAGTTCCTATCCTGAGCGATGAATCAGTTGCTCAAGACAAAGGCACCGGCTTAATGATGGTATGCACCTTTGGAGATAAAGAGGATGTAGGAAAATGGCACAAATATATGCTTCCACTACGAATTACTATAGACGAAACGGGAAGGATGAACCAGCTTTCTGGTAAGTATATGGGAAAGAAACTTAAAGCTGCGCGAGCCGAGATAATCGAAGACTTAAAATCAGCAGGGTTATTAATTCGGCAGCAGCAGATAACTCATGCAGTTAATACTCATGAACGCTGCGGTACAGAAATAGAATTCCTCAAGAAAGCCCAATGGCAGATTAAGGTGCTGGACAAGAAAGAAGAATTATTAGAAATCGCCCAGAAAGTAAATTGGTATCCAGAGCACATGAAAGTTCGTTATGAACATTGGGTAAAGAATCTGCAATGGAACTGGGGCATCTCCCGACAGAGATATTACGGGGTTCCGTTTCCGGTATGGTATTGTAAAAAATGCGGAGGAATACTGCTCCCTGAAGAAAAAGAATTGCCCGTAGATCCTCGAGAAGAGAAGTACAAAGGAAAGTGCAGCTGCGGCGGTACTGAATTTATTCCCGAGATGGACGTAATGGACACGTGGATGACTTCTTCCTGCACTCCAGAGATAAATGCTGATTGGGGTGGCAAGAAAGAACGTAAAGAGTTTTTGCCGATGTCACTGCGGCCTCAGGCACATGACATCATCAGAACTTGGGCTTTCTATACTTTAGCTAAATCTTATTTTCACCACAATAATATTCCCTGGAAAGATATCATGATCTCTGGCCACGGACAGGATCCGCACGGGCAGAAAATGAGCAAGTCCAAAGGCAACTTTGTTGTGGCCCAGGAAGTGATTGACAAATACAGCGCCGATGCGTTTAGATTTTGGGCGGCATCAGTAAAATTAGGAGATGACTTGCCGTTTCAAGAGAAAGATGTCTTAACCGGGCAGAAATTTGTTAATAAGTTATGGAATGCTTCTAAGTTATCATTGATGCACTTGGATGATTATCAATCTAAGAACAGCAACAAGCCGGTGGAAGTGTTTGATAAGTGGATGCTGAGCAAGCTGCAAAAGCTGATAAAAATAAGCACGGAAAGCTTTGACCAGTATGAATATTCCAAATCTAAATCCGAAGTGGAAAATTTCTTCTGGCATGTATTCTGTGATTATTATCTAGAGATTGTCAAAGATAGATTGTATAATCCTGAAAAGAGAGGGGTAAAAAATCGTCAAAGTGCCCAGTTGGGAATGTATCGAGGATTGCTTAATGTGTTAAAATTAATGGCGCCAATAATGCCGCATATCACGGAAGAGATTTATCAATTGTATTTTGCTGGGCTGGAGAAAAAGAAAAGTATCCATATTGCTGACTGGCCTCAAGCTAATGAGAAACTGATTGACGACTTTTCTGAAGGAGTGGGTGCGTTAGGAGTGGATGTAATCGATACAGTAAGGAAATTCCGTTCGGCCAACCAGATGTCGATGAAAGATGAGCTGCAGGAGATTGTTTTAGTGAGTGAGCTGCCTGACTTTAAGAAGAAGATTTCATTGATAATTGACGATTTGAAAGCAGTCATGAAAGTCAAGGAGATTAAATTTGAAGGCAGTACTACTTTGGGAAGTGAGACGTTTAAGATACAAGTGGGTATAATTAAATAGAAAGGTTTTTAATCTTCAACACTGTTTTAAGCTTAAAACAAGGGAAGAGCACCTAATTATGCTCTTGAAGTCAAAAATCAATTAAAGAGGTGTTAAATATGGCAGATACCGGATATTGTGTGAAGTGCAAAGCCAAGAAAGAAATAAAAGACGCTAAAGAAGTAACTATGAAAGGCAAGGGCGGCACAACCAGAAAGGCTTTGAAGGGCAAGTGTGTAAAGTGCGGCACTACTATGTTCAGAATTCTAGGCAATAAGAAATAAGTTTTAGATTTTATTTTTTTTTGTATTAACTTAGTGTTTGTAGAGTGAATGAAATTAAACATTTTCCACCGAAACATTTATAAATCACTACTACCGGGGGGTACAAAGTGGAACCTCAACGAAAAGAATGCAAAGATCTTACTGTATGTGCAAGAGTAGTAGACGGAGAAGTTATGCCCGATTCTCCTTTGCGTTTTAATCCCAAAGACGGAACTTTGAATGATAAGCCTTATTTAAGAAATGGAGTAATATATTCTAATCCAGAAGATTTAGCGTATGGGTGGTATAAAGTAACAACTTGTGATGCCTGCTTTTATAAAGACCAACATACTCCACAATGTGGGGATACAGCAGATGGACATGTCCACAAGTACTTTGGTGTACCTGCAGAAAAACCAATCCCAAAAAGAGTTCCTTTTGAAGATGGCGGGATTGTAAGAGTTATAGAAACTGGTAATTTCTGTCCTCAGTGGTTACCTGAAGATGCGGAATAATCAATAATAATTTTGATTTTTTTAGTTCAATAAGGCTTAAATAGTATTCTAATCGGAGTTATATGTACCAACTCATGCAGCATCATACCCTTTCTTCTCTTTCTCCATTAGGGCAGCTATTTCTTCCATCGTAACAATCTTCAGCCCGAACTTATCGGCAAGTTCATCTCGGCGCTTGAGCAGTCTATCATTTAAAGTGGTGAAGTATTCGGCTTTAGCGTTCATCGCCCCATTAAGATACTGGATAAAACTGTCACAGCCATAATCATCATAGAAATGCCCTTTGTATTTGCTTTCATATTCTTCTGGAGTAATAATTCCCAGTTCATAAGCCTGCTTCAATACCGGCTCACGCATTTTCTCGCTGGCGTTTCTCATTCTGGAGATTAATTCATCTTTTTGGTCAGAAGTAAGCCGAGGCGGATTTCTGAATAAGTCTTTAGGTATTGCTGACATTTTCTGATAAAGATGGAGATTTTTAGTCATGTTATCGCACCTATAGTAAGTGACATTAATTTTTATACATCTTGTCACTTACTTATTAGGAGATGACATACTATTGGTATAATTATTTATGTCATCGAGTATACTTTAAGTGTTACACTTTGCTTTCAAGCCTTACTAACCACATACCCTTCCTTCGTATCTCCTACCACATAACCTAACTCTTTAATTTTCTCCCTCAATTCATCGGACTTCTTCCAATCTTTATTCTTGCGGGCTAATTCTCTCTCTTCTGCTAATTTCTGCACTGCCAGAGGAATTTTTACTTTTTCCTCTTTAAAATTCTTTAAATCCAACCCCAGTACTTCATCAAACTTCAACAATAATGCATATTTCTCCCATTCGCTCAACTTTTCCTCTTTCAGCATCTCTAAAGCAGTAGCTAAAGCTTGCGGCAGGTTCAAATCATCATTAATCTGAGCAGTAAATTGTTGAAGATATTTTCCCGATACTTTTTTATTTTCTTTTTTCTGCTTAACTGCTTTCTTCAACTCTAACACTTTCTCGGTCAAGCGACGATAACTGTTCTTAGCTCCGTCTAACGCTTCATAACTGAACATCAATGGTTTGCGGTAATGCGTGCCTAAACATAAGTAACGGTAGACTAAAGCAGGATAACTTTTGCTTTCGATTAAAGATAAAGTCAGGAAATTGTCTCCGGACTTGGCCATCTTTTCATTATCTCCTATTACTAAAAATTCATTATGCATCCAATACTTTACCCACGGCTTCTTTCCTGTAGCTGCCTCCGATTGGGCAATTTCATTGGTATGATGTACCGGAATATGATCAATTCCGCCGCAATGAATGTCAAACTGCTCTCCCAAATACTTTATCGACATAGCAGAACATTCAATGTGCCATCCCGGATAACCTTGGCCCCATGGAGAAGCCCATTTCATCTCCTGCTCTTGAAATTTTGATTTGGTAAACCACAATACAAAGTCGTGAGGATTTCTTTTGTTGGCATCTTTTTCCACTCTTGCTTTCGCTTTTTTCTCTGCAGTTAAATCCAGTTGAGCTAATTTCCCATAATCAGAAAGCTTGGATGTATCAAAGTAAACATTTCCTCCAGCAACGTAAGTAAAGCCTTTCTTTTCCAACTTTTTAATAAGTTCTATCTGCTCGGTAATATGGTCGGTAGCTCGGCAAAGAATAGTTGGCTTTAGAATATTTAATTTGAATAAATCTCGGTTGAATGCAGCGATATAAAATTCAGCCACTTCCCATACCGTTTTGCCTTCTCTTTTAGCTCCTTTGAGCATCTTATCTTCACCGGTATCAGCATCGGAAGTAAGATGGCCGACGTCATTGATGTTCATAACGTGCTTAACGGAGTAATTATTAAAGAGAAGAGTACGTTTTAGTAAATCCTCAAATAAGTATGCACGCAGATTACCGATATGAGCAAAGTTATATACTGTCGGCCCACAGGTATAGAGGCGGACTTCTTTTTTGTCTAATGGAACGAATAGTTCTTTCTTGCGGGAAAGGGTGTTGAATAATTGGAACATTACCCGCTTCCTCCTGCAACTGATTTCTCTACTTCAGATAAAAATTCTTTAACATCGCGAAGTAACTCATCATGGACTGCCACGTACACCAATTGGTCGTTGATTTTTCCATATTCGTGTGCCAATATATTTCTCATTCCTTTTGCTTCACAGAGTTTATTCGCTAACTCAGAAGAAATAATTTTATTATTTTCTAATATTTTAAACACTTCTTTATCACCAGTTGGCACTTCTAACTTATGATGTTTGACAATGATAAAGCTTAAATCAACACATGCTTCAACTATTTTCTCAAAAAATCTTTCGCAAGCAGCTCGGTCACGAGAATTTTCACAATAAGAATCATAATCCGGCGGAACAATTTCTGACAACTCGTCCAAATATCCAGCAATTTCGTTGACCTTATCCTGAATTCTTTCTCTCATTTTAAGCACCCATTGCTCCTATTCTTCGCTCCAGTTCAAAGTATAATTCTTGATTAACCCTAATAAAAGCAATATCCTCAAAATCTTTAGACTGAAAAATGATTTGGTGGTTTTCAGCTATACTTCGCTTAATTTTCTGAGGTAACACATTAAAAACTTGTAAATCGACAACGTCTGGAAGTTGTCCTGACAAATTTCTACGAAACAAAAAAGCTTCTTTATCGGTAACATCTTTTTTGAACACTACGCAAATATCTATGTCCGAACGCCAAATGGCGGTTCCATCTGCATGTGAGCCGAACAATAAAATTGCTTTTATCTCTCGGTTAAGTTTATTGTTTAAGATAACATCTACGGCAGAGAGTAGTACTTGGTTAAAAGAGGGTTTATTAGGCATATAACTTAGGAAATTAGGGGTATTTTTATTACTTGCGATAAAATTGTGCAAAAATTGATTTATACGTTATCACCACCGCTCATTTATCGAAACAATTCGATCAGGACTAGCTCTCTCCAAAATCTTATCGCGCATTAAATTAACAAATTCTGACATCACTGACAATGCATATGCTTTGCAATCTAAATGGGGATGATATTTTTTCTGAACCACACAGCCTCCACCACATAAAGTATTAATTGAACATGGCAAACATTCTGGTCGGTTTAAGATGTTTTTATGTTTAAAATCATCAGTTGAGACAATACCATTTGATGTATTTCCCATACAAAAATTGGAATTATTGATAGTTCTAGGACAATGATATATATTTCCATTGGTTGAAAATACATAATGAAACCCTTTCTGAGGTTCACAAAAACCAAATTTTGGTCCAGAGTATGTTTTGTAGTCTCCTAACCATCCGAAACTACTGACAATATGGCCCAGATACTTAAAACTTTCAAATTTTATTTTTCCCCTAAGTTCTTCGTGTTGTTCATATGATTGAATTAATTTTTGAACAATTTTCCCCTCTGAAATTTCATCTTTTTCAGCATCTAAATTAGCATAATCATGAGAACCCTCTATTCTCCATTGGAAAGAAAGATTTTGCAACCAATCTTTTTCTTTGACAAAAGCGATTAGGCTATCAAAGTGAGATATGTTGCCCGAACCGATAATGGTTTGCATTTTTACGGGAAGATGTTTCTTCAGTAATTTGTCAATGGCGCTAACGACGTCGGCAAATGAACCTCTCCCTCCATGATATGGCCTTCTTGAATCATGAACCGCCTTGGGACCATCCACAGTTATCCGAAAATCAGATATCGTTTTGGAATATTCAACAAACATATCTATAAATCTCCCAATCATAGTGCCATTTGTAACAATAACATTTTTCCAATGGTGTTGAGCAGATGTGTCTAAAATTTGGCGGACAAGACTTGAATTAGAAACACATAATGGTTCGCCTCCAAAAATAACCAAGTTAATCCGATTAGCTGGGATTTCATGTTCCTGTTGAAAAATGTTAATAGCTCGGATTATATCTTCCAATTTCTGAGGATTCGTTTCAGAGTTTTCCAGGGTCTGTTTTTCATAGCAGATAGGACATTCAAAATTGCAATTTAAAGTGGTTAAAACATAAAACCAATAAGGTACATTCTGACTGTGTCGTTCATAGGTGCTTTGTAGACGTTTTACCATCTCTAATCTTTCATCTTTGGATAGAAAATACCCTCTTTTAACCAGATGTTCTCTTTCCGAATCAGGCAAGGTCATTAGAATATTGGTTGGAGCGATGTCAATAGCGCCAGTTATAGGATTAACCAGAAGAGTGCTAGCTCCATTTAAGTCAAATCTTAAAATTCTACTTGATAAGCTCATGGGAGTATATACTGGGCAGTAGTATATAAATCTTATCGCAGTGGTTCTTAAAATTGGCTTTAATGCAATGTAAAATTTATAAAGACATAAGCACATCTTAAGTTCATGAATGCAATAATTTTTGATATGGATGGAGTAATCTCAAATACACAGGTACTCCATGCAAGAATAGAAGAAGAATTACTCGAAAAATACAATATAAAAATCAAATCTAATACAATAACTGAAAAATATGCAGGAATGTCAGATAAAGAATTCTTTAAAACAATATTCAACGATTTTGGAAAAAAAGCAGACATTGACAAAGTTATAAAAGAAAAATGGAATGAGTTAATGTCTCACGCAAAAGGAAATATTTCTGCCATTGAAGGGGCCATAAGCCTTATACAACTATTGAAAAATGCAGGGTTTAAGCTAGCTGTTGCTTCTGCATCAAAAAAAGAATTTATAGATCTTGTGCTATTAGAATTGAACATAACCAAATATTTTGATGTTATAACTAGCGCTGATGAAGTAAAACTTGGAAAGCCAAATCCAGACATATTTTTATTAGCTGCTAAAAAATTGGATGTAGAGCCAAAAAAATGTATTGTAATTGAAGATGGAAAACTTGGAATGACTGCAGCTAAGCGGGCGGGAATGAAATGTATCGGTCTGGTAAATAAAAAGAATATTAATGAAGACGAGTATGACGCTGATAAAATTGTTAAAAATTTAACAAAACTTAAAAAATCTGATTTTAGATGATTCTGGACTGGAATTATTTGCTATCGATGGTCACAACTCCACCACCTCAGCCTTGCTCAAACATTCCTTAAACAATTTATCCAAATCCACCTGTGCTAACTCCGAAGTTATCTTTCCCGATTCTGACTTAGTAGACGGATGCTTTGGTCCAAGCAGACAGCACATCTCTGGGCCTTTGGAAATTTCATACGTGCCAATTTCCTGGGCAAGAGCCACAATTTCTTGTTTATCATACGTTAATACCGGACGAAAAATCTCCAGATGTAAGTTTTTAGTGATGGTAGTCATATTGCTTAAAGTTTGGCTGCTCACCTGAGCCAGATTCTCTCCGGTTATAAGAAATTTAGCTTTTTCTTTTTCGGCAATTAACTCTGCACACCTAAACATAGCTATTTTTTGCAGGATGAAATAATCTTTATGTTGGAATTTCTTTACGAGATCAGTTAGAACTTTAGTAAAAGGAATCAGATATACTTTCTTTAACCCTAGCTTCTTAACCAATTCTTTAACTTTATCAATCTCTTTTTCATCGGTTAACGGCTGTTGATGAAAATGAGCTGCAATTATCTCTAAGCGAGATTTCATCAGATGTATGGCTACTGGTGAATCTATTCCTCCAGAGAGTAAGGCTATTGCTTTTTCCATGATGGAAGTAAAATAACACACCTATATAAAAATTATGGGTGCTTGTATGTGCATAGCGCCAATGGGCCAGTGAGCTCGTCTTGTTGTTCGTGCTGAGATTAGCAGCCCATTGCGACTCGCACACAGTGCTCGATTTCAGTGGGGTGCGATTCGAGCAAGCGAACGAGCTATGCACATACGGGTGCTTTGTTGCGTAAAACTTCAAAGTAACATTTATAACCATTACCAAAATTACATCTTATTCCATGAAAAAGTACGTGATAAAATGTTATTTGTTTAGCATCTTTGAAATCCTCGTTGTGAACGTCACAAAAGCCGCATCCCCGTATGGAGCAAGTCCCCCTGCGGCTTCTTATGATTTAACCAAAGGGATTTCGACCTACATTCGACTGCGGTCTCTTTATATTGCGGAGGCAATATGATGATGCTAAACAAATATGTATGGGGTATATTACTTCTCTTATCTCTACATCTAGTTCTCGGTGAAGGAGATAACAATTTATACCTCTATGACTCCTTAAAACTTCAGCTGGACGTAACCGGAGCAGTTGAACTAATCCCTGAAAGTAACATTTCTACAGTAAAAGAGCTTAGTGCCGAGCTGAGATTAGTTCCCAAAGAAGATTATCGCCAGAAAATCATAAGCTTAGATGGTGATAAAGGAGAGGTAAAAAACAATATCATTTTGTATAGATGGAATGATAAAAAATTTGGAAAAAAAGATTTTGGTTATTCAGCTAATATTAACACTTACAACGAACGCACTAAAGTGGAATTTAAAGTTCCTTTTCCCCTGCAAGAAATCCCTGATGAATTAAGTGCATATACCTTGCCAAGCCCAACCATCGATTCTGAAAACCCCGACATAATCGCTAAAGCAGCTGAATTAGCTGAGGGAGAAGATGATGCTTTCAAAGTGGCATTTAAGTTAGCCAGCTGGGTGGAAGAGAATGTTAAATATGATTTAAACACTCTTACCGTTAAAGCGTCGCAGAAAGCCAGCTGGGTATTGGAACATAAAGAAGGGGTATGCGATGAAATGACTTCTTTATTCGTAGCCATGGCCCGATCTCAGGGAATTCCGGCCCGATTTGTTTCAGGCGTTTCTTACACCACCTCCGAACTGTTCGACGAAAATTGGCAGCCGCATGCGTGGGCGGAAGTCTATTTCCCCGAAGTTGGCTGGGTAAGCTTTGACATTGCTTTTGGTGAATATGGCTATGTTGATGTAACTCATATCAAGCTCCGGGACAGCATTGACTCAACCGAACCAGCAACGAAATTTGAATGGTTGGGAAAGGATGTAAACCTCAACACAAATGAACTAAAATTAAATGTAAAAATATTAGATAAAGTTGGAGAACAGCCCGAAGAGATACAATTGGAACAAGAAATCTTAAGCAAAGAGGTTGGGCAGGGAAGTTACAATCTAGTTAAAGGTATCGTAAAGAACAATGCCGGATATTATGCCGCTACCACTTTACAGCTAGCGGTACCTAAAGAGATTGATATTTTAGGGCGGAACAAAAGAACCATCTTGCTCGGACCTAAAGAGATAAAAGAAACATATTGGATTATTAAAACACCTGATGATTCTAATCCTTATTATTGGTATACTTTTCCTACCGTGATATATAATGAAAAGAATGTATCGGTAAGCGATGAGTTTAAGATGCAGAGAGGGGATATTTTTTATTCCAAAAATGAGGTGCAGCAATTAGTGGTAATACCAGAAGACAAAATCTATTCCCGAAAGGTGTCACTCTTTTGCAACCTGCCTAAAGAGATTATGCAGGATGAAGAAAGAAAAGTTAATTGCACCATCAAGAATATCGGCAATGCCAATTTAGAGCAGGTGAATTTCTGTGTTGGTGGAGTGTGTGAATATGTTGACCTTCCGATTAACCAGCATAAAATTAGCCAGATAAAACTAAAAACAGATAAAGTCGGCTGGAGCAAGCTGATGGCAAGTGCCGAGAATGAACTGATTGACAAGAAAGTAGGATTTGAATATGCGGTGTTTGATCCACCACAGCTTGAACTTAAAATAAAATATCCCGAGATTATCACCTTTGGGGGGGATTTCAGAATTAACTTAAGCATGAATAAGACTTCGTTCAGCAATCCTAAAAAGGTTAGAGTAATTATTTCCGGAACTGGTTTTGAGCAGAAGTTCGAGCTGGAAGAATTGAAAGAGCCGGAAGGAGTATCAGCAGAATTAAGGACGGATAGAATCAGCCGGACTAATAAATATAAAGTTGAGGTCAAATGGGAAGATAAAGCTGGGAAACAGTATTCTAAGACGCAGGAGATTATAGTGGCAGGAAAAGGGAATTCTCTGACTGAGAAAGCTAAGATTCTGTTGAACAGTTTGCTGGGAGTGTTTGCGGGGTAGAGAAACATGAAAAATAAATTTACCTTCAAACAGGATATATTTCAAAAAGTAAGGGGAGGGCATTCACGTTTAATTAATATTTTCTGTAGGAAATGTAAACAGCTGATTGCAATATATCAAAAAGATGGTCCGGGAAACTTAAGACGAATGTATTTGGATAGAATTTATTCTCCTTCTTCTTTAACAAACTTACACCCAAAGCCACTGAAACAGATATCTGTATTGAGATGCAGAAAATGTAAAGAAGTATTGGGTACTCCCACGATGTATCACCAAGAACATCGGAAAGTGTTTAGGTTGTATCAAGATGCGGTAATAAAAAAAGTAAGAAAGCTAAGTTAATTTTTCCCACTCATTTTTCATCAGCTTCGCATCTTCTTCAATGTTAGGACTCTCTGAAATAACTGCTCCTTTAATCTTGAACTCTTTCCAAGCTTTAATCAGCTCTTTATAATTCATATCCGATTCCTGTAAATTTAAGTGATGCCTTTCTCCTTTATCCGTGTAATGTATCCCAGAAACGTGAATGTGCATGTTATCTAATCCTGTTCTTCCTAAAGCTTTTTCTACCTCAGTTAAAATCTGCCGGAATTCTTCCAGGGTGTTGTTCTTACCTCCTGTTCTGGCATGCATATGAGAAAAATCAATGACTGGCATTACTTGTTCTAATTCCTGAGATAAACGCAGGATTTCTTTCAAGTCTCCCCATTGAGTAGCTTTACCCGTAGTTTCCGGACGAATCCATAATGTATGCCCCTCATCTTGCAATTGCTCAATCACCGGCTTTAACGTATCTTTTACCGCTTGATACACTTGTTCAGGAGGATTTTTCATATAATATGCTGCATGGAAAGTCATGCTATATGCTCCGCACAGGGAAGCTATTCTTGCTGCCTGATAAATCCGTTTCATGCTCGCTTCAGTTATCGTCCTATCCATCGAATTGAGGTTGATGAAATACTGCCCGTGGCAAGTTAGAACAATATCATGCTTCTGCGCGGCAGCTTTTACTTCCGGAGCTTTGTCTTCAGAAATATTAACTTGGCGCACAAATTCCAATTCCATCGCTTCCAATCCCAGTTCACGCACCCGTTTGATTCCATCAATAGTTGTGTGAGGAAAAGTACAGAGCGGTATTCCAGCGGTGCCGAAGCGAAGCTTGTCCATTAGTAATATAGTCATATTAGACTGAATAATTGCGTAAGGTTTAAGATGTTTTCGCTACTGCGGTTTAAAATCATGCTCAAAGCCGAACTACACACTCACATCAATGCTGATCCTCATCATCGTAAAAACATCAATTATTCTGCTTTCCAACTTATTGATGAAGCGGTTAAACAAGAATTTAATGTTCTGGCTATTACTTGTCATGATTTCGTGTATGAAGATAAATCGGCAGAAGAATACGCTAAAAAGAAAGGAATACTGCTGATTAAAGGAATAGAAAGAACCATTGCAGGAAAGCATGTTCTGATTTACAACCTTTCTAACTTGGAAGCACAAAAGATTCATACTTTTGAAGAATTGAACCAATTTAAGCAGAATAATTCTAAAATATTGGTCATCGCTCCTCATCCATTTCATTGGACTCCCGTGTGCCTAAAAAATAAAGTTATCCAATATGTAGATTTATTTGATGCGTGGGAATATTCTTGGTATTATACTTATGGAATTAATCCTAACCGGAAAACAGTAAGATTAGCTCAACAATTCCACAAGCCAGTAGTAGGATGCTCTGATGCGCATAGGATAGATAATTTAGGAGCAACTTATACTTTAATTGATTCTAAGCCAACCATGAAAGATATTTTCGCAGCAATTAGGGAAAATAAAGTGAAAGTGGTTACAAAACCGTTATCTTGGGGTAAATTTGCCCTAATTGCAGTTTATATTCTGAAAGCGATAGTGGGGGAAATGACCTCGACTCACCAATAAGATTTATATACCAAACTACACTCCTTCTAATTTATGCCACAAAAAGGTGAGTCAATATTTCCTCCGTTTCAGCCGCTCAGAGTGAAGTATAAAGATGTATTTGACCTTAAAGCATTCTATGAATCAGTGCATGAATGGCTGGGACAAAATGGCTGGGAAGCAACTGAAAAAGGAGAGATGGATCATTTTGAAACTTTCTATGGAGAAAGGATTGGTAGGGAAGGAATGAAAGAGATATGGATCCAATGGCGGGTTAAGAAAAATGCTGAGGGTGGCCCTAATTTCACTTACTATTTGAACTTTGATTATCATGTTTTAGGATTGTCCAGCATTGAAGTAGTTAAAGAAGGAATAAAGATGAAAGTGAATAAAGGCGAACTGGATTTAAATATAGATGCCCGAATTGAAGAAAATTATTCCAAAGCGTTGGAAAGTAATCCTTTGTTAAAATATTTCTTTATTTTGTTCAAGCAAAGAGTTTATCGCAAGGAACTTGAACAGAGGAAAAAAGAATTGTATCAAGAAGCGTATGTTTTGCAGAATTTTATCAAGCAATGGTTTAAGCTGAAGCGTTATATGCCTTACGAAGAAAGCAAGAGCTTCTTTCCTTCTTCAGCCTGGCCCAGTCATCTGAAGGAGCAGTAGATTTATTTTAAATAGTGCTGTTGAGTGAAACGAAACGCACCTCGCTCCCAGTTGGCGAAAGAACTGTGGCCGAGCCATCTGAAGGAACAGTAGATTTAAATGTTTATTTTTAATTTATTTTGGACAGTATATTTAATAAATTACATCAATTTTCTCCGAGTAATGCCCCTGTGGCTTAGTAGCTATAGCGGCTGACTTGTATGAAGTGCCGAAAAGCACAACAGACATCAGCAGATCGGGAGTGCAAATCTCCCCAGGGGCTTTTTACTTTTAGTCAAAAGCTCACTCGAGTCCATAAGTGAAATACAGGATTTAGGATTGAAAATTCTACAAACAGCTGCACTAAACCATAGAAAAGCTTATATATAAGATATACGTTGTATACAAAATATACCATGGCCACCATAATCCAAGTTAGCAGCAGGGGGAAAATGACCACGCTTAGAGTTAGCGAAGCGACTAAAAGATATTTGGAATTTTTTGGGAGGGCAGGAGAAACTCACGATGAGATGCTTTTTAGAATTTTAAATACATTAAAACATAAAGATACTGAAACCCAAATCTTCCGTAAGAATAACGTTCTTGGAACAAAATATGGGAGATTAAACCGAACTTTTGGGATTGAGACTGATTTGGGCAAATATACAATTATTTGTACTTACAATGACATTTCTCCTTGGGCGCTCTTAAAGAATCATGAAAATCTGTCCGAACATTTTGGTAGGGAGTGGGAATTAAGTTTAGAGATGGTTAACGTTCAAACAGAAAAAGCTCCATCTTGGAGTGACCCAAAGATATTATACCAAAAAGATAAGAAAACTTGGCTTTTGCTCTATTTCATTTCACTGAAAGAAATTTTAGAAAGCTTTTTTGATATAAGAATTTATGAAATCTCCACTATTAAAGATTATTTAAGCTATGAACTTTGGAAACAGGCTTATTTGAGAAATAAACTATCTATGGAATCATTTCACAAAGACATAGAATGGCAATTAAAATGAAAAAGAGAATTCATATTTATCTTCTACCTTACTATGCCAATTCCTCTAATCTTAAAGAAAACCGAGGAGAGAGGAAGCATGAATCAAAGATTACATTTAATGAAGAGGGATTGGGTTTAGAGCTATCCGAAACCAACTCTTTAATTGAAGAGCAATACTCATTAAATATCAAATCCTCTAAATACATACTTGAGGGAATTATGTCCAAAAATGAGATTCGGGAAGCAATGATTCATCATCATCAATATAAGCATTCATGGAAACATTTGCAATTTACATTAGAACACGAACATGAAGTCATAAGAATAATTCTCGACCCTGTGGATGAGGTGGATTATCATAATTGTATCAAAGGCTTCTTACATTTATGCCAAGATTTGATGATCCAAGAGATGGAAGAGAATAATGTTAAGGCCAATCTCCTAGAATATTTTTTCAACGAGAAAATCAAAGAATTGGAAAGCCAGAGGTATTTTTTGTTGGAAAAAGTAAGAAGAGCGTTTGAATCTGGAAATGTGCTTAATGATTCTGAGCAGCCGATTGATAAACACACCCTATCTGAGCTGAAAAAAGAAAGGCATCTTTTACCTTTCCTAAATTGGAAAGACTGATTGTGCATTAATTCTTAGAAAATGAGTGTTTGCTAGTTGGCTGAAGATGGGGACATTGCTCTAATCGGAGGTATTAATCGAGAAAATTACGGCTGGGGCTTATTTTTTATTAAATGTACGTGCTACCTACATCATCTTCCTTAATCTGCTTTCCCACGTAAACGGCTTCTTTTCCGGCTGTTCTGGAGTTCCAATCGGTTTATTCTCACCTTTCTCAGAGAAACATTTCTTGCATAGATACTGAAACTCTTTCCCTTCCCAAACTGTGGTTTCAAATTGTGTCGTAGAAGAGACTTTATTACAACCCTTACAGCGGAAAAAGCCATCGGGAACTCCCTGAATTAAGCTTAAAGCGCTGGATTCTTGATCAAATTTGTCTTTTTTCTTGAACCAAAACATGATATATCACCCACCCAGATAAGCAATTAATTGAACTACAATATAAAAGTTACGATTTTAGAACCCCCAAAAACGACTTTTCCGTCATAAACTTTAAAAATAAAGCTGTAATTACTCCTAAACTGAAAGAATGAAGTAAATGTATCTATTAGTTTCATTCTTTCATATATAGCTCGCTTATCGCAGAAATGTAAACATGAAAAAAATAATACACTCGCTATAAAATGGAGAAAGAATACGATTCTAAGCCGGTTTTTTCAGGTAATGTTAGTTTCGGAGATGAAACAGAAGATGCTCCCGAAGAAGAGCCAAAGTTAGCTCAATATTTAACCCAATTACAACAACAAAATGAGATTTTAGGGGAATCATTAAGACAGGTACAAGAAGAGAGCGCTACCCTGCGAGACTTATACAACAATACTAATACGGAATTAACCAGCCTTAAGAAGCCGGCTTTATTGGTAGCAGATGTTTCCACTATTAAAGGAGATAGGGCAGTAATCAGATTAACTAACGGGAATAAGTTTTATAGTTATGTTACTAAAGATGCCCGGCATATAAAATCAGGAGATTCCGTGTTAGTTGACCAGAAAACTCTCAATATCCTACAGAAGATTGAGCTGAACGACAGTTATGATGTGGAGAAGTTTATAATTTTAGATAAGCCTAAAGAAAACTGGCAGAATATTGGCGGGTTATCAAACGAAATTCAAGAAGTTAAAGAAGTTATTGAATTGCCTTTGAAGAGCCCCGAACTGTTTGAGAAAGTGGGAATAAAGCCGCCTAAAGGGATCTTGTTGTATGGTCCTCCAGGAACGGGTAAGACCTTGCTGGCTAAAGCGGCAGCTAATAGCACTAATGCTACGTTTATTGAAATTGTTGGTTCAGAATTAGTACAAAAGTTTATCGGGGAGGGAGCTAAGTTAGTCAAAGAGATATTTGAGCTGGCCAAACAGAAAGCACCTACTATTATTTTCATTGATGAGATTGATGCCGTAGCTTCAGTTAGGATGGAAAACGGAACTTCAGGTGAGAGGGAAGTTAATCGAACGTTTATGCAATTGTTAGCCGAGTTAGATGGATTTAAACCATTAGATACGGTAAAAGTTATTGCGGCTACCAATCGTATTGATATTTTAGATAATGCTATTATCCGTCCGGGAAGGTTGGATCGGCTGATTGAAGTGGGCTTGCCTAATGAAGAAGGCAGGGCAGAAATATTCAAATTACATTCTAAAGAGATGAATCTGAAAGGAGTGCAACCTAAAGAAGTGGCTAAGCTGATGGAGAATTTTAGCGGAGCAGAGATAATGGCAGCGTGCACTGAAGCAGGCTACTTTGCGATTAGAGACGGTAGGAGTTTTGTAACTCAGGACGATTTTGAGCAGGCGATTGATAAAGTAAGAGTTGAGGAAGAGGATACGGAGTATAAGAAGACGTTTGGGTAGGGATTAAAGTTCTTTTTTAATATCATCTAACAATCTTTCAAACTTAGTATAACCGGCTTTGGTATTGAAATGCCCGGCGTTAGGAATAATAGTTAACTTAACCCCAAGAAGTTTGGCTAGTTGTTCTCCATGAGATAAATCAACGTAAGGATCATTATCGGAATGATATACCTGAAATTTATGGCAGTTACGTTTTATCTTATCCCATTCAAACTTTTTGTCCACAAAAGTGCGGTTAACTGAATCAAAATCTGGATTTCCTAACAATCCTACAAATCCAGAGACAAAGAAACAAGCTTTTATTGGCTTAGCCAACGAGAGTTTTTCTAAAACGGATAAGATAAATGCTGGGCCTAAGCTATGCCCCACGAAAATAGTGTCATTATCAATTTGACGTAAATATGGTTCAAACAATTTCATCCAACTTTCTAAAGATTGGTGTTCAGGCGTGGGAAACTTTGGCACAAACACTTCTTGTCCTAATTTCTCCAACTCTGTTTTCAGCCAGGGGAACCAGTTCTCCTGAGGATTTCCGTACGAACCGTGGATGAAGAATATTTTAGTCATAATTCTGTAGTTTCTTTGTTATTCAAGATTTTGAAATTAATGTTCTGCTGTTCAAATACTTTCTTTACTTCTTCCAAATTCACGGGATATTTAGGATTGTCGTAATGAGTTGGTATCACTAAATCAGCTCCGGTCTCTTTAGCAAACCACGCTGCATCAATGGCTCCAAAAGTCAGCCCATGATTGCTTATCGGCAGACACAGCACATCACATTTATAATCGTTAGGAAAGCCAATGGTATCGCTGGTAAAATACACTTTAGTATCGTGGTCATCAACAATAAAACCAATATTATCTTTGATTTCCTTGCCTTTTAGTGCAGGAGTGTAGCCATGAACGGCTAAGGTTGCTTCTATCTTTAATCCGCCGGGAATATTTAGAACGTCGCCCGGTTTTAAGATATGTATTCTTAATTCGGGATATGAATCTTGTACTTCTTTACTGGAGAAAATCATGGCTCCTTTTTCTACCAAATATTTTAAAGCAGAAATATTACAATGATCTTGATGTTTATGAGTGATTAAGATGAGATGAATATTGGTCCAATCATTAGTCAGCCATTCCGAAGCGTAATCGAGAATTCCGGGATCGATGAGTATTCTTTTATCTTTAGCTTCGAGCAAAAAGCAGGATTGGGGGTATTTGGTGAGTTTCATGTTCTATTCACAGCATAATTTTGTGGGCGCTCAGCAGTTACTTCTATTAGACGGTACTGTGAACGCTCACAAGTTACTTTCTCTAGTCATTTCCCGAAGGATCATTTGGTGTTCACTGGTTCATCGCGTTTTTCACGACCGCAATCTTCCTTTTGCGATTAACTCTTCCAAGACTGTTTGTTTCTCAGAAGCGTATAAGAAGCTAAATCCATTATAAAACTTCCGTAGATTTTCTTTTCCTTTGATGTAAAACCGTCCATGAAACTGTCTTCCCTCCTGCTTCCGTAGTTGGATGTGAGATGTTGTGATATCGAAATGATACAACATCGCTCTAATTTGGTTAAGAAAATCAACTAAATTGGGAACATGTTCTTTTGATTTCGACAAAACAAATTGAATTCTCCATTTCTGTTTTGAGGGAGCAGAGCCTTCATTTCCGATTACGGTAGACAAAAAGATTTTCTTTATTTTGTCTGAACCGTGATAAATCCAAAAGGGGATTAAAAACGGTCGGAAAACTTTATTTCCTTTAGGAGCCCCCAGCTCATGCAATAGCTTAGCTGCCTCTGATCCTTTAGAAAGCTCTGCAGCGTATGAAGCTCCTTGATTGTGCGGACTAATTCTAAAATTCTCTAAAGGAAACATCTTTCTAAAATCTTTGACAAATAATTTTGTATCATGTTCTTTCCTAAAGAAAAACTGTACTCGCCTCCCGTCCCCATTTATACTTCCATCACACATGATGAAACCAACAAGCAAAGCCAAGAATTCTTGTGTTTTGTTTAACCTAAACTTCTTTAAATAATATTTTTTAGTAAAACTTAATCCGTTGAGCTGATTTATGTCTAGGGGAAATTTGTCACTAAGCTTATCAAAAGTACTCTTTTTAATCTCATTTATTAATTCATTCTTAAATTCAAAATAATCTGGCAATAAGTAATTTTCATACATTTTTCTAAGTAAATTCTTATTTTGTAAAGAATAAAGATAACCGTCTGTCAATTGAGTTGGTGTTCGCTGAATGAGGTTATTTTTGTGAAGTCGGGTTAAAATCATGGTTACAATCTCTTTCTTAGTGGGATTGTCATTTCCTTTATTAAAAAAGTTAACTAAATCAAAAGTGGTGTAAACTTCATCTGGATTTTTAAGAAAGAGATTATATATCTTTCTATGAATCGATTGTTTTTTATTCATATTTTATCACCTCAAAACTTCATAAGCTTAGTTTTGAGATTATTGAATGAAAAGAGGCAATTTCGGCAAAACTCACAAAAAACTTTTAGGCAGGAGCCTGACGACCTCGTGAGAGGGAAAAGTTTTTGTTAAGAGTTTTGACATCGCCTCTTTTTTTTAAATTGCTAATCTGTTTTTAAATTATACATTCAATCCAAATCTCTTCAGGAAGATATTCTAATCATCGCGCTATCCACTATTACTTGAACGGCTAGCCACAATATAAACTTTGCTTAGATAACTTAATAAATCCTAAAGGAATACGTTATCTAATGAACCTAAAGAATAAAACAGTTTTACTTACCGGAGCTAGTACTGGAATTGGAAAAGCGATAGCTAAATCAATGATGAAAAAAGGAGCAAAAGTAATTGTGTTGGGATTGCACAAGCCGGATTTTTCTTCGGAGTTCTACCAAGTGGATATTAGCAAGGAATCTCAAATCATTTCAGCATTATCTAAGATTAAAAATATTGATGTGCTTATCAACAATGCGGGGGTAGCTAAAGTTGCCACAATAACGGAAACTTCAACGGCGATGTTGGATGAGATACTTAACGTTAATTTTAAAGGCTTGTTTTGGATGTCGAAATATTCTATTCCAAAGTTAAATGACAATGGCTGTATAATTAACATCAGTTCTTTAGCTGGGATTAAGAGCTTTGCAGGATATGGAGTTTATTGCGCCACTAAATCTGCGGTTATTAGCCTGACTAAGACCATGGCATTGGAGTTAGCAAGTAAAAAAATAAGAGCTAATTGTGTCGCTCCGGGCATAATCAACACTGAGATGTGGAATAAAATGTATGGAAAAGATGGCGATAAAACGCTTAAAGAAAATGAGAAATATGTTTTATTAAAACGTGCTGGTAAACCGGAAGAGATTGCTAAAACGACTATTTTTCTGTGTGAAAACGATTTTATTAATGGAGAAACGATTCTTGTTGATGGGGGGGAAAATGTTCAGTAAAGAAAAAAGGTGTTTGTTTAGCATCATAAGGTCAAAATCCCTGCAATATCACTTTGAGAGCCGCAGGGGGACTTGCCCCATACGGGGATGCGGCTCCAGTGAGATTTATCGATGAGGATTTTGAAGATGCTAAACAAATACGAAAAAAATAATAAGATTAAAGAGATTATATCCAATTATCTAAATAAATGCAGATTAATGCAGGTAGCAGTAACTGATGGTGAAAATCCGAGCATTTTTAATTGCTGGTTCTCTTATGATAATAAATTCAATTTCTATTTTATTTCTCCCGAAGACGCAAAGCACTCCCAGATGATAAAAAATAATCCAAACGTGGCTATTTCAATAGTGGATACGCAGTTTAATACCGAATTTGGGCAGGACGTAGTAGGAATTTCATTTAAAGGGAAAGCTAAGCAGCCAAAGGGTAAAGAATTATTATATGCCTATGCTAATTTTTTAAAAAGATATCCTAAAGTAGGAACTTACATCAAATATGTCTCCAATAAAAAACTGGATTTGTCTTTGACCAAGCTCTATAAAATCGAGACAAACAAGTTAATTCTGTATGACGAGGTAGATTTTAAAGAAGGCGAAGAAAGACAGGAAGTGGAGATTAGTGAGTTGATATAATTCTTGCAAAAGATATCGAGCTTCTCTTTTTTCCCCATTTTCCCCCATAAACTTTATAAAAACAGCCCATTTTAGAAGTATAAAGCCGAGTACTCGGAGTGAAGAGTAGCTAGAATCTAATAGTATCCGAAAGGGCTATAGAGCACCTAGTACCTCTTTCTTCTGTATGTATAGGTAAGTTTAAACGGAGGAAAAGAAAAATGCAAGGAACAGTAAAGTTTTTTAACCGCAAGAAAGGCTTCGGCTTTATCAGCGGAGAGGATGGAAAAGATTATTTTGTCCATTTCTCAGGACTAGCACAAGGAACCTTTATCCGGGATAACGACATCGTTTCGTTTGATGGAGCTGAAGGCGACAGAGGCTTGAAGGCAGAGAATGTCCAGCTGATCAAGAAAGGCTCGGAGATTGCCAAAGGCGACAGTGCGCCTGCAGAAGAAGCGCAGGAAGAGTAAAGATTTGTTTTTTCTTTTTTCTTTTTTCTTTAGTTTGTCATTGAAACCTCAATTTGTGAAAACTGCAATTCTAAGCAGAAAAGTTTAAATATTAGTTCACCAAATGAACTGATTAATCCACTATGAGAACTAATCTATTATCGTTCATTATGGAATCGGAGAATAGAAAACAAGTAGCAACAGCACTATTTGAGCACCCAAAAAGGTTGTGGAGCTGCAGCACCTTAGAAGAAACTGCTAAGATACCACACGCAACTGTATTCCGGACTCTCCACGGGCTGGTAGAATTTGGTATTTTAAAAACGATGCGGATAAACCGCAAAGATGTGGTCTATGAATTAGTGCAGAAC
>CAZIUU010000020.1:3458-25056 GCA_964542815.1 uncultured Methanosarcinales archaeon | reverse complement strand
TATTTCTTTTTTAACCTTCGCTGGTAACTGATTATATACTTGCACATCTAATTTCTCGTTTAATTGACCAAGCACTTCTCTCCGAAAAAGAGTAGCCTCTCCTTCGACTAGATGAGTAAATTCTACGGCTAGGTCGATATCAGAAAGAAGCGTAGGCTTGTTTTCTGCTACAGAGCCGAATAGGATAATCTTCTTTATGCGCGGAAAAAATTTAGTTTCTAGAATTGTCTCTTTTGCTGTTTCAACCAATCTTTTAATCTCTGCTCCTTTTTTCAGTTCAAATTCTTTGATTGATGGAATCAGCAGGGCAATAGCTTCAAACTTTTTACGGATGTCGCGTGAGAGCCGGGTTTTTTCTGAACCTTTTAAAGGCACCCCTAACAGCTGTTTTCTGATTATCACTAGCTCCCGCTTGCCAAAGAGTGTTCTTATTTCCGGTTGTGTTAGTGTTTTTAATAAGGTCATGGTGTATATGATATCATTATGCTGATAATAGTTATCATAATGGTGATATATTTATAAAGTTTGCCTTTGAGAGTTGATTTCTTTAATGTCATTGATTTATTTATCTTTGTTTCGTTGTATTAACGAATAAATTACATAAAATAATAACGTTCCCAAAATAATTACAGATAAACCCCCTATACCTCCACAAGGAACCTGTTTGCATTTAATGTTTTGACAATCGGTAATTGTAGGTAGTGTTGCTTGGTTCTGTAGGTTTCGAGCACAGTTTTGCTGAATTATATCATCTGTAAGTTCAGAAGAGTTATAATCTTGGTTCAGTTGCTTAAGACATTCACAGTAGTATTGTGGTGGTTCACAACTCAATTGGCCACCAAGACAACTTGTTGCTACATCAATGGTCATGAGTGTAAGAAAAACAATTATTGTACAGATACATTTGATTAAAGTTGGTTTAAAGTTCATTTTAACTTATCACCCGGACTTTGTCTAATTGTGTTATAAATCCATGAAAGTACACATGCTAAGAAATAAATCCAGAATATTGTTATTGCAAATGCAACAATTAAGAACGGAATATCTTGTGAATGGACCCAATCTACCCTTTGAAAGATAAGCTTCTCTATGCCCAACATGAGTAAAAATGGCCAACTTATGAAAAATACAAAAAATATCGAAATCCCCACAAAAGTCCCCTGAGAGCAGGGACCAAAATCACACATTTTACTACCCAACGCTAATGCAATTAATCCTAGAAATAGGGTGATTAAAGTCAATAAAACTAGAGCAACACCTTTTGTCCTATCCCATTGAAAAAACTGTTTTAATGCCATTTTAATCTATTCATTTCTCTTCCACCCTCTTTTTACCTTAACAGATTTAAACTTTCTGAAATGTTTTTCAGATAGTGCTTGTCCATAACCCTCACGAGTGAAAAGTTTTCCTGAACTGTTAGCAATTGTTCCAAATTACTCCTCCAATTCTTGAAGTTTATTTTCATTTAGCTCATGGGTAAGCCTGTAATTCAAATAATACCTAGCTCTCGCTCCCTGTTCTGGAGTAAAAGTTCCTTTCTTATACCCAAAATAGTACATCATAACATTGTCGGTTAAAGGGGAATACTCCAGACCACACTTGTTTTCATAACTGTTACCAGTCCAAACTAACCCCTCACATCCTAATACTTCGCTGCAATAATCATAACAATCGAAAGGTGTATCACACACGTAATCTCCGATCTTATGACATTCTTTAATCGGATTAACCCAAGAAGGTCCACTCTGTTCATATTCTTCAATCAATTTTTCTTCTGTCAAAACATAGTTTGGATGCTGAGTGTGAAGAAGACCAAGCCAATGGCCAACTTCGTGAACCATGGGAGTGGAAGTTAATGAGTAAGAGGTACTATAACAACGAGATTTGCCGTATTTAGCACCAACATTCCAAGGATGGCTGCAAGAAGAAGTAATCCCATAAACATTTGGTATAAATAACAAATTAAGGTTATTAGAGTTATATTTACCTTCATAAATATTCTCAAAATAATTTTTTAGTTCTTCTTTAAATTCTGGACCGTTAGAAAAACTGTTAGGGCTAGGAGAGTCTGCTTCAGTATAAATAATGTCTATCACTTTAAATTTTATTCCATGTGGATTAAACGCTTTATTTAATTCATCTGTAGTGAAGTAAACCACCGCATCATTAACAACGTAGGTTTCTTCTCCTGCTTTTTTAGCTATAAAGAAAGTAATTCCTATTGTCTTTGACGGCCCACCAGTACAATTCGGATAAGGGGCGGCATTGGAAACCTCTTCCCAGTAAGAGAAAGAGTCGCAAGTATTCGCTTTACAAACCCCCCCTTCACACTCATACTTCCCAAATTCCTTACAATTCTTCTGCCCAAACACGGCTTTATTATTCTTACACACACCTTCAAACAAATAATTCTTTCCGTTAATGTCCAAACAATAATCTTCCTTTCCTTTGGGATAGAAATTAGAAGTTACGCTTCCTTTCGTAAAATAATCCATTCCATCAGAATCCTGGCAATAATTCTGCGCTGAAGAATAACTTAGGGCTTGGGTATGGCAGTCTTTGGAACAAGCGCGATAAGAAGCATAATTCTTAGTTTGCTGAGCCTTACTCAACAGCTCTCCACAGCCTTTCTCTTTGTAACATCCCCAATATACCTGCTTCTGCTCTGAAGTTAAGTCGGAATAAGCTTTCCCGGCTATTCCTTCTGCCGGATATTTGGAATTATACTGCTGAATTAAGAATAATCCTAAAGCAACCATTAATATTAAACCTAATAGCAAACCAAAGGTTTTGAGCAATCTTTTTTTAGATACGTGATTAGGCTTCGCTGCTTTTCCCGAGCTTTTACTTACTTTCTTAGGTTTCATTTATTTCCCGACCAACTTTAATCTCCTTTTAATTTCTTCTTCTGAAGGCAGATACGTTTTATATTCAGCAATAAAAATATCTTCTTTCAGTTTTCCTAACGCATAATGCGCTTCTTCTTCATCTTTCTCTTTACAGATTATCAATCCGATGGGGTCTCTTTCGTCTTGGAGTTTATTCTCTCTGAAGTAGGTTAAATATTTATTAACCTGGCCTACAAATTCCGGCTTAAATTTTTCGGTTTTTAATTCAACTAAAATCAAACATTTTAACAAACGATGATAGAAGACCAAATCTACTTTATGCCATTGGCCTGCAATCAATATTTTCTGCTGAGTGCCCATGAACGCAAAACCATGGCCGAATTCCAAGAGGATTTTTTGGATATTGTCCACCAAGGCTTTTTCCAGCAGTTTTTCGCTATAATTCTCTTCCAATTCCAAAAAATTCCAGTGATAAACATCTTTAAAAATATTTTCTGGAGAAGGCAATTGTGGCGGTAGTTTAACAATTAACTGCTTATCTCTTCCAATTTTATTATATTCCCCATCTTTGATTCTTTGCTCTAATTCTCTGGTAGACCAAACATTTAAGATTGACTGTGTTTCATAGAACTGCCGTTCCTCACTATTTTTAATTTGCATAAGCCATCTGTAATGAGTCCAGCTTAATTGTGCACGCAGTGTATGCACTATTGGATAAGTTCTATAAAAATCAATTATCTCAAACATTAATCTTCTTGAAAATCCTAAATCCCGAGCCAACATTTCTACTCTCTTTTGTCCATACTCTGCCCGCTCTTGATGCTGAATCTCTTCTCGAACAATTCTCTCTCCTATCTGCCAATAAGTTTGGACTTTGATATTATCAACTGCTTGGTAAGCTCTGCCCAACCCGTTCTGAAGAATAGACTTTATCTCTCCAAGTAGCTGAGGGTAATTTGAGGGTTCAATTTTTGTTGTTTTTTCAACAGTTTTACTTACTTTCTTCCGTTTCATCTCCTTTTACCCAGCCTTTCCTTCTCCCTCTCCAATTCTTCCAACGCTTTCTTCGCTTCCTCGGCATTAGGAGTTTTGCCATGCCAATGATAATTATTCTCCATAAACGAAACCCCTTTCCCCGGGATAGTCTTAGCGATGATACACACTGGCTTATCCCTCACTTTCTTAGCCTTCTCAACCGCAGAAATAATCTGCTTGAAATTATGCCCATCCACCTCAAACACTTTCCATCCAAACGCTTCATACTTAACTTTCAGCGGTTCTAACGGCCAGACGTCATGAGTAAACCCAGATATCTGAATATCATTCCTATCAATTATATTCACTAAATTATCTAACTTATACTTACTAGCCCCCATTATCGCTTCCCAAGTTGAGCCTTCATCATGCTCGCCATCAGAAGTTACACAAAATATTTTATGCGTTTGTTTTTTTAACTTTCCAGCCAGAGCCATCCCTACTGCTACCCCTAACCCCTGACCAAGAGAGGCAGTGGATAACTCTAACCCTTGCAAATCCAACCTGCTGGGGTGCCCCTGTAATTTAGAGCCAAGTTTTCTTAGCGTAGCTAATTCACTTATCGGAAAATAACCTGCCCGAGCCATAGTAGCATAACGCACTGGACACACATGGCCGTTGGAAAGAATCAACCGGTCTCGCTGTTCCCAAGTGGGATTAGCTGGGTTGTGATGCATAACGTTGAAATACAATACGGTGAAAATATCCACCAATCCTAATGAGCCGCCGGGATGTCCAGAACCAGCCGTAAATAACATGCGGATGATATCCTGCCGAATAGTATTAGCGATTAATTGCAGATCTTTGATGGAAATCAGGGGAGTCATGGGTAGTAAAGTAATTTAATGTTTAGTATTGAACTTACTATTGCCACTACAACATAAACGTAGTTATAAGTTAGTTCAATGTTATCAATACCTTTGGATAAACCAAAAAGCACCCAAGAAGCAGTCATTACTAATAGCACCATATCCAAAATAATGACAAACTTACGAGCGGTTATAATCATCTTACACCCATCCTAAAGCGTGTAATGCTAAGATAATTACGGCTGCAGTTCCAATAATGCTTAGAACTGCTGCCAGCCATATAATCCATTTATCATCTTTTTCTTTTGCCATCGTTATTAACCTCTTTATCCTTAAGAATAACCTCTTTCTTAATAAACCTTTTTCCGGTGAGGGAAAAGAAAAGTACTTTTTAGAAGGATTAACAATCGTTAATGTAGAAATTACGGTAATTATGCTTCTTTAATTCTCATCATCAAACTCTTAATCCTCTCCCTCGGCTTCTCTGCTTTTGTAGTATAACTTCCAGAAATAAATAAATCTGCTCCGGCCTTAGCAGCTGACTTAATCGTATCCGGAGCCATGCCTCCATCAACAATTACTTTAACATTTGGAGCGAGCTTCTTAATCTGCGTTATCTTTTTCAATTGCTCTGGTAAAAAATCGCTTCCATAAAAACCAGGATGTACGGTAAGAACTAAAACGCAATCAATATGTTTCAGAAAAGGTTTTATTTGACTGACTTTAGTTTCTGGTTTAATGGCAACCGCCACTTTTCTATCAGTCTGCTTCATCCAATGATAATATCTTTCCACATCTTTCAGCTCTTCAAACTGCGGAATGAATAGCTCAACTTTCTTCCAGTGTTGTTTAATCCATTGCTCAGGGCGCTTAATCATCAGGTGGGCTTCATAGCTGAAATTATCGCTTAGTTTAAACTTAAAGTCCAGCGAATGATTGGGAGCAAACTTGCCGTCTACCACATCTAGGTGTAATTGTTTTACAATTCCTTTTAATCTAATAAAATCTGCATCTAACTCTTTCTGGCTCTTCGCTACAATGGAAGGAAAGATTAGCTGTGCCATGTTAAAACATCTTGGGAATGATAATTAATAAGATAACAATCAATAAAATTAGGGGTAAAGCGATGTAAACTAAATTTTCACCCATCACTTTCTGCCAATTTACCATATTATCATTGCTCCAGCTTTTTAATCTTATTGAGTCTGCGCACATGCCGTTCTTCTTTAGGAAAGGGAGTTTCCAGAAAGCGTTCCAATAGCTTAGTGCTGTAATGATGTGTATGGAACCAGCCAGAGATACAGATGATATTAGCATCATTATGTTCTCGGGCCAATCGAGCTTCTTTTAGTGAGAACGGAACTACTGCCCGTACTCCTTTAAACTTGTTAGATGCAATGCACATCCCCTGTGCTGAGCCACATACTAAGATACCATAAGTACTTTCCTTTACTACCTTTTTAGCCACTAATGCCGCAAAATCAGGATAATCATCATTAGGATCTAAAATTTTATTTCCCAAATCCTCATATTCTATCTGATGGCGGGTAAGCCACTTCTTAAGCTGTTCTTTCAGCTCAAAGCCGGCATGGTCTGCTCCAATATAAATTTTCTTTCCATGATGAACGATAACTCTATCTTCTTCATCGGCAAACTGCTTCTTTCCCAATAATTGGTGTAATATTCCCATTTTTTATCACCTTTTTTTGACGTTTAGTCAGTTGTTTTAATTCTCACAAAATTATTCCAAATCATATCTGAAAGCAATACCGATACAGTAACATAAGCATCAAATATGTTAAAGCATGACGTTCCCCATGAGGAAAACAAAGCATAGATGATCCAAGCAATTCCTGCTAACAACAACAGTACTGAAATTAGCGTATATGTAAATTTGTCCATTTATATCACATTGAACACTCTTAATAGGAGTAAAAGGAAAAATAATATTCCTAACCCCAAAAATAAGTATGCAATAATATCTTTAGTCTTCTTTTTCATTCTAAACACCTCTTTTGAATTAATAAATATCGTTGATGTTTTTTAATCTATCGTTAGTTTTTACGCTTTCCCCACGTTCAATCTTCACTCATTGACAATTCTTCTGCTGCCTTTTGCAAGACAGAAATATACAGTTCCAACTGTAACTCTATGCTTTTCCACATTAGTAAACTAATATCTTTTCCTTCATATTTGCTTTCGTTCCGCAACTTACGTATCTGCTCCAATAGTTCCCACTCAAACTCCAATTCCGGAAAATTGAGTATGATAAAAGCAAATACCCCTTGATGATTACCACTTTTTTGTTGTTTAGAGAGAAGCAGTAAATCGCACAGTTCTCTAAGAATATCATAATAAGCATTAAAAACAACTCGCCAACGTGGATTTTTCCCAGTTTTTATCTGTTGGGCAAAGATATAATCATCTTTCAGCATGGCTAAAACTTGTTGAATTACCACTACATCAAAATACGCCTCTTCATATTCTCCTCTAGCAGAAAGCTCTTCATACACCTCTTTTGGGCTTAGCTTACGCATGAACTGACACCTCTAACGGTTCTAAAGTCCATTTAATATTAAATCCTTTCGCTATATTGGATAATAACGCTGGAGAAACTTTTTTTTTTATCTCTGATGCACTCTTAAAACTGAACACCTGAAGTTCACGATGCAATTTTAATTCGAACTTACCTTGGTCTAAATTTGTGTCTTGACCATAGATGAAAAGGTCCACATCACTGCTTTTTCCCCAGTCTCCCCGAGCAAAACTGCCAAAAAGGACAGCGGTCTTAATTTCAGGAGATGAAAGCAGATGTTCAAATAAGCCGCTTTCTTGTAGAAGTGATAATCCATATAAGCGTTTTTCCAGGCGAAAGCTGGGACTTTGGATTTGGGGTTGGTAATATGGCTGCTTTCTTTTAAGTTTTTTTCGCAGGATAAATTGCTCTTTCAATAGCTCTCTTAAATAGAAATTAACTCTTTCCCGGCTAAGTCCGGATTCTTGGATGATATCTTTGAAATGCCAATGCTGAAGTGGGCTCTGGAAAAAGAGGGGCTTTAGGGGGTTGTTGCAGAGAACCATATATTAGTATGAAAAGCCATACTATTTTTAAATATTTCTAAGTAAAATGAATAAAGTTTCCTCTCAACCTTTCTCCGCACTCCCAAACAGCTTAATCCTCTGCTCCACCACCTGCTGGATTAAAGCTCTGGCCGGAGCCAAGATGTGTCGGGGATCAAAATCTTCCGGATGCTCTTTCACCGCTTGCCTTACTCCCGCATCAAATGCAATCCTTAAATCGGTATCAGTATTAATTTTGTTTATTCCGTTCCTAACTGCTAGTCTTATTTGCGAATCGGGAACTCCTTTTACTCCAGAAAGCTTAGCTCCATATTTTTGGGCTAGGTTCACTATGCTCTGCGGAACTCCAGAAGCTCCATGCAATACCAACGGAATTTTGGTTTTGGCTTTTATTTGTTTTAATAAGTCTATCTTTAACTTTGCTGAACCACTGAATTTATACGCTCCATGAGATGTTCCAATCGCCACCGCCAGAAAATCACAGCCAGTTCTTTCTACGAACTCTTGGGCTTTAGCAGGATTGGTATAAATGATGCCTCGTGAATGCACTAAATCTTCTTTTCCTCCAATAGTACCTAATTCTGCTTCTACCGAGATTCCTTTTCGATGAGCCAGCTGGACCACTTGTTTCGTTAGCTTAATATTCTTCTCAAACTCTTCATGCGAAGCATCAATCATTACGGAAGAATAGCCTAATTGGATGCATTTTCGGATGTTTTCCATACTTTTCCCATGATCTAGATGCAAGGCAATAGGCACTTTACTTAATTCAGAAGCGGTTAGAGCTAGATTATACAAAAAGTTTATTCCAGCATACTCTAATGCTCCTTCGGAAGTAGCTAGGATAACTGGAGAACGCAAATTTTCTGCTGCTTGAACTACGCCCTGCACAATTTCCATATTATTTATGTTGAAATGTCCTACGGCATAGTTCTGGCGATGAGCTTTCTGAAGTATTTGTTTAGTGTGGGCTAACATGTTAATTAGAAGTCATCTACTCCTCCTTCTTGTTCTTTCTGTGATCGATATAAATAACCTAAGATGAACAATGCCCCTATCAAAAACAATGGAGCTGCTGCCAGTACATATACTAAAGCCATCAACTGTCCCATGGAGAAAATAAGATAACCTGCTCCTAATAATACAAAAATACATCCCCCAATCGGAGCATTCTTCCACGCAATAGCTGTAGTCAATAATAATATTACTAAAACCATAACCCCGGCCGTAAAATATCCTCCTAATCCGGATAGGACTAAAATAAGCGCCCAAGTGATAACCAGTAAGAGAGAAGCCCCTATCGGAAGCTTGGATAACACACTACTCCAATTTTGATTCTTTATCCTCTTCCACCAACTTGACTTAATCGGTTTAAGATAACCCATATCTATTCCTCTTTTATTATGTATTTCTCTACTTTGAGTTTGTACTTATTCAACGCAACTCTTGCCTCTTTCTCATTCAATAGCTTGTGCTTCACCCCTACTGCCCGAATTACCGATGAAGCATTAACTTGTCCTATTCTTAAACAATCTTCAAACTTATATCTTTTAATCATTGCTCCCAGTAATGCTGCCGTAAACGCATCTCCAGCTCCAGCAGTGTGCACTACTTTTATTTGGGGAGGAAATAACGAGTACATATAATTATTGTGGTAAGCATACAACCGTTTTGGCCCATTAGTAATAACTACCGTTTCTGGACCAAACTGATGCAATTGCATTAATAACTGCTCCATCGAGCTGGTTTTGATCTTAAGTAAAGCCTGTGCTTCTTCCAAATTCAGAACTAAAACCGCAGCAGCACTTAAGATGTGCTTAAGCTCAGCTTTCCCTTTCTGTGCCAAGTATAAAGAAGGATTAAACAGAAGCGGAATCTTATGCTTAGAAGCACATTTAGCGATACTTTCCCCAGTTTTGAACGATATTCCCATCAGCGTAGCCAGGTAAACCCACTTTGTATTCAACTGCGAAAGCTTGAAATCATGTTCAGTTAAGTCCTCAGAAGCACCTTTATGTACATAAATAACCCTGTCTTTATCCTTAACATAATCTAAGATAACGGCAGTATCAGTATGGTTGTGGCTATGATGCAGGCAAATATTATCAACTTTGTGTGAGCTTAATTCTTGAGCAATAAATTTACCATCATAATCTTCTCCTAATTTAGTCAAGACCTTAACTTTCAGCCCGAATTTAGCTAAAGCCACCGCAGAATTAGTCGCTCCGCCTCCAGAATGCTTTTCTATGGCTGAAACGATAATCTTGTCTCCCAATTTTATTTTAGCAAGGGGAGTTTCTACTTTCAGAAATGAATCTAAGGTTGCTGAACCGATACATAGCACATCGTACTTGCATAGCATCATAAAGTCAAAACCTCTGCTCTTTGTAGGAGCGAGCTCGTCGCAAGGGGTTGCTCCCTACGGGAATGCAGAGCAATCGATATCCTCATCGAAGGTTTTGAAGATGCTATGCACCTGCGTGAATCATAGTTGAAAAACACTTTGCTATCACCTCTCTCTTAGTAAAAACAGTTATATTTAAAATAGTTGCGGTTGATTTTTTATAGACGATAAAAAAATTTCTTAACTTTTTTCAAAAAGATTTTCACGTCGTAGAAACAAGAAAATCGAAAGTAATTTAAATAAAAGAAAAATACTTCCACCAAGAAAGAGGTGTAATTGATTAATATATGGCAGGTTTGGATACAGAAGTAAACAATTGTGACAAAGTTAACGAAGAAAACAAATTAGCATCTTCTATTGAGAAAATTAAAGTAGAAGTTAATTCTAATCATAAAGTTCAAAAAGAGGGCGAAGTTCAATATTTAGAAGATTATGTTGCAGAGGAAAGCAAAGAAGTCCTTTATGAAAGCCTAGCGGTAAAATCTCCCAGTGTATTAGAGACAACTTTAGCTTATACCGCTCCAGATCCAGTGGAAACTAATACTTCTTCAGTTTATCTTCAGCCACCAGTAGAAGTGGTTGATCCTTACTTCAATTTAGCTTATTCTTCCAGCGATGAAGAAGAAAATAACTCAGCTGAAGATGCTCCTAAGAGAGATTATTCTGATCATATCGTAGAAGATGCTTTAAGCGAAGAGTTGTATCTAGAAACTGATCCAGTAAATACCCCTCTTGAAGAAGGCGATGATGTGACTAGGAGGGCTAGTAATTTCTTGTATAGTATGCGACAAGCACTTATGGCTGCAGAAGCCAAATTTTATTGGCAGGCAGTGCATACTTACTAACTATCTTTTCAAAGCATTAAGAATAGCTTTCCCGAATAACTCCGCTGCTTCCGGACCATTAGCAGTAATTAACTTCGCTTCTTGGGTTACGGCGGCTCCGGTGAATTTAGCTCCATGATCTCTTAGAATCTTATCCTGATGGTTGTCGCCGTTCCAAACCGTAGCTTTTCTCCCGTTCAGAACTCCGGCATAAGCGAGAATGGTAGGTGCAATGCAGATAGCCGCCAGCCATTTGTGGGTTTCTACCGCTTTCTGAGCAATTTTATGCGCTTTCGCATCGTGCTGGTAGCTTACTGCTCCGGGACCGCCGATAAAAATAATTGCATCGTAATTCTCTACCATAACATCAGCTAAGGCAATTGTATCTTTAACAATTCCGCCCATTTTTCCTACACAAGCTCCCCCATTCTTAGAAGCTACTATTATTTCTATTCCAGCTTGTTCTAGAATCTTTCTGGGTGTACCATATTCAATGTCCTGATAGCCACGTGAGGCAATTATAAACAGGGCTTTCATCGTGAGTTGCTCGACTGAAAGAATATCGGCTGGATGTCATTCTTTATTCTTTGTACTAATTTACTGAAAGCAGCCGGGTCAATACCTTTGCGGTTAAGCGAGTTGGTAGTCAATTCTCTTCTCATCTTATCTTCTACGGTTCGATATACCGTTTCAGTAAGGTGAGGATAGTTGATATATCCTCCTTTCTGGATTTCCAGCTCAATTACCGCTCTTTTTTCACGGGCATGTTCCATGAATGCTTTGATAAACTCTTCTTGATAGTTGGCGGTAGAAATAAAATTCTGGTCTCTTTTATCCATGGACACCACTTTCTGCGAAGTTCGAGCATACGAACGCAGTAAAGCTGATTCTAATTCCCGCAGCAGGCTTTGGGTTATCATAACTAGAGGTAAGATGGAGAGATATTTAAGGTTTGTGGAGGTGTGGGACAATAGTTAGGAAGCAGGTTAACTTCAACCTCACTTAAACCTATCAACAAGTATTTAAACCAATAATTCTTCCACACCTAAAATGCCCAAATCCAACTTCCTTTTGGTAGACTTGAACGAGCCCAAAGTAAAGAAGCTTGCTGAAACTATTACTTCAGAGACTTCCCGGAAGCTCCTGAACCATCTGGCAGAGAAGGAAGATACCGAAGCTAATATTGCTCAAGTATTAGGAATACCTATTTCTACGGCCCATTATCATTTGCAAAAACTGCAGGAAGCCGGATTAGTGAAAGTAGAAGAGTTTCATTACAGCCCTAAAGGCAGAGAAGTGAACCATTACCAATTGGCGAATAAATATATCATCATTACTCCGCAGAAAGTTTCTGGGCTGAGAGAGAAGCTGAGGGGAATTTTACCGGTGGCTTTAATCGTAGCGGGAGTGGGGTTGGTGATAGGATTAGTTAATCGCTCTTCACAGATGTTTAGTTCAGTGATGAAAACTTCTGCTTTGGAAGATAATGCATTTGAAGCAGCTCCATCAGTACAGAAATGTATTACTGCTTCTGCACCGGTTTCTTCTAATTTCTGGTTATGGTTTATTATTGGTGGGATTAGTGCAATGGTGGTTTATGTGATAATCGCTTGGGTTCGGGAAAGGCTAAGGGAAGAATAACTTCAACCCAAATTGAAGCTTACTTCTGGTTATAAATACCTGTGACTTCTTTAGTATTCTGGTGAACTCAAAATGATACAAAAACTAAATTTGAACTTAAAAATATTAATGTTTGTCTTAACTTTAGTAATTATGCTGGCTCCGCTAGTTTCAGCAACAAAAATAACCCCCATAAGTTATCTGCCTCCCGATTATCCCACTAGTTCCCTGAGCAGCTCTCAATATTATACCGTAACTTTTGATGCGGAAGGAGAAGCTATCGTAGTAGCCAAGCTCACCTTCCAGAATACTGGTTCTATTCCTCTGGGAGCAATTAACCTGGAAATTCCCAGACAAGTAGAGATGATTAATGCGGTGCAGGAAGTTAAAGCAGCAAAAGATAAGAATAATTATTATGGATGGAAATACAAAACACTTCCTTATTCTCAGAATACTCTTTCCACCTCTTCCACGTTTACTTTTACTCTTCCTCAGGCGGTAGGAGAGCAGGAGCAAGCGGTTATTTTATTATATTACAAAGCCACCGGAATGGTGCAGCAGGGAATTTTTGATTATGGGTTTAATTTTGAGACAATTAAGCACGGTCAGTACACCCAGCAGGTGAGAGTATCATTGTCAGTACAAGAGGGGTTGTATCTTAAAGGCGGAGAAATTCGGCTGAATTATAACAATGTAATGAGCACTTCCTTTGCCCAGAATGCTTTTGCCTCCGCCGAGGTTTCCGGCCAAGAGATGAGCAAACTATCCCAAAGCTTAACTTATGCTTCTGGCAACATCGTGAAGACTACCTCGGGATTAGATCCTTGGGAAAGTTTTACTGTGGATGGAATTTACAGCTCTTCTAAATTGTGGCTGTATAAATGGAATATTTTGGGTGGCTTTGCTATACTTGCCGGATTGATACTGCTTTGCGCTTGGGGAATCCGCAAAATGAAATCTAAATTAAAGAAAGAACTACCATTCTCGGGAGTATTGTGGGGTTTGGGGAATAGCCTAGTTGCTTTAGCGGCAGGATGGTTCGGCTTTTATCTGCTGGAACATTTGCCCAGAATGTTTAGTTATGCCATGCGTGATGTCGTAGGAATAATTATTGCTTTTGGGTTAGTTCTGCTGGGATTTCTGCTGTTGTTAGGATTTCCGGTTTATCTCTCTTTGCAGCGCAACGATTGGAGAATTGGATTAATGGTATTTGCCAGCACTATTTTTGGATTGGTAGTTGGTGGGATGATTTTAGTGGTGATGATGCAGTGGGTGTGAAAGAAGAACTATTTATCTTAAAATTTGTTTAAGCTTTCCTATAATCTTTCCCTTCTCTTTAGTTATCTCAACATCTGTAAAGCGAAAAATTTTATATCCCTCTTCGCCCCATCTTTTATCTTGTCTTTGATCTGTTTGCTGTCTTTTTATTAATCTTGATTCTCCATAAAATTTACCCATGGTTTTATAATGTGTAGGACCATCTACTTGAATGATTACTTTCCTACTCTCACTTCTAAAGTCGGGAGCCCCACATAAAAAAGATTGATTATATATAAAATCTGGAGGAAGAAGGCTTTCCATAATCTTTTCTGGGATTGTTTTTCCTTTACTCCCGGCAATCATTGCTTTTGTTTGTCTTTCACTGTACTTTTCCGGATTTTTCTCTCTCATCTCTCGATGTGTGTTTTTTAATGTTTCACTAGACAGATTTGGGTGTTTTAATTGACATAATTTTCCCCTTTCTTTTGCTAAATGGGGGTGTATTTTACTCACTAATAACCCATTTCTTTTTGGTAAATCAGGATATTTCTGAAGAGTTTTTAGAATCACTTCTCTTGATTGGTTTGGATGTTTAATCTGGGTGGATTTTCCCATTTCACTTGCTTGATTAGGATGTTTTTGATGAGTAGATTTGCCCATCCTACTTGCAAGAAAAGGGTATTTTTTATGAGTTAATTTCGCAGTTTCACTTGCCATCTTCTTCAGTAGTTCCGGATTTTTCTGGTTCCACACAGAGATAGATTGTTCGGGATGTAATTGTATCGTTTTAAATCCACCATGTTTACCTGCTCTTTTTTGGTGCTCAATGTCTAATTTTAATTGTTCTCCTCTTTTCTTTCCACCTCGTAAACTTATCAGTTTTCTCTCTTCTTCAGAGAAAGAATTTGAAGTTTTAACTAGGGTTTTCCTAGCAATGTCTTTGTGCTCTTTTGTCCTCTCGTAAGTTCCAAAAGACCTAGATGATACATTATTTCTTTTCAGGATTCTCCATACAGTATCACGAGAAAAACCGTTTTTTAGAGCTACTTTCTGTATTGATAAACCACAGTTATAATTATTTATAATTTCCGTCTCTTTTTCTAATGGAATTTTATTCCAACTAATTTGAACTACTTTCTTTCCTTTGTTCCAAGGGATTTTTTTTTCCACTTAAATGAATAAATTGGGTAAGTATTTTAAATTTATCCTTTTGGGAGAATAATGTCAATTTGTGACAAAGCGTTTATCAATGGAATACATGGGATAAATCATATAAATAAAAATTAATAATTACTTCTTTCCCCTTACCCACCACACCGCTCCCCATATAATAGTTGCCCCTATCGCCCAAGGCAGTATTACAAACACTAATTCCAGCAAGCTATTGAAGCTATCAACTAAGCTGGTTATCAGCTGTGAGAACTTGGCTACGGCAATATCAGCATACTCTGAGCGCTTCTCGGTAAAGGTTACGCTGAGGGTAGAATAATCCACTTGGTTGTCTACGTTCTTTAACGCATCTTCCCAATACTTGACCATCTTCTCCTGATTAAATATCCTATCTGCCAGCTGAATCTTATCGGCTACGTTAGAAGCCTCTACATACATCTGCTCAAACTTCTTCAGGCGTTCTTTCTCTGCATCTAATTCGGTTTTAATGTCAACATACCTTTCAGTAATATCTTGGGCATTATCAGAGAAAGAAGTAACTTCACCTATTGCTTTCAGCTTAGAAACAATATCTTCATATTTCTTAGTATCAACTTTTAGGGTATAACTTCCGGAATGATAAGCTTTCTTACCGGAATCATAAATGTTTACGTTTTCATTAAGGAGATAAGAATCGGTTGAGGTTACTATGTCTTTAAGTTTCTGTTCTGCTTCAGCAAACTTTCCTAACTCAATTTCTGAATTTAGCCAAGCAGTTTTAGTTATTTTTCTATCAGTTACACCCGCTGAATCACCGAAATCATTGGAAACCATAGACTTGTAGGAAGACAATTCTTCGGGAACCGCTCCACCAAAAGAATATCCATTGCTATATCCTAAAGAATTGCTTATTACTCCTCCGCCTGAAAACAGCGGAACTACTACCAATAACACTAAAAATAAAGCTACTAATAACCAATTCTCTTTCAATTTGTTTAATTGATCTTTGAATGCCATAGGTTTAACCTCCGTTAGATTAAAAGTAGATAATTATAGAAGTATATAAACATTCGGATAGCTTTGAATGAGATTGAAGTTATGGAAAAGATAAATTAAAGATAAATTAAAGACAAATCAAACCAAAACATCCTTACGGACTGACCCTCTCCGGATCCCTCGGCAATAACACTGCTTCCCTAATGTTATCTAGCTTCAACAACCGATGAGTAATTCTATCCAATCCAAACCCTGCTCCGCCATGAGGTGGACATCCATATCTAAACAACTCTTCGTACTTAGTCATCGTATTCGGATCAAGGCCTTTCTCTAGTGCCTGTGCTCTCCATATGTCTAAGCGATGCTCTCTCTGCGAACCAGAAGCAATCTCCACACCATTATACAATAAATCAAATGATTTAGTTGTCTGGGGAAATTTCTCTGATTTCATCTGGTAGAACGGCTTAACCGCCCACGGATAATTAGTTATGAACACAAATTCTGAATTGTACTTCTCTTTGATAATTTCTCCCAGCAGTTTCTCGCTTTCAGAATCTAAATCGGCATCAGCAGAAAAAGTTTTACCTTTCTCAGCCAGTAATTTCTTAGCTGCAGCCATAGTTAACCGAGGAATTTTTTTAGGTATGCTTAACTCTACTCCCAGCGTTCCTAATTCCGTAGCTGCTTCTTTCTTGACGTTCTTAAGCAAGTCTTTGAGCATCTTCTCAATAAAATCCATTACGTCATGCTCATCTTGGATAAAGCCCATTTCAAAATCTACTCCAGTAAACTCAGTAAGATGGCGCATAGTATGCGATTTCTCTGCTCGGAAGATTGGAGCAATTTCATATACTCGTTCAAATCCTCCGATAACAAACATCTGCTTGTAAACTTGAGGTGATTGTGCTAGATAAACCGGCTTTCCAAAATAATTTACTTCAAACAACTCTGCTCCTGATTCTACTCCAATGGTAGTCATCTTGGGAGTGTTGATGTTAGTAAAGCCATTCTTATCAAAGAAGTTGGTTACAGTTTTCACAATCTTGCTTCTTACTTTGAAGATAGCATTCTTCTTTACGTTCCTTACATCCAGGAAGCGGTAATCCAATCTCTTATCTATCTGAGTCTGGCTTTTATCAGTATTATCAGTAGGCAGAGGCACTTCAGCAATGGAGATTACGCTTAGCTTCTTTATCAGCACTTCAATTCCCCAACGGGATTCTTTATTTTCTTTAGGAATTCCAACAATTTCTACTACTGATTCTTTAGTTAAAGTATCTACTGCGGCAAAAGAGGTTTCTTCAGTATCAGCTTTGAACGCTAAAGTCTGCATATCTCCGGTTCTATCGCGAAGAATTACAAACTTTATTTTGCTCAGGTTGCGCACTTCCTGCACCCAGCCTTGCAATAGGACTTCCTGTCCTAAATGCTGTTTAAGCTCATTGATAAGTATTCGTTTCATGGTATGAAGCTGAAAAAAGAGCTAGTTTTTATGGTTTGCGGTGGAAAATTTAGGAGACCGCAGTCGAGTTTGGTTTGCGGTGAAATCTTAGCACTATGAAGTAAACATTGCTAAAATATATTCAAAAATTGAAAATAAGTTTGATTAAAGAAATGATAATTCATAAACTAACTTAACAATCTTTATGGCAGCATCATCTCCCCATATATTAATCGCACTTTTAACTGTAAGATCCTGATAGTGCACATTTTCAGTATATTTTTTCAATTGCTCTGTTGAGGTAAGTATAGCAACTTTATAAGGTTTTTTACTTGCTAAATTTATAGCATATCGAATTAACTTCGATTCAAAATCTGTTTCTTCTTCCACAAAAGAGGGATATGGTTCGGGGTGTATTGCTCCCAATAAAGCAATTCCTCTTATCTCTTTATCTTTTATTGATTTTTTAAATGATTCATCAAACATGATATTATGTTTAAGAGGATAAAATTTGGATAATTTGTGTATGGCACTGAGTTGCATTAATACCCTTGTTGCAGAATCTTTATTTTGAAGTATATAAGAAATGAAATGTTCGTCAACAACAAAACGAAAGGGGATATCAATGTTGTCTTTACAGTTCATAGCGAATCTCTCACCAATTTCTCATCATAAATATTTACTGTTAAGATTGTTTTAGGAGAATTTATTTTAGATTTAACAACCAATAATTGATTAGCATCCGCATCAAGTATCTTTTGCTTTAAAGTATCATCACTAAACTTTAATATTGTACTACTCAAGACTGATTCTTGGAATTGTCTAGCAAAATCAACTTCTAAAAGTTCATCGCCGCTTTCAAATGAATTTTCAACCATTTTTATCCACCTCTTTTTTAGAGATTTACCTATATCTTAACACCTCTTCTGAGTATAAGAAGTAGGTGTACTTTAAATAATTTTCGATTGTAAACTCAAAACTTTCCTTTAGCCAGCCTTTTAGCCAGCTTCTTCAGCCCTTTTATGTATTCTTTCATATCCATTATCGGCTTCTGAGCTACTCCTGAATCCATCGCCGCTTGAGCTACTGCCGGAGCTACATAAAACAAAACTCTAGGATCAAACGGCTTGGGAATAATATAATCAGCACCAAATAAAAATTCTTTTCCACCATAAGCTTCAACAACCTGCTTCGGCACTTTCAAATGTGCTAATTTAGCTAACGCTTTTACTGCCGCTAATTTCATCTCTTTGTTGATAGTACTAGCACGTACATCTAAAGCCCCGCGAAAAATGAAAGGAAATCCCAACACATTGTTAACCTGATTTGGAAAATCGCTTCTTCCAGTAGCTACAATCGCTTCCGGAACGGCTTGCTTAGCGACATCATAAGAAATTTCCGGAGTTGGATTAGCTAAAGCAAAGATTATTGGTTGAGGAGCCATCGATTTTATCATTTCTGGAGTAAGCAGGTTGGCTTGAGATACTCCTACAAATACATCTGCTCCCTGCAGTGCTTCAGTCAGGGTTGTTTTAGAAGTATCTTGGGCATATTTGGCTTTGTAGGGATTTAATTCCGACAAACGCTTAGTAGTGATTACCCCTTTAGAATCTACCATTAATACATTCTCTTGTTTTACTCCTACATCTAAATATAAGTTAGCACAGGCAATAGCAGCAGCTCCTGCTCCTGAAAAAACAATTTTAATATCGCCAATCTTTTTTCCCGTAATTTCTAACGCATTCAATAACGCAGCTGAACTGATAACAGCCGTTCCATGCTGATCATCATGAAATACTGGAATCTTTAATCTTTTAATCAATTCTTCTTCAATCTGAAAACATTCCGGAGCTTTGATATCTTCTAAGTTAATTCCACCAAAAGTCGGCTCTAACGAAGCTACGATTTCTATCACTTTTTGCGGATTTTTTTCATTTATTTCAATATCAAATACATCTACACCAGCAAAACGCTTGAATAATACGCCTTTACCTTCCATTACCGGCTTTCCGGCTAAAGGGCCAATATCGCCTAGACCTAAAACGGCAGTTCCATTGGAGATAACTGCGACTAAATTCCCCCGAGAGGTATATTCATATCCTAACTCAGGATGAGCTTGTATTTCCAGACAAGGAAACGCTACACCGGGAGTGTATGCTAACGATAATTCTCGGGCATTAGTGCAAGATTTGGTAGGCACAGTCTTCACTTTTCCGGCAGGAGACTGAGAATGGTACTCTAACGCATCTTTTTTTAATTGTTCGGACATAGATTTATGGCTCTGGGAATGACTTTATAAGTTTTATGGAGTGAATGAGTGATTACTACTTAGTAAAAACTGTGGAAAAGCTTAAAAATACCCTTTATTTTAAAAGAGAAATGGCATCAGGTATGTATCTAAGTACACTATTTTCTTTAGTTCTAACTGCAATCAGCCCCGCTCGAGAATATCAAGTTAAAAAAGGAGACTTCCTGACCAAAATAGCTGCCAAAACCAGCCTAACAATAGAAGAAATACTTCAATGCAATCCCAACCTCAACCAAAAAAGTATTCTTCATCCCGGCCAACACCTAATTCTAAGTCAAATATATCAAATCCAAGAAGGAGACTCTCTTTTAGGAATTGCTTATGATCATGACGCTACTCTCTCAGAATTATTAGACTTAAATCCGCAATTGAAAGATGAAGATTTAATTCATCCGGGACAGAAATTATCTTTACCCTGCAGAAAAATTCCCACTAAGAAACCTGTCCGCCCAGAAGAAACTAGAGAAGAAAGCCAAAAATCAGTTCCTAAACGAAAACAATTTACTAAGAAAAAAATAAGATTTCCCAGCGGACTAGAATTAGAAGTTATTACTGATCCTAAACTAATTGGCAAAGGACAGGAATTTTATGATCCTTGGAACTCCGGCAATCCCCTGGTACGGGTAAGAGCAGAAGATCTAGACGAAAGAGTGTCTAAATATTTCACTTTAGGAGAATTTGCCAGAATTGAGACTCCTTCATTAGCTCGGAAAGAATACACTCAAACTCGATGGGGAGATTTGTATTACACTCATCTTCGTTTAGAGCCAGATCTGCTCAAAAGATTAGATCGTCTCCGAACTAAGTTAAACCGACCAGTGCAAGTAAATTCAGGATATCGCTCTTACGGCTACAATGACCGTCTTTATCGCATAGTTTATCATCGCCAACCCACCAAAAGCCGGCATTGTTCTGGTGATGGAGTAGACATTGATTTAGGGTATAAAGTCATTCGAAGAACTGCAGAATATCTTTTTGCTTATGGCGGAATCGGTAAAGGCAGTTCTTTCACCCATTTAGATACACGCGGACGAAACGCAAGATGGAAATACTAAATTTTTTGGAAAAGAACGTTAAGAGTACCCTATCTTTATCACATCATTCTCCTGTGGAACATAATCTCCATAAGAATAAGAAGCTTCATTATTAACTGTCATGCTCAAGTTGCCCCCTTTACCATTACAATAACTCTGATTAGTAATTAAGCAACCACCTTCTAACTTAATTTTAAACTTCTCTAATATCTGTCTTAAAGCTAGTTGAGAATACATGGAAACTTTATTTCCATCTAATTTTACGAAAAAGTCTTGAGGACTAGAACTATTGGTGAGCTCAACTGATTTGCCATTAACTCTTACATCCAACAAAAAACTAACCGGAGTCTGATTGAATGGATACAACGCAAACTCCTCACAGGAATTCTGCCAGCATAAGTTTTGATAGCATAATACTGAAACTGGAACATCATCGCACATCAAATAACATTCGGAATCGGATTGGCAATTCTTTTGAATGGTGGTTGGAACTTGCCCATTATTTCCCCAATCCAAAAACGCAGGCACAGTAAACCCGATAACTAACATTACTAAAAACGCAATTATCACTATCTTCTTAACCAGCATCTTATGCTCTTCTGACCACTTCTTTACCATAAGTAAGATAGAAAAAAGAAATAGATTAAAAAGGTTTCTAATAGATTTACTCTACAGTCAGGGTTCCCTGCATAGTATCTTTGAGCCACCCATCACAACTAGAGCACAGGAACTTATAGCTTCCAACTTTATCGGGAGTAAACTCAATAACCGTATCTCCAACCACTTTC
>CAZIUU010000020.1:0-3448 GCA_964542815.1 uncultured Methanosarcinales archaeon | reverse complement strand
CAGAGATGGAAAAGGTAAATTCACCTGTATCTAAAGGTTTAACGGTAAGCTTTACTTTCTGCCCTTTCTTAACAGTTAAAATATTGGGATCAAATAACCATTTCTTGGCAATTAAGTTATAACTTACTGCCGGAGGTGCAGCTACAACTGGAGCACTAGTTGATTTATTAGTATCAACCGGTTTGGTGGTTACAGTTGGGATGGTAGTATCCTTAACCGTTGCTGGCTCTTGTTTAGGCTTGGTGTTGCTATCATTCAATTCAAACCCGCGAGGGAAGAATAATTTTCCATCAATAGTAACATAAGATTCTACCTCTTGTCCGGCTACTGATAAAGTAAATTTATACATGTTGCCAACTTCTTTTTTATCTTTCACTTCTGCCACAAATGGGGAAGTAAGTAAGTTGGTATTAACGTAATTCAATACTTTTGTTTCAGCGGTATCCATGGATATCTTATCAACAGCTGCTGATGAGTTTACATATCCAAACCCTCCATTAAAGATGGAGATAATCAATAGGATTAACAATACTAATGAGAGAACTACCCAAGTAGATACTTTCCCAAACATGCTTCCATCAGAATTGCTGTTATTATCAGGATCTCGGCTGACGGCAGGAGTAATAGATATGCTCTCCTTTTTTGGTTCAACTTTTGGTTCAATCTTAGGTTCTGCCTTTGGCTCAAACCTTGATTCTACCTTAGGTTCAGGTCTTGCCACTATTCTTGGCTCAATTTTAGCTGGTTTGATTTGAATTTCTTCTTCATCGTCATCAAAGTCATCTACCTCAAATGCAGATGGTTTCTTTTTGATTGGAGTGGTAACTGCTGCTTTAGGCTTAAATGCAGAAACTGCTGGCTTCTTTTCTTCTTTCTTCTTATCAACTTTCAATACAGGATAATCTTCATCAATAAACTCTTCTCCAAAGGAGTCTTCTTCAACATCATCAATATGTTTCTGTTCCATAGTGTTTCACCGTTATAATGCAACCTCAGAAGTGTATTTAAAGATTTAGGTTGTTTAAAAGATAGTTTCAGAGAGTAAAGAAAGTTACTTGATAGTCCTAAGCCCTCTTCTAATTAATGGAGTAAACATCTGTTCGGCTTTTCCCAGATAAGCACAAGCTAACAGAAAGTTTAACATTGGTTCGAGGTTATGGTCTTGCTGAAACTCCTGTATCGCTGCATAATATGGTAATTTATGTTCAACTCTGACAATTGGAACCGCCAATCCACCTGAATTAACTATCTGCGCTAAAGCCACTCGGGCAACTCTTCCATTTCCGTCTTTAAATGGATGTATGTGCAATAATTGGTTATGCACTACTGCTGCCTGCACTAAACAGCCATATTTGGCGCTATCAGAATACCATTGTTCTAATTCATTAAGTAACGGCGCGATAGATTCTGGTTCTGCGCCCCGGCTGTAAACTACCCCTCCTGAACCTCTGACGATTACTTGTTCATCACTTTTTCTGATTGCCCCGCAATGATACTTGGTGCCATAAAAAATGTCCTCATGAATTTTACAAATATAATTCAATGTTGGTTTAAATGTCTGAGATTCAAATCCAGCTTGATTTCTCAACATAGTGAAAAGTACATCTGATAAAGTTATCGCTTCAAAAATATCATAAAATCCTGTGGCGACCATCGTTCTTGGGGTAGTGCCTTTTTTTATTTCCCGAAGAGAACTGTACCGGAAGTCCATTCCGGGATTTATGGCTTTTAAAGTATCATTAAATGTTAACTTTGAGCCTTCAATCGCATTGGTGTGGTACACAAACTTAGCTACAAGCTCTTGTGCTTCCTGTGGTGGGAGTTCTCTATAAAGCTTTAGGTCTAAATCTAGAATTTCTTGCTCCAGCTTAGTTCCTCTGGCAAGTTGATCTTCTTTTCCCTGAAGAATTTCATTTAAAGTGTAAACGACCATGGAAGATGCTACAGAATTAATTCTTTAAAAGAATTGTGGCGATAGAAGATAATGATTAATTCCTCCTCTCTACTTTCTCCACTTCCCCATCCTTAAGATAAACAATCCTTTCTGCATGCTTGGCTTTTTCAATGTCATGCGTAACCAGAATGATAGTCTTATGCTCTTTGTGGTGCAGTTCCATCAATAATTCCATCACCTGCTGTCCGGATTTAGTATCTAAATTGCCAGTAGGCTCGTCAGCGAGAATTATTTCTGGGTTATTGACTAGAGCTCGGGCAATGGCTACTCTTTGCTGCTGTCCTCCAGATAACTCATTGGGCCGGTGCGTCATCCTATCTGCCAGCCCCACTAAAGTAAGTAATTCTTTAGCACGTCTATCTCGCTCTTCCGGATTTAGATTTTGGAAGATAGTAGGCAGAATTACGTTCTCTAACGCAGTAAGAGCAGGGATAAGATTGAACTGTTGAAATACAAACCCTATTTTTTTACCTCTTAACTGAGCCAAGTCTGATTCTTCTAGCGTAGAAATATCTACTTCATCAATAGTTATCTTTCCTTTAGAAGGAACATCTAACAAGCCGACTTGATTCATCAGCGTGCTTTTACCGCTTCCGCTAGGACCAAGAATAGCTACAAACTCTCCGCGATAGATGTCTAAGTTTATCCCTCTAAGTACATCTAAGGAAACTTTTCCCATAAAGTAAGTTTTCCAGACGTCTTTCAGTTTGATGATGGTTTTGGAGGAAGGTTTGTTCATGTTATCTAAGTTATTTTGCAAACTATTTAATTATTACTATTCATACCTCAAACTCTCAACCGGATTCAGCTTCGATGCTCTTCTCGCCGGAGCAATCCCTGAAAGCACTCCTATCAAGAAAGAGAACAATAAAGCACCACCCACAATCCACCAATTAATCTCTATTGTCATAAAAGCCGGGCCAAGAAACTGCTGCAATACTTTTTCGGCAATTTTAGCTAGACTAACTCCGGCTATCACTCCTAATAATCCGCCCACTAATCCATACAATCCCGATTCAACCAAGAACAAAAACATTATCTGAGAATTTCTTGCTCCTACCGCTTTCATCAATCCAATCTCTTTGGTTCTCTGTAATACGGAAGTGTACATGGTATTCATAATCCCGATTCCGCCCACTAATAAAGAAATTGCAGTAATTCCAATCAAAACTATCTGCACAATATCCAAAATGGTGGAAAAAGTCGCCATCAAGTTTTCTGGAGTTTCAATGCTGAAATCTTCTTCTCCTACATCTAAGTTATGTTCTTTTCTCAATTCTTTCTTTAATTCTTCGGCTATGGTAGCTGGCTCTTCTCCGGATTGAACTTGAGCAATAATAAACCCATAATTTTTACCGGTAGAAAAGAGTTCTTGATGAGTATCTATGGGAATAATTCCAGCTTTATCGTCTGGAGGAGAGCCAATCTTTTCCAGAAAACCTATTACTTTAAAATCCTGATTCTGTACGGTTATTTTGTCTCCTAATTCCACTG
>CAZIUU010000019.1:0-25138 GCA_964542815.1 uncultured Methanosarcinales archaeon | reverse complement strand
GTCGAAATCCAATCGATTAAGACATAGAGGGTGACAGAGGGAAGGCTCCTACGGAGATGTCACCTTTATGAGTTTACAGCGAGGATTTCGAAGATGCTAAACAAATACAATAATTAAAATGGTATACACAAAATAAAACACAAAATGAAACAACCCAACCCCCTCGAATTCAACTTGGAAATGGCGGTATCAGTAGCCGACTTTTACGAATATTCCATGGCTGAAGCAAATCTCTTAGAAAGCATCTGCGGAATTCCGACCGTGTTTGATTTTGTGGTAAGAAGAATGCCCGTTAACAAAGTGGTTGGCACATTTGAGCATGAAGAAGTTAAATATGATAAACTCGCCAAAAGAGATTTCTTAATCAACTGCGGAACCGAACAAGCTTTGGCTTATCTCTTGGGTGGAAAAGGCAATCTTAAACTAAGAGAATATATGGGGAACACTCAGGGAATTACTGATGAAAAGTTCTTGGATTGGGTTGAACACTTCAAATTTAACGGAGATGTATATGGAATGCCGGAAGGGACAATTTTCTTTGCGCAGGAATCGCAGTTAAGAGTGCATGAAAGATTCGAAGAAGCACAGGTGTATGAATCACTATTATTATCAACAATTAATCCACAAACCAATGTCTGCACCACGGCAAATGATATTGCTCAAGTGGTAGGATTGAATAAAGTTATTGTAGAAGGAGAGGAATGTATCGGAGGAAATATTTACAAAGTGCTGTTAGAAGGAGGCAGCAGAAGAGCCGGCTCTCCTCAAGCCGCTTTATTCAATTCCCGTGCGGCGAGATGCGGCGGATTTACGGCTTCTTCCAACGTTGCTTATGGCATGGCTTATGATGAAAGAGTAGGAGGAACACACGGACATTCTTACGTCATGCTCCATCCTTCAGAATATGCTGCATTCAAAGCCCAAGCCAAGATGTTCAAAGGGAAAGTATGCTTCTTAGTGGACACTTATAACGTAAAAACTGCTTTTGAAACGGCACTAAAAGTAATACAAGAAGAGAAACTAACTAATTTCGCTTTCAGAATCGACAGCGGAGATTTACTGGCACAAGCAAAATGGATTCATCAAGAAATGAAAGCTAGAGGCTATCAAAGAAGAGATTACACTTTAATTGCTTCAGACGATTTAACTGCCGGAAAGATTGCTCGATTGGAGAAAGAAGGTGCTGATATCGACAAATATCTGGTTGGCACTTATGTAGTAAATCCTCCCAAGCCTTTAGGTGGAGTGTATAAATTAGCTGCATTCCAAGAGGAAGATGGAAGCTGGAATTTACGCGGAAAACTGTCGGAAGAATTCAGCAAATCCACTTTGCCAGGAATAAAACAGGTGTATAGAGTTACCGGAAGCGATGGCTATTACAAAAAAGATATCATTGCTTTTGAAGGAGAATCTTTGGATGCATACTTGCAGGAAGGAGATTCCGCAGAAGCGCTTCTGGTTCCGATGATTCTTGGTGGGGAATTAGTTTATGATTGTCCCAGTGTGGAGGAGATAACCATGAGAAAAGCGAAGCAGTTATGTCGGTTCAGGGATATTGCTAATTATGAAGTCATAATCTCAGCGGGCATAATTGCCAAACAGAAAGAAATAATGAAACAATATGGATTTAATGGAGGTAAATAAAAATGACAACTAAACTAGAATTGGGAGATGTAATTAAATCAAAATATTTTGTATATGGGTGGAAAGAAGATTTTTCGAAGGATATCGTAGATGTAAGTTCAATTGAAATAAAGCGCATTGAAGGTCGTGCATACTTTCCCCAAAACGTTCCTGCAGAAAGGGTTACTTTAAACCCGGATGAAGAAAAAAGAAGAGTAGACCGATATTTAGTAGACTTATCAGTAATAGATGAATCCAGAAAAAAAGCTCTTTATGTGGTAGAACAATTGTGTGATATGCCAGATTGGACTGGCTCAACAGAGATGAATGGATTAGAAGGCGGATTGTTAGTTCATGCCAGAAGATTGAATGAAGATAAAACTTACAACCGAATCGGAGAATTATTGAGATTCTATGCTTCAGGGATGCACCAGAACACGTTATATGATTTCTGTCGGGTCGGCAAGATGCAAATGACGTTCTTAAATTTTCATGGAGGAAAATAAAAATGACAAACACCAATGAACCATACACCATTAACGTATTAGTAGATTGGGGTAAAGCTTTCGTAGATAAAGAAGGAAGCTTTTACTGTGGAACTACTGATGCACAGAAAGATAATGCAGTTGGGATTGCCGACATTGCTGATTTGATTCTTTATCTCACTGATGTACATACCCGCACCAGCTCTGAGTTTCAGATAAATGGAGGATTATATCCGGTACATAACCTCATCAAGAGAGACCAATACAACTTAGAGCAATTAGGGGTAGGAGCGGATAAAACCGTAAGCCCGGAACTTACTGCTAAGCTGCAGAATATGGTTCAGGATCGAAAAAGCGGCTTAATTGTTCCCCGGCACGTATTCTTCCAAGATTATAATGGTGAAACTGAACCAACACCGGCTTTTACTTTTGAAAATGTAGAAGATACTTTTGAAGTCAAGAGATTAGATGCCAAAGAATTTTTAGAAGGAAAAGTGGATTACGTGATAAATGCTAAGCATATGTTCAACGGAGCAGCGTTGCAGGCTACCAATTGGCTCGGGCACGTGGAAGGAGTACCAGACTTAGAGATGAACGTCTTCTCGCTGTTAAAACAAAAGTACGGGCAAGGAGAAGCACTTCGCTTTGATATTACTGGTGTGGTCATGGGAATCTGCATCTACCAGACTGGGAGCGGAATCAAACAATTATTTCCCAGAGCAGAAGTAAATGTAATTGCTGATGCCTGTACTCATTTAGTCTATGCTCCGTTAGGAATCGCGGATGAAGATACCGGCAATTTAGTAGCGAAGAAAATGTGCCAGCAGGTGGGAATTAATTATCTCTCCACAGATGAATATCGGGAAAGGAGAGGATAGGTGAGCATACAAACATGAATACGAATACCAAATATTAAACGAGGAGAAAAATAAACCATGAAAATCGCCTTAGCCCAAATGGAAGTGGTACCCGGATGCCCCAGAAAGAATCTGGAAACCATGCTGGGAATGATTGAAGAAGCTAAAGCACAGCAAGCAGACTTAATTGCTTTTCCGGAGTTATGTCTTGGTGGCTACCTCTTAGGGGATAGATTTACCGAAGAGGATTACTGCGCTAACCTTATGGAATTCAACGAAGAACTGAGAAAAGCCAGCGGTGATGGAAGTGAAAGCAATGGCAAAAATGGAAATGAATGCAAAGGGATCGCTATTGCTTATGGCAATGTATTCCTGGAGAGAGATATCAATGCCCGAGTTGGAGATAATAATACCCATCCAAACAAAGACGGAAGGCTCCGTAAGTACAATGCAGTCCATCTCTTCCAAAACGGAAAAGAAATCCCCCGTCTCCGGGAAACCAAAGCCCTGCCTCCGGGAGTGCAGCCGAAAACTTTGCTGCCTAACTACCGCTTCTTCGACGATGAGAGATATTTCTTCTCGCTGGAAGATGTGGCTAAAGACTTTGATGTTCCGCTGGAAGAATTAGCCCAGCCATTTTTAATTGAAACGAGAGATGGAGAAAAAGTTCCCATTGGCTTTGAAGTGTGCGAGGATTTGTGGTGTGCTGATTATCGCCGGGATGGAGAAGCGCAAAACATCACGAAAATGCTAATCCAAAACGGTGCAAGATACATTGTTAATATCTCTGCTTCCCCTTGGACTGCCGGAAAAAATTCTACCCGAGACAGAAGAATAAAATTTCTGAAACAAGAATCCAATGATGCATTTGTGCCTTTCTTATATGTTAACTGTGTTGGCGCGCAGAATAATGGCAAGAACATTGTTACTTTTGATGGCGGAACTACGGTTTACAATGCTAATGGCGAACCCATAATACTCAATGGAGAACATTATGAGCAGGATTTAGTAATAGTAGGTAATTCTGATTTTGACAAGCCCGCAGTTCAAAGAGCAGAGAAACCTAAAATCGTCCAGAAATTAGAAGCTATCATTAAAGGCATTCAGCATGTTAAGGACATGAATGGCTGGAAAGAACAGCCAAAGTATGTGCTCGGCATGAGCGGAGGGATTGATAGTGCGATAGTAGCAGCAATCTTAACTTTAGCAGTGGGAAAAGACAAAGTTCTGGGAATAAATATGCCTACGGTTTATAATTCAGCCCAAACTAAGAAAGCGGCCGAAGAAATAGCACAAAAATTAGGCATCGGCTATGAAGTAGTTTCCATCGGAGAGCTGGTGGATGTCAATTACGCTTTATTAAATACGTGTGACTTAGACGGAAGCGGGAAAAAGTTGTCTTCCCTGAACGAAGAAAATGTCCAAGCCAAAATTCGGGGAACTACAGTGTTATCTAATATTGCCGCGAAGTATGGGGCTTTGTTTACCAACAATGGAAATAAAGTAGAGGTTTTCTTTGGCTATGCTACTCTCTATGGAGACGTTAATGGAGCTATCGCTCCTATTGCTGATTTAACTAAAGCAGAAATATTTGAACTAGCTAGATATCTGAATAAAGAAGTTTTCCACCAAGAAGTTATTCCGGAAACATTGATTCCTGACGAGCTATTTAGGTTCAGAGAGGACCAGATTCAGCCTTCGGCCGAATTGAAAGAAAAGCAAGTTGATCCCATGAAGTTCGGGTATCATTGCGCGATGATAGAAAAAGCATTGGATTACAAGAAGACTTCTCCGGAACAGTTCATGCGCTGGTATCTGGAAGGAACATTACATACAAATTTAGGAATTAGTGAAAAGCTGATGGAACGCTGGGGTGTAGATGAGCCTCAAGAATTTGTATCCGATTTAGAAAATTTTGCTCAAGTCTTACAGAGGAGCACTTTCAAGAGAGTGCAATCTCCTCCCATAATTATCACCAGCAAGACTTCTTTTGGGTATGATCTAAGGGAAAGCATCCTGCCTTGGGAGCCCAGCTTAGAATATGGCCGGCTGAAAGAGCAAATCTTGGGAATGAATCAAAAGTATCAGCAAAAAGAATCAAAAGAGCCGAAAGAATTGGGAGGTGAGAAATAATGGTATCAGAATATGGAAAATTCAAAGAGTGGCTAAAAGTTAGATACAAAGGCCCGTTCATGTCTACGGATATCATTATCCGTTACCACGACGGAAAAAAAGATGGAATTGTGTTGATTGAAAGGAAATATCCCCCTTTAGGAATAGCTTTGCCCGGCGGGATTGCAGAAAGAATGCACTTTCACGATAATGCCATCAAAGAAGCGAAGGAAGAAACGGGGCTGGACATTGTGATTGATAATATTTATCGCCCTTTATGCGTGTTGTCTAATCCAGCCCAAGACCCACGAGAGTTCATTGCCACAGTAGTGTACACTGCTCAGGGTTATGGAACATTAAAGCCAAAAGAAGAGGAAGATGCCAAGTGGGCAGGAGTATTTACTTTAGATGAGATTGCCGGGATGCTTCCTCAGAAAGAAAAGTGGGCTTTTCCGATTCATCATCGTCAGATGTTACAGCTGTACTTGGAGAGTGTGGAATATGGCAGAAAGTAAACTCGAAAAAAATCTAGGACGAACAGGAGTCATCGGCAGGTTCAGGCCTTTGCATATCGGAGCCAGCACTATGTTAGAAAGCATCTGTGAGCAGGCAGATGAAGCCATAATCGGCATCGGCAGCGCTAACAAATACAATCTTCGGAATCCGTTCACTCCGGAAGAAGTGGAAGAGATGATTCATTTAGTTTTGTCGAAAAAATACAATAATTATTTCGTAGTCAAGATTCCTGATTTCGCCCAAGAAGAAGGCTTTGCCGACGGACAGCGTTGGGTAGAAGAAGTAAAGAAGCTTTATGGAGAATTGAATTACTTTGTTTCCGGAAATCCCTGGACCAACAAATTGCTGGAGCCGCATTATCAAATAATCCATCCTGCCTCTTTAATTCCGAAGGAACAGCAAATTTACTGCAAGGGTTCTATAGTAAGAATGGCTTTGGCCAGAAATGATGGCTGGGAAAAGCTGGTGAAGCCGGAAGTGGCAGAATATCTAATGAAGAAAGGCTTGGTAGAAAGATTCAGGATAGAATTCGGATTGCAGACTATTGCAACTTTGACAAACCATCCGGATTACGAGCATCAGGAAAGTATAGAGGAAGAGAAAAATCATCCGAGAGAGAAGTAAATTTAGAAAAGTTGGCGGACTATAAGCGCGGAGGGATTAAAATGAAGGGAATAGGATATTTTAAAGCTGAACCAACCGAGTATGCGCGCATAAGTGTGGGTGATGACGTAAAGAAAGAGGGAAAAGGTATCAAAAGATGGTATCTGGCTCACAATACATCTATAGAATTAGTTTGTACTACAGTAGTGAATCAGCCATTTCAATTTAATGAATCCACGGTGGATAATCAGGAAGTAAGTTTGCAGGGGGGATTTATCTATAAAGTAGATGATCCCAAGAAGATTTTAGCCGTGTACAATCATTCTATAGACCCCAAAACCAAAAATTATCTCACTGAAGACCCCCAAAAACTACCCGAACATATTTTAGAGATGGCCCGAGCTAGTGCCCGTAAAGTAGTGCAAAAGAAAAAACTAGAAGAACTGTTAGTGATGGCAGATGAAATTTCTAATAGCGTTTCTGAAGAGGTATCTGCTTCATCTTTACTCAGCGAGTTAGGGGTAAAAGTGAGCACTTTTTATATTTCAGGAATAAAAGCTTCTCCGGAAATTACCAAAGCTTTAGGAGCGACTTATCGTGAATTCCTGCTTAGAAATGCAGATAAAGCTACTTACGAAAGAAGAGCAGCAGCCGTAGAACAGGAAAGAACAATTAAAGATAACGAATTAAAAACTAGAATCTATTTGGCTGACAAAGAAAAAGAATTAGTCTCGCTGGAAGGGAAGAATCTAAAAGATCGGGCTAGGGATGCGGCTGAAGCGGCTAAAATGCAATTGAATGTGTACCAAGGGTTGAGTGCGGAAGAGCTTAAAGCACATGCTTTACTGGAATTTGGCAAGAATGCTCAGAGAATCCAGAATTTTAGTGTCACTCCGGAAATGCTTGGAGCACTCGGAACACTGAAAGAAACAGTTAAATCCGGCTAATGGAGAAATCACCATGAACTATGAAAAAATAGTAGTAGTGAAAAAAGAAACTCTACTGGAGGGGCTGTTAAAGCGCCATGCCACAACCTCTCAGGTGAAGTTTTATTTAGAGTCCAGAGGGGAGAGTTATGATTTTTATCACTCTGCCCATTTGGCTTACTTAACGGGGTTACAACAAGCTGAGCAGAAAATCTTACCGGAGTTTAGGCGTCAGGTGGTGGATAAAGAACATTTAGACACTTTTCAGTTTGGAGATAAAGATTTAGTGCTGGTAGTGGGAGACCCGGGATTGTTTGTGAACGTAGCCAAATATGTCGGTGATCAGCCGGTAATTTGTGTTAATCCAGACCCGCAAAGATATGCGGATACTTTTACTTCCTGCACCATTGCAGAACTGCCGGATTTGCTGCACAGAATAACTGAAGATAAAATTAAATTAGAAAACTTGACCATGGCAGAAGCCAAACTAAATGACGGGCAAGTATTGTATGCTTTAAATGATTTATTTGTTGGGCAAAAAACACATGTTTCTGCCCGTTATTCTTTAGAATATCATGGAAAAAACGAGAGGCAGTCTTCCAGTGGAATAATTGTGTCTACCGGGACGGGCTCGACCGGATGGCTGACCAGCATCATGGTGGGTGCTTATGGACTAATTTCTGGAGGGCAAACGGAAATGATTGGAAAAATTGGTTTTCCTCGGGACGCAAATTATCTCCAGTTTGCAGTACGTGAGCCTTTTCCATCTAAAATTACAGGTGTTAGCATGATGGGAGGAAAAATAGATTATTCCCATCCATTGAAAGTAGTTTCTAATATGCCCGAAAATGGGGTTATATTCAGCGATGGAATTGAGAGTGATTACTTGGAATTTAATGCGGGAGCCATTGCAGAGATTAAACCTGCAGATAAAAAAGTGATGCTGGTGAAATCATGAATGCAATACTGGAGGTGTAAATTCCATGCCCCTAATAATCGACACTGACATCGGTTCGGACATAGACGATGCTATCGCTTTAGCTTATGCCATAAAATCGGGAATGGATGTGAAGCTGATAACTACTGTGCATGGTCCGGTAGAATGGAGAGCCCAATTAGCAAAGAAAATAATTACACAATTAGGTGCAGATATTCCAGTAGGAGTGGGAACTTCTGCTCCCATAAAACAAAAACAGATTTTCTCTTCTCCGTTTGAAGGAAGCTGTGATTATGTGCAGGATGGGGAAAAGGAAGAAAAATTTAGGGTAGAAGAGAAAGGAATCGAAGCTTTAGCCCAAACTATCAACGACAACAAGCATGATGTTACTATTGCTGCCATTGGCCCTCTAACTAACTTAGGAACACTATTTCAGCAATACCCAGAGATGGCTAAGTATGTGCATCATATCTACGTCATGGGTAATGCTATCGTTACTTCAAATAATTATTACCTAAACTATCGTGCTTATAACCTGAAAGTAGATCCGGAAGCAGCAGATATAGTTTTTTCTTCAGGAGCGCCGATAACTATTGTTCCGACGGAAATCTGCAAAAAGAATTACCTGACTAAAGAAGAATTGGAAAGCCTGAAACAACTGCACCATCCCGTTTTCGATTATATTGCCGATACGGGGAAAAAATGGCTAAATTTTATAAACTACGAGCAAGTTTTCCTGTATGACCCATTAGTTGTGCATCATTATCTTGATGACAAAGTTACGGAGAAAAAAGATTATGGGGTGGTGAGGGTAAGTACGGACGTAGATGTTCTGTTTAAAGAGAAAGTGTCAGAGGTGTTACTAAAATGACTGAACTTAAAGATAAATATGTTGCCACTTTAATCGGTTGTGCAATCGGAGATAGCTTAGGCATGCCGGTAGAGGCCTGGCCGAAAGAAAGAATTCAGAAACATGTAGGAAGAGTGGCTCAATTGTTAGACCCAGTGATTCTCTATGACACAACAGGAGAAATCCTAACCACAGATGAATTCGGTAAAGTAAAATATTACGGAAAAGATCTGAAGCGGGGAGATTATACTGATGATACTATCTTAACTTTAGCTTTAGCAGAATCCATTGCCGCTAAAAGAGGAGTAGATTTAAGTGACGTTGCCCAAAGACAATTGTATGAATATACTTCTCGCATCCAGCCGGATGGAAAAGTTAAAGGGGGATTTGGTGGGACTACTAGGAAAGCTTTCCAGCTACTACGGGGAGGCATTTCTCCTTTGGAGTCAGGTGTTATTGGCGGTCCAGGAAATGCTCCGGCGATGAAGATGTCTCCTTTGGGGTTATATATGGATACAAGTGGCAACTTCAATCAGGGATTAGAATACGCGGAACTGGTGGGAAAGATAACCCATCTTGATCCACGTTCAATAGTCAGTGGAATTGTACAGGCTTATGCGGTTTATCGATTGCTTCAGGATGTTTCCCGAGATGAATTTGTAGCTTCCATTCTAAAAGTATGCTCTTCCTGGGAACAGCCCGTACCCAGTAATTATCCTCTGGCATCAAAAGGAAGCCTAACTTCACGTTTAGAATGGATTAATGAAAATAAATATGCGGAAGATGAAGCGGCTCACCAGCATCTCGGCTCAAATAGTGTTGTCCTAAATTCGTATCCTTTTGCTTTGTTCATGTTTCAGAAATATTGGGATGCTCCCATTGAAGGCTTAATTGAAACAGTAAACTGGGGCGGAGATTGTGATACTACCGGAGCTATGTATGGGGCATTGTGTGGAGCGAAGAACGGGATGATCTTTCCGCAGGAATGGGTAGAAACATTAAAAGGTAAAGAAAGGTTGAGGAAAGCGGCGGAAAGGATTTATGAGCTACGTAAGCCAACATAACTCTACTTTATAGTAGTTAAAGCAGAAAGATTTATAAACTACGGCATTATCTTACATTAAAAACAAATATGGAGGTATGAGATTAGGAATGTTAGCAGGCGGATTAGCAATTTTGGTAGGAACTTGTTCCGTAGCTCCTCACTTTACCCGGGAGAACTATCAAGTTCGAGTTATAGGAACAGAAAGAGTTGTTACTGGCAGCGGAGATAGTGTAGATAGTAAATACGTTGTTTTCACCACTGATTATCAAACAGGAGAGGAACGTGCTTTTGAAAATACCGACTCTCTTATTGAGGGGAAATTGGATTCTTCAACTTTACAGGTAAAGATAAAAGCTGCGGAAAAAGAGAGTTATCCTTTAGAACTTAAAACCTATGGCTGGAGGATTCCTTTCTTCTCTATGTACAAGAATATTATCGGTGCGAAAAAAATACAATAAATAAACCAATTTCATGAAACTCGGACTTGCCGCAAAATTGTCTAAACTGGAATGGGATGCTTATAGACTAGGCATTTCACCGGAAGAAGCTATAGAGACTTATCGCCAGCAGAAAAAAGATGTTGATAAAATCTTAGGCAGCCACCAGCGCCAGAAAGATAATATTGCCAGAATCATGGAACTAGCGCCAGAAGCAGAGAAAGTAGATGTTCTGGAGATAATTTTTTTCAAATCTGCTCGCATTTATTTCCAGAAGCGTATTTGGTAGGGGTAAATTCTGATCCACAAACCAGTTCTGGAGCATTGTTGTATTTTAATCCGGAGAATCTTTCTGGAATACTTCCGCGCTTAATCGGTGGTGGAAACTTCACTTACGAGCCTTGGGCGAGAGTAGCTACTACTTTAAATGGTCAGCGTGTAGAAGATGCTACTTGCACTGCTTCTTTATCTATTAAAGCTACGGACATGATGAGCCGTTATCTTCTAGAGCGGAGAGGATTGTGGGAGATAGAGAAAGCAAGTGAGCAAAGTGAAGAACAGAAAGAAGAGCGAGAAGCTATCGAAATTAGAAAAAGGCAGATTGAAGAGCAGAAAGCTACTGGAATCTTAATAGTAAGCGGAGCAGGAGCACAGAAAGGCGCCTGGTACAGAAATGCGGGGTTATATCTGCCGCAGGTAAAGTCCGATTTGTATCCTGAAATTACCGAATGTTTTTCTCCAACTCATCTGGAAATTCGCACGCTTACCCGAGAGCCTATGGGTGGAGAAGATTGTACTTACAAGATGCTAAACCTGCTGGTCAGAGCCGGAGATGAGCTGATTTTGCGTTATTGGTCTGCTGATGCTTCAGAATTATCCCTAGATTCTATTAATCGTTACGATGTCAAAGAAGGAGACGAGTTAAAGTTTAAAGTTTCCGATAAGCCATTGAAAGTGATAGGTAAGATGAATTGGAAGTGAATAGGATGAGTAGGATGTGGTGAGTAAGATGGGTGGAAGTAGAAAAGAGTATAGAATGAGGTTTTAAAGCTCACAAGAAAATACCCCAATATGTCTCTACCATCTCCTGCGCCACAAAGCCAATCAGCTTTTGATATTTTTTCTTGTCTGTTTCTTCTAATCCGGATAAATCGGCAACTCTCATTGCTCCCAGATACTTCATCTTAAATTTTTTATGAATGACTAACGGTGGATAGTTATTCCGAAGGAGGATATAATTCAATATCATCCGGCCAGTCCGCCCATTGCCATCAAAGAAAGGATGTATCTTCTCAAATTTATGATGAAAAATGGTGGCTAAAACAAGAGGATGAATCTTCTTTTTATTCTTTTCATACCATTTGAGCAACAGGCTCATATCTGTTTTAACATAAGGGGCAGGCGTAACTTCAAAATTGGAATGAATTACCCTAACGTCATGTGTTCTATAACTTCCTCTTCGGGGATCGATATTTTCCATTAATCCGGCATGAATCTTAATAATTAGTTCGTGGCTGAGTTCTTCAGGGCAATGAATTAACTCTAAAAATACTTTTTCTGTATTTTGTAGATCATAAATTTCGCGAAGAGTCTTATTTTTTGGGGTAGAGCCCTCCTGCAAAAGATTCTTAGCTTCACTAAGATTGATAGTATTCCCTTCTATAGAGGTAGTGTTAAAAGCAAATTCAATCACAAAATTCTTGAAAATCTCTTGTTTAGTGAGTTCTTGACTTTTTCGGAACTCTTGAAGATAATGCAATTTACACGCTTCTATCTCTAAAAGCCTCTCTCCCAAAAATGGATTAGATCTTAACTTAAGCTCTTTAATTTTCTCTAGGTAATAGTTAGATTCTAAAAAATGGTTTATTGTTTTATACGCTTTTCTGATTTGGTCTGAATATTGCGGCAAAGAATCTAAAGCTTTCTTAACATCTTCCAGGCTGCTTCCGAGATAAGCAATATCTTTAACCATTACTTTTGCACCTTTTTTTTGCGAAGCCCGCAGGTAATAATACTGCCTGTTTCCGACTGTTTTTCGATAGATGTAGACCATGATTTTCAATAAACCGGTGCCACTATATAAATCTTACCCTCTACTTTATGTTTTTTGTAAATAGAGGGTAGAAAGAGAGTGGTGGTGGGGAATAGAGGGTAGAAAAGGGGGAAAGTTGGTTTATACCCTCTACTTTCTTGTTTTTGCAGGTAGAGGGTAGGTGCATCTCGCAATGCTTCCGTTTTAATATCTGTACTCAATTCTTGGCGGGTGTTCTTCCAATAATCTGTCCAAATCTTTAGTTGGAACACGCCCTTTATCCTGGCAATTAGGCAATTCAGATTCGGGTAAAGCATATACGGTCATTCTCACCCAAGAGCCTTGTGCATAAGCTTCGTAAAAATGTTCAAACTCACTCTCTAAAGTTACGTCTGGTGCAACTGCCCAAATGCTATTATCCATTATTCCCACTAAAACTTCTCCTTCTCTCACCGATGGCTTTTTATCTCTAGGACTATAATTAATCATTTTCCCACGTCTAACAACTTCCATAGCGTCGTAATAGGTCATTTTGTTGCCTCCTTGTTTATGTTGTATTTGTATTATTTTACTAGTGTTTGTTTAATTAATATCTCTACCTCTTCTCTCCAACCAAGACCATTGTTAACCGGATAATTCCTGTCTGTCGGGGAAGAGGAGTGTGGCCATTTTTAGCTTAGGCAGAGAGATTATCTAAACTTTCTTTGAGGAGACATTTTAAGTCGGCAAGTTTCAGTGGCAACAGTGCTAACATTATCAAAGATGGCATCCCATAAATCTCCGCTTCTTGGTGCCAGCATGGCCGCATCATTGCGAGAAAAGAAAGACACGTTCCTTCCCATGGCCGCTGCGGCATTGTCAACTCTTAGCTTACCATCCGGCCCCATTACAGTTGCTGGGACTCCACCGGTCGAAGAAAGCGAATTTAACACATCCACAAAATGGATTCTTTTGTTATGAACACAAGCAGCTAATACGTCGTGTTGAAGCGCCTGTTCACGGCCGCCGGTAGCGATTAATAAATCCAAAGTCTGAATAAACCGTTCGGAATATTCTTCCTTGTCAGAACCAACATACACTGGCGTGTAGTCATCTTTAACGTAGAGCATATATCTAGGACAGGAAAATCCCAGAGGCACTAAATTATGTTCATTGGCACCATCTTGAATTGCCCGGTCAACTCCCATATCTGAGGCGCCATGGATTAAGTGAAGATTAGCACCACTAAATCTGTTTTTGAGATGTTCAATAATGTGGGTGAGCAATGCCCGGCATGCTTCTTCATAGGCTCCTTCTTGTATCCCATAACGAACACTTTGTTCTGCGGTAATTCTAGAATATCCATTCATAGAAACCACAAAATTATCCTGAAAAGCTACCCGTTCTGCAACCGCTAGGTCATATTCACTGGGAAGATAAATCGGTTTACTACGAAATTCTTTTTGATATTGCCGCTCAGCTTCGGGAGCATCTGGATTAAGGCATCTAACTCCAGGCAGGTTTAGGCTATAGGGCTCATTTAGAACTGTAACTAAAACTGAGCCATCCGCTTTTCTTTCAATTGTCCCGTCATCTGTCATTTTGTATTGGTATGCTAACTGTTATCTAAACTACGGCCGGCTTTTCGTCAGCCTATTCCCTCTTTGGCGGTATTCCAGAACCGGCATTAATGACAAGAACGGCTGGTAATTATCAGCCAGAGCGGCAAATTGAGCTGACATTCTTACTTGTTCTTCCATTTCCGTTCGGGGGCAAACATAAACCAAACTATCACTATAACGCTCATCAAACTGCAAAGCGACCATCACTCCCGTATCCTCACTTCGCGCAGTATTTTGATACTTTTTAGTGCCATAAAAGAAAGTTATCTTCTCCGGACTATGCTTATCTAACAGGATTATCTCCGGGTTTTGAGAGAAATCTGCTCCTACTTGCTTAAGATGTTGTCTCCAGGAATTGATTCTCAACTCTTGGTAAACATCTTTGGGAGGCATACCGATTAAAGCATCAATTCATTCATCATGCTCTTTAAACAGATTTTCCACAGTTGGTTCTACTCTACCCTCAAAGAATAGGTCGTATATGCGGGGCAATACTCTCTTTTCATCAACAGCTTCAATGCCGGAAGCCATTAAATCAATCTTCCCGGTTTTACCATCTTTGGTGTGGTATTCTAAAGTCCACCTTGGCTCTTTAGTTAGATGAGCGTAGATATTTTCCGTTACTTTAGCCGTTTCAATTCCAATAATAAATGATTCAGAGTAACCTTTCCGGACTTTGATGTTCCGCGCGGCTACTACTGCTACTTCCAGAGCCTGTCCATGAGCTTTAATAGCATTACGAGCCACATCTAAGCTTAATTGTTGTCCCCTTAACTCCTCATCGACCAAACTGGCTCCCAGCCAATCGCAATAAGGAACTAATTGCCTCAGGCCTTGCATATAAGGCTCTCGGGGTCCTGCTTTGAATGGAAATCCAACTTGCTCTATAGCTGTAAAAAGATCTTTAAGCATGGCGGGAAGCAATTCAGACTGCTCTGGAGAAAAGGCAACATTCTGTCTGCGGAAAGTTTCAACCATGGCTTCAGAGAGTGGGGCAGCTACTTTTTCGGTGTCCAGCAAAACCTCTGGATATCTTGCTCCCAAAGCCCAGAGGGTGCCTTGAGTTCTATCATCTAAAGAATCCCATTGCGGTAAAAATGCCCCAGATTGGGAAGCGCTAATCACTTTCTGCGCAGTGAATTCATCACCGAACGCTGCACGATAAGCCGGAATGATTCCCGCGGCGATTTCTGCTAAAGCTTGTTCTTGGTTTATTCGGCTTTCAGCCAATCCAGCTCGGATTCGGTAAAATAATTCTTCTGGCGTTACTGCTCCATCTTTTATAGGTTCCATTTTATTCCTCCATTATCTCTCTATGATTTTTCGATGATTCTCTTAAAACAGATATTTTATCTAAAAATCAGGAAGACTATTTAAATCTTGTGTAAGGTATCACTACATAGTAGGAATCGCTTTATGTGGAATGTATCTGGCTTTCAATTCACTACCAATACTCTTCCCACTTCCTCTTCCACTCGCTTCTGAAAATCAGCCACGGTTTCTCCTTCAAGTTTAATAGTGTTCAACACCGAAAGAAGCGCTTTAGTCAAATTAAATTCCGTTTCTACTTCAAACAACTTCACCTGCCCTAAATGTTCGCGAATAAGCTGTTCTTCCACCAGTTCGGAATCAGCAGAAGATATTTTTATCTCTTCAAATTCTTCCGCTTCTAATCCCGAAGTATTCTTCAGCACAAAATATGCTTTCTGCGCATATAATTGCTCAAATATTCTCTTGAAATCAATATCTGCAGTTCTGCCGCTTTCTAATGCTCCATTAAGCCGGATGGTAACCAAAGTATCAGTTAAATCTAAATTATAAAAATGTTCAATAACCGCAGTAGTGACCGTATCCGGAGTTTTATGTGCACAATTTAAAATCAGTTTGTGATGTTTTATCATTTCTAGCGGAACCCAATCTATTTTCTGGGATCCACTTTCTACCGTAACTAAATAATATCCCCCTTTTCCGTACTGCTCCAATTCAGAAAAATTATTTGGAAACAACGCCCCAGGATAAGTTAATGTTCCATACCCGTATTGTTCGACTAACGTCGGATGATGAATATGTCCGCCGGCATAATAATTAAATTTCTTAGGTAAGAAAGATAGTGGTTGTGATTCCATCTTTTCTAAATGCTTCGGCTTTAATTCGGATAGAGTAGTGTGAAACAGAAATATTTTATATCCTTCTTCCTGTTCTAAATCTTCCAAATGTAAATTTTGGTAATATACTTTGTCCAATAAGCCTTTCTTTCCTAACATTCCGGTTAGTTTAGCTCCGGTTTTCTTATCTTGAGTAAATTTCAGATGTAATTGCTGTGTTTCTGGATTAACATAGCCTTTACATACATTAATCAATAATCCGGCATTCTCCAGCACATCTAACATAGTCTTTCCGCTGGGAGAAAAATCATGCGAGCCAGCAATTGCATACAATGGAATGTTTTTTTCCTGCACTTCTTTCAGAGCTTTAGTTACAATTTTAAGCGTATCTAAAGAAGGTAAAGAAGTATTAAATAAATCTCCAGTGAACAGGATAAAATCAACTTGTTGTGCTAGGCATTGCGCGATAGCTTTAAGAAATGCCTGTGTAGACAGCTCGCGCATCTTTTCATCTCTCCACGAGCCTAGGTGCAAGTCTGCTAAGTGGACGTATTTCATAGTTCTATATAGAAAAGCAGGCTTTTTATGGATTGTGGCGATACACAATATTAATAAATATGGGCTTCTCCATAGAAGCATATGGTCATTGTTTCAGAAGAAGGATATGTTAGCGGACAGCCGAGAATAGCCGGCACCAGAATTTGGGTTTCTCATGTCGTTGATTCTTTGGTAGGAATGGGTTCAGTAGAAGAATATTTGAGAAATTTTTCACATATCCCGCGGGAGCAAGTTAAAGAAGCATTAGATTATTGCCGACGTCAGGAATGCCGAGGAAAAGTTGTCAGTTACTGCCAAGGTTGTACTAAAGATAAATCTGCTCCGTTAAAAAGCGGCATTCAAGCAGAGGAATCAACTTTTGAAGAAGAGAAAGAAATGGACTTATGGGAAGTGGCAGAAAGGTTGTACAAACAACTTTGTTAGAAATGGTAACACATTAGTAATCGATATGAATTGTGGCGATAGAGAAGCTTTAATATTATCATTTATCGTTCTAATTCTTTCAATCTATCGCATTTTTCATCTGGAGTATTTTCCCATCTGACTGATTTTAACTTATCTCCTATATTGGGTTGGTATTTCTGCGGTTCAGGAATGTACAAGCATCGTTCATGTTCTGGAATGGTTATCCATGGCTTTTTTCCGTTAACAATTCCATCTCCATCTATCGTTTCTTCTATACCTGTACGAATAATTTTGGTATCTTTAGCCGAGTTTTTTGTGGTATAAGAGCAATATGCCGTGCCGATTAAGGCTGCTACTGCAAGGCTGATAGCTCCTTCTAACAGAAACCCATAATTATACTCTTTTTCGCGGAATTGTCTGGTTATTGGGTCGTATTCTTGCATTTTTGTGAGGTGTAATTATAGGAGGTATTTATGTGTTGTGGATTTCATCCCCATTCTCCCAATCTTCTCTGCACTTTCTTTTCCTTCAGCAATTTACTCTGGCTTAACAACAGTTCCAATTCAAACCCGAATTTATTCTTGATGAATTCTTTAGCATACTTCAGCATCAATTCCGACGAACTAAACGTCAACGGCTTCTCATTCATGCTCTTGCGTGTCGCTTCTCGACACACCCATACTCCTAATGGAACATTATATTCTGGAGTAATAAATCTAAACACTAATACTGAACCCTGCCGTTTAAGCTCGTTTAACTTATCCAGCACTCCCAACCGGCAAGCGTAGTAGCCACCGGCACATTCTTCCGCATAATTCTTCCTTCCCGAATAATCTTCATAATCAGTAGAATAAAAGTTTCCCGCTTTGCTCCACGGATTAATTTTATGTTCTAAATACATTTCAAACAATTCAAAACTCCATACTTCCGGAAAAAATAAAATCAGATAATAATTTCCCCATCCTCCACCGAAATATACTTGAAATTCTCCCATAGGAAAGTCTTTTACCGTAGTAATTAGCCTTTTCCCTACTGTATCATCAACTGCGGTAATACTCCATCTCGTCGGCACTAACTTTCTGTGTGTATTTAATCCCATACTTCCCGAAGAAAGTAATTTAGTCAGAAAATTCTCTTCAAAGCCTTTGCGATATAAACTTAATACTCCCTCTACTGCTTTCAAATCAGTATCTGAAACAATCCTTTCCACTCGGGAATCAACTTTTGGATTAGCCGTAACTCGTGCATTTCTTACTTCTCCCTGCGGCCCAAATGGAATTATCTCTTTCTCCGGCTGAAAATTAAGTTTAGGCTGGTCTTTCAAATTAACTTCTAACTCTACTGAATTGGAGGCCATGCCTACTTCTTTGCAAATCTCCAATAAGCGATTCTGCTTATGCACTTCTTTGACGTTCCATTTGGCTCGGGAATTAACCAAGCCATAGCGCATGGTAGCAATTTGTCCTATTCCAAACTTGCCCCTGCTCCATAATTTTGGAGAATCATAATGTGAAGTATCTCCGCCGAATTGCGGGCTGAGAAATCCGATGTTTACTTGTGGATAACCTTGCCTGCCGATAAAAATTGATGGAGAGCTTCCCTGAAAATCTTTCTTGAACTCTTTTTTTATCAGGAGGTTAGGAAGCTGTTCAATGTCTTTATATTTAACGTGCTGGAGGTTCATTTAAAATCTGATAACTTGATTGTTTAAATTAATTTGGATGATAAAACACTCACAAGATAAATCTTACCCTCTACTTTATGTTTTTTGTAAATAGAGGGTATAGGGTAAATCACCGTATTATCACTAGATGATAACAAAACCATCAAAAAGTTTATAAACTAACCCCTATTTGTTACTTCAAAACACATTATTTGGAGGATTTCAAAATGGATGCAAAACAATATTATGATAACTTAAAAAAAGAAGATAGAGAGCGAGTAGAAGCATTAGTTGCTGGATTTAAAGCCAGTGGATTGCAGGTTTCTGCTGACCTTTTAGGATGTTATTTCACCCCTTATTCCGAAATCAGCTTATCCGTCACTCCCAACACGGGCATGACTGGAGGAGACGTACAACATTCTATTGATGATGTAGTAAAGCAGTTTCATGGGCAGGAAGTAAGGGAAATTGTTCCTGAAGATCCGATTAAGATAGATTATTCCAAAGTGCCTTCCATTAAACCATTAAATCCCACCACGGCAGAGGGGGAGGAACTTATAAGTAAGTATCTTCTTATTAAAAAACCAAAGCAGAGTCCTGACGAAGGATTTGATGAAATGGTTATTAAACCAGTTCCAAGAGCGATGGAATTGAATTATCCTATCAAAGAATACAAACCCCTAATAAACAAACCCAATCTCTCAAAAAAAGATATACCGCTCATATCAAAGGATAAACTAAATCTTAACTCAATATATTTTGAAGGGACATTTATACGCGGACATAAATATTCCTCAGTTGAACCAATTCCTCCCAGCACTAACCCGAAATATAGTCCTTATCTCGATTCTATACGCAGGACAATGGAAATAATCCTAGGAACAGCAACTAGAGAACAACGTTACCGCATCGGCACTATCGGAGAAACGCCGATAGAAGTTACGGTGTCCTACAAGCCGGCTGATGCTTTGAGTAAATTGCTGAAAGTAGAATTATAATTTTTCCTATGGTAGAAACGCAGGCAAATGTCGCTACTTTTGAAGCATCAGGAATAAGTATCTCTTTACCGCAAGGCTGGTATTTCCATGATGAAAAGGCTTCTAAATTAGATCCCTTTGTTCCTTTAAGTAAAGGCGCTCAATCTATTGAAGGGAGAAGTTTAGAGATTCTCGTCAGGCATTTAATTAGATATAACATCAGTATACTTGGTATGAATCCTGAAACTGCAGAACAGGATGCAAAACGAATCGCATTACGCCAACATCTACCAATAATGATGATGCAAGCAACAGGGTATTCCACTTCTTCAGGTAAATTTATGCTTTATGGGCCAGTAGATTTTGGATGCGGGAATGAAACCCACCTGCACATTCTTTATCTTGACGAAGGAAGAGCCGATATAAACCTAAGATTAAGAGCTCATGAGGAACAACATGCAATAAATCATATCCCTGGGGGGATTGATATGTTAGAAAGAAAAATTGCAGAAGATAAAGGAACACCAATTCATTTTGGTCGAATAGAAGATAAAGAACTGGCGGCTGATTGTAATGCCGTACATGCACTTGTTCAAAGTGGTTTTGACCCAGAAAAAGCTTATGAATATGATTCCAAAAAAGATCCAAATGTTGCCAGAAGATTCAGAAGAGCGATGTATATTTATGAAACAGGAGATTATGGGTTTCTTACTTTTACCGGAAAGCGGATTAGCTCTGCAATAAAGAGTTTAATTAAAAAATAAACCTACTTCCTTTTAATCTCCTTAATCCCGTTCATATACGGCCACAACGCTTTAGGAATCTTTACCGTTCCGTTCTTAGTCTGGAAGTTCTCTAAGATAGCTACAATCGGCCTGGTGTCAGTTAAAGCCGTGTTATTCAATATGTGCAAGTATTCTTTTTCTCCATTCTGGCGCATGAATTTAGTGTTTAAAGTAACGGCTTGATACTCAGTACAATTGGAGCAGGAAGTTACTTCCCGATAGCTGCCTTGCTTTCCATTCTGCCCCGGCATCCATGCTTCGATATCATACTGCAATGCCTGTTTATTTCCAATATCTCCAGTACAAATCTGAACCACCTGGAAAGGAAGCTCCAACTCTTTAAACATCTCTTCAGAATTTTTTTGTAATTCATCAAAGAACTTGTAGGAATCTTCGGGCTTGCAGTAAACTATCTGCTCTACTTTATTGAATTGATGCACTCTAAAGATGCCTTTATCATCTCGACCATGGGCTCCTAATTCTTTTCTAAAACAAGCGCTTACCCCGCAGATTTTCAACGGCAATTCTTTTTCTTCCAACACTAAATCTTTTTTCAAAGCGACTAAAGGATGCTCCGAAGTTCCGATTAAGTATAAATCCTCATTCTCAATCTTGTAAATAGTATCTTGGAACTCTGATAAGTTAACTCCGCCTTCTAATGCCGCTTTATTCAACATATAAGGGGTTTGGATTAATGTATATCCTTTCTTCAATAAGCGGTCAATAGCAAATCTTTGTAAAGCTTGGCTCAACAGAACCCCTTCATTCTTCAAATAATAAAATCTTGCTCCTGAAGTTTTAGCTGCGGTATCCAAATCAATCAAATCTAATTCCTGACCCAGCTCTATATGGTCTTTGATAAGAAATTCAAATTTAGGCAATTTTCCAGAGGTCTTTACAACTTTATTCTCACTTTCATCTTTACCATCGGGAACCGAAGCGTGTAATATATTTCCCAGTAATTTGAGAGTTTTAGTTCTATCATTTAATAATTGGTTTACTTTTTCTTCGCTATTTTTGATATGCTCAACTACATCCCGCATCTCTTTGATTTTCTGTTGGGCTAATTCTTCTTTTTTATTCTTCTTAGCCTGGTTAATTTCTTCAGAAACAACATTACGCTTGTGTTTTAACTCTTCTACCACTTTTAATTCTCTTTTCCAGTGTTCATCTAGTTCCAGCACTTTGTCTACTAATTTAGGGTCATGATGACGTCTCTTTTCAGATGCTTTTACTGCACTTGGATTTTTCCGTACAAAATTAAGGTCTAACATTTTAAACACCTCTGGTTGGTATGATTCTCTTTTAAAGTTGATGAAAGAATAAAGTATATAAATGTAATCCCCTAAAGTGGATGTTCCCCTACTTGTGGGACTGAGCAAAGCGAATGCCCCACTTGAACATCTCGCTTAGGATACTGGTGGAGCAAGCAGTTTCAGGGAATGGCTGACCCTTCGAGAAGGGTGGTGAAAGTGCATGAGAAAGCGGTAACCGCCATTTAAAGCATCAACCTAAGCAAAAACGTTATAAATCCCAACAATTGTTTAGGTTAAAATGACCCAAAAATTTATCTCCATCCAAGAAGCTATCCAGCAGGGCACAGGCATGGTTGCCATCCATGGCTGGGTATACCGCGAACGCGGGAGCAACAAACTTAAGTTTATCGTACTTAGAGATTCTTCCAACATCATCCAATGCGTGTTTGACCGCACTAAGTTCGAGAAGTCCTGGGAAGAGATTGACCATCTGCAGATAGAAGCTTCATTAGAAATTCATGGAGAACTGCATGAAGACAAACGCGCTCCTAACGGATATGAAGTTCAAGTTACGGATTACAAACTCATCGGAAAAAGCGAGAACTTTCCTATTGCTAAAGACCAATCTATAGAATTCTTAGCGGATAACCGCCATTTGTGGCTGAGAAGCAGAAAGATGACCTCTATGCTGAAAATCAGAAGCACTATCTTCCAAGCCATAGATGAATTCTTCAAAAGCGAAGGATTCTATGAATATCATTCACCGATATTTCAAGCAGTACAATGCGAAGGTGGCAGCGATTTGTTCAAAGTAGATTATTTCGGGCAAAAAGATGTATTCTTAGCACAAAGTTGGCAGTTGTACGCTGAGCCAGCAATTTTTGCCTTGGAAAAGATTTACACTATTGCCCCCAGTTTCCGAGCAGAAAAAAGCAAGACTTCACGACATTTGACTGAATATTGGCATGCCGAGATGGAAATGGCCTGGAGCACGTTTAAAGACATTCAGGGTTATGGGGAGAAACTGATTAAGTACGTTGTTAAAAGTGTATTAGATAAGAATAAAGCGGACTTAGAAATAATGGGAAGAGATATCAAGAAACTTGAGCCGACACTAAAGAAACCGTTTGTGCGCATGACTTATACTGATGCGTTAAAAGTTCTGAAAGAGAAATGCGATATGAACATAGAATGGGGTAAAGACTTACGTACCATTGAAGAGGAGAAATTGAGTACATTGTATGATGTACCTATCATCTGCACCAATTATCCCAAAAAAGTAAAAGCATTTTACATGATAGAAGATCCTAAAGACCCGCGAACGGTGCAAGGCTGTGATTTCTTAGCTCCGGAAGGTCATGGAGAGATAATCGGCGGCTCGCAAAGAGAGCATGATATCGAAAAGATTAAGCAACGGCTTATTGAACAGGGAGAAAAGCCAGAGCAGTATGAGTTCTATCTGGATACACGTCGTTATGGTTCGGTTCCACACGGTGGATTTGGAATGGGCGTGGAACGGTTAGTTCGGTGGATTTGCGGGTTGGATAATATTAAAGACGCGATTGCTTTCCCCAGGACGATGGAAAGGTATAAGCCGTAATCGTGTTTATCTATTTTTCTAGTTTTTTGTCTTTAACTAACTCGGTTTATTATAAGTAATATCCCATCTGCTCTTCTCTGAGTTTAATTTCAGCCAACGGGGTGGATTCGGCAGGAAAGGAGAGACGTATTTATAGCCATCAGGATGTTTCAATCCAGTTATGCTATAATCCCCAGCATGAATATTATAATCTCGGGCATTATAATTTTCTAAACCCACATTTATCCCTAAATTGCCTACCGCCACAAGATTAACTCTGCTGTTGTGTGCAGAGAGCTCTCCTTCATGGGCGATCTTTCCTTCCAGCACTCCATCGTATATTCCAAAATAAAGCTTCAAATTAACATTGCGAGGCAGAGTAACATTGCCTTGAAATCCTCTAGCGTCAAGAAAATTTGTTTCTGGGGTGTATTGGGGGGAGGAAACAGCTTCTCCGTCAAAGATTATTTTTTTAGCTACACCAACAGATATTCGAAGAAATCCAAAAGCGTTTATTAATATCTCATCTCCATCTTTGGGAGAGAAATCAAATGCGCAGCTGACTAAAGGTTGAGCATCGGGCTGGACTAAATCTTCTAATACAAAAGAACGTTCTAAGTCGTATTTTGCTCTCCGTTCAGGGTCTCCCAAAATGGCATAGGCTTCAGAAAGTGCTTTAAATTTATCCTCAGCGGCGGGGCTCTGGTTGCGGTCTGGATGATAAAGTGGTGATTGTTTTCTGAAAGATCGGTGAATTTCTTTTTCCGTAGCCGTTCTTTCTACTCCCAGTACAGCATAATAATCTTTATCTGGCATTCCGGCTTAAGAAAGAAGCGGTTTTATAAGCTTTGCGGGAGATTACTACTTAGGGATAGTGCGGTGCATCTGCAGATTAAGCTCGTAACTGTAAGTCGACGCCAGAGTTAGTGGTGGGAGGTAGTTACCCCTAAGTGATAAAAAATAGAAAGATTTATAAAGCCCCTGCTTTTCTAAGCCTAAAAAGGAGCAAATTAACATGACCGAAACAACATCAACAGCCATAATTAAAAGTAACTTGGAGCTAATGGTCTCGAGAAATGGAGGTGGAATGCCCTCCGTCCTCAGGAATGAAAGCATGGGAAATGCTGGATTCAGCAGTGATGGACACCCTTGTCGCGGTGTTAATTTTTACTTTGATCAGAGTACTGGAAAAATTGTTTATTTTGGGAATTGCCAGAACGTGCCTCTAGAAGTAAAAGCCGCCCCTCAAAATGCTGAAGGCACTTTCAAGGTCGTCATGGATCAATCTCGGCAGTGCAGGTCTGAAATCGTAGGTGCGTATTACCGGCCTGCTGGAATCTGTGCAAGGCTGGAATATCTTGCCAGCACCAGAAACATTTCTGATTTTGCCCGCTATGTGCTGCTGAAAACGATTGAAGCGTATAATAGAAGGTAAAACTAAAAAATGGCTGCTTCTCAAACTACTCCCATCACCGTCCTATTACAAAAATGAAACCTAAAGAAAACAAAATACCCTGCCCTTGTGGCGGATTTTTAGAATCGAAGAAAGATAAAGTAATTCAAGATGGGGTAGACTGCGGAATACTAACTATAGAATTATGCAATAAATGCCAAACTACCTATCTGCCAGAGGAATCAATGTTAGTGGTAGAAAGCAAGCTTAAAGAAGCGGGATTATGGGGAGTAGAGAGAAAAGAAATAAAATTCTGGAAAACCGGCAGTGCGGTAACTATTCGCTTACCAACAAGTCTAGTTAAAAAGTTAAATTTAGATCTAGTAGAAAAAG
>CAZIUU010000018.1:333-29706 GCA_964542815.1 uncultured Methanosarcinales archaeon | reverse complement strand
GTGTATTTGCACTGGTTTTGGTAATGGGTTTAGCAAGCGCTGATATAGTTTTTAGTAATGTTACTGGAAATGGAGCTAGTGTTACACAAGGAAATACTGCAACAATTTCTTTCCAACTAACAGAAGACACTAATGGTGGTGGAGATATGATAATTAATAGCACAAAAGCATTAGGTACTGGGATTATCTCATTAATTACAATCATAATCATCTCAGGTATCATTTTCGCTCAATCACCTGATTCTTCTGACCCTTGGTCAAATGATAACTTTGAGCAAAGCTTTAGGGATAATCCTGCTATCGGATTTGCTCAAAATTCGGATAAAGCATGGGAAGCGTTGGATTCCAATCCCTCTTTGATGAGCGATACCGAAGTTCTAACTACTGCTTTTGCTGAGGATCCAGCTAGGGCAGTTAATGTACTAAACAAAAACCCCTCGCTATTAGATGATGCTTTCGTGCTTGAAACTCTGGACACCCAAGTTAAGGGAAACATTAAACTGCTTAATGATAATCCCGCTGTGAAAGAGAAGTGGCTCCAGCAGAAATATGGAATTGGTTTAGTCTCGACTGATACTGTTATCAAAAGCTACGATGGAGCCACTATCGAAACTGAGACCGTCTCATTTAAGCCGGAAGAACTGCCCAAAGAACCTAAAGGAGTAAAGTATAAACTACAGGAAGACGGCTCGTTGAAAGCAGAAGGCGGTTATGAAGGGAGCTTTTATGGAAAAGTTGAGTTTAAAGATGGGGCATTAATAACGGACAATAAGTTTGTAAATTCAGATAAGAATTACTTTGCCTGTACTTTTGCTTGTTCTCTTCAAGTATCTAAAAATGGTCTCGTAATCAGAATAATCGGAGAAGGAAAAGTAAATGAAATTCCAGTGAAAGATTTGGAGTCGGTGTCGGTACTGCAAGGCGCAATTTTTGCTACACCTAATCAAAAAGATAGTAAAATTGGGGGTGTAGGATTATTTGGGACGGAAAGTGTGGCTTATAATCCTGCGGAGAAAAAGTTTTATGGAGATAATCTCATGGTGGAAAGCACCAGCCCGGACGCTGTTTTTGAAGGAAAAAAGATTAAATTTCAAGACGATGAAGGGAAAGCTATTGCTACCTTGTTTGAGGGAAAGACTGCTTTTGTAGCCAGCGAAGCAGAGTGTTCCGGAAAGAAAAGTTCATGTATTTCTGCAGATAAGAACACTAAGACCATTTTTGTTTCAGCACGAAAGAACAGCAACATGGGGGTAGACGCCAAAGCAGGATATGATACGTTAAAAGTAGGCGATATTACTGACGACAGCAAAGTTATACTGCTTAAGAATAATAAGATGGTAGCCACTTTTAATCAAAACGGAGCGCACCCGAGAAGGAATCCTAAAGAATTAGGGATGAATATTGAAAGCATGCAACCGGATGGAAAAAACCACAAGATTTACGCTGGCGGATATGAAATATGTGATAATAGTGTGTGCACTAAAACTAATTTTGGGTGTGTAAAAGGATGAAACATATAATTCTGTTGATGGTACTAGCATTGATGTTTTTGCCTATCATGGCTGCTGCTGAGAGCATTTGTGAAAGGTATGGGTTTACTGGAAGTGCATGTGAAGTAGCAGTAAAGAGATATCAACAGTTAACTAACCCCATCACACCTGAAGGCAAATCAGTTGCAAATACCTGTAAAAATAGTGGGGGTGGTTGCATTGATAAACTGGCGCGTGCAGAGGCATTTGGCGACACAACACTTAATTCAGATCAAGTGAGAGCAGTTCAAACGTTAGGTATAGAAATAACAGAAGAGACTAAAGCTTATGAAGTAAGAGATAAACTAGTTCAACATGGAATGACCCTTTCTCAAGCTGTAGTCCGAATGAATATTCCATTAACACCAGATAAAGAAGAAACCGATGGACTTAAAAAAACATATTCTGATGGAACCATACCTTCCTTGGGTTCAGGAAATCCAGCTTTTGTAGATTTTGGTAGTATTCCAGATAAATTAAAAGAAGATATGAACCAAAAAATAGAATTACACGCCCGTGGTGTTAAATGGGGGATGGTGGGAGGAAAAGAAATTAGAATGCCAATATCAATATCTGGAGTAAGTGATTACGCGGAGCTTAGCCCACAAGAAAGGGCAGAGTTCGATGAAAGAAGAACGATTGAACATTATCACGAGTATGCGGCTACATATGCAGAGATGGCTGAAAAAGGAAAGCCGCTTCCGAAGAGTTCATTAGATTCTATGTCTGCCTCTCGCGACCAACTAGAAGCAGACATTTCTAGTATTGAAGAAAAGTATGGGTCTGGAGTAGCACAGGCAGCGAGAGAATTGGTTAATGCTATTGATTTAGCTGCTAGTAAAGGAAGTAATGTACCATCAAGTCCAAGCGAAGCGGGCAGGATAGGAAAAGAAATCCAGCAACCGGAAAATCCCGCATCGGGTCCAGCAGTGGGAATAGAAGACTTAGGAAAGAAAGTAGATTGGATTAAATGCCCGGATGGCTGCGATTACCCAGTGCAAAAAGGAGATTCATATTGGAATCTGGCTAAAAGAATCCCTGATACAGATATTAAGATGGAAGCATTAATGGAGATAAACGAAGGCAAGCCGTTGATAGCTGGAGTAACCATTCTCAGGATTCCTTCTAAAGATGAATTCTTAGACTATGCGTTTAAGAAAGAGAAGTATTTCTCGCCGTTTCAGTGCAAAGGATAGTTTAAAAATGTGCCCCGGCCGAGACTTTCTAACCGTTACTAAACGTAACTTGCTTTTGAACTCGGGTCCCTACATTTCTTTTAACTTGATTAAATGTTATCGAAAGTGTAGGATGATAGTTTGTCCCTCATTTAAGAGTCCGGACTACACCACCGGGGCTTAATGAAGTAAATTTGCACCGGCTTTAAAAACATTTTGGAAAGGTTAATAAATTCTGGCATTTATCTTTATTGCCATGGAAGCTACCGTCAACCCGTGGGAAGTTAAAGGAAAGCTCGATTACGATAAATTAATCCAAGAATTCGGATTAAAACCATTGCATCACCTTCCTGAAGTATTTAATAAACTACCCTTGTTCCGCAGAGGAATTATCTTTGCTCACCGTGATTTCGCACAGATAGTTGAATGCGTTGAAAAGAAAAAGCCGTTTGTGATGATGACTGGTTTGATGCCCTCCGGAAAATTTCATTTCGGGCACAAGATGGTAGCCGAGCAAATCGTCTTCTATCAATCACTTGGCGCAAAAGTGTACTTGACTGTAGCGGATATTGAAGCATACAATTCCCGAAATCCCAACATGAAAGAACTGCGGGAATGTGCCATCAAAGAATATTTGACCAATTATATCGCTTTAGGATTAGATTTAAAGAAATGTGATTTTTATTTCCAATCTAAACGCTCCGAAGACGGAAAAAAAGCCAGTGCTTATTACAGTTTAGCAAGTATGTTAGCTAGGCATGTTACATTCAATGAAGTGCAGGCAATTTATGGGGATATTTCTCCCGGAAAAATGGCTTCGGCATTATTGCAAGCTTCAGATATGCTTCACCCGCAATTGCCCGAATTTGAAGGGCCGGTTCCAGTTGTAGTTCCCGTTGGCTCAGACCAAGATCCACATCTGAGACTAGCCCGAGATATCTCACAACGCATAAAAGAATTCAAATTCATTCAGCTAAGTTCTACTTATCATAAATTCTTACCCGGATTAGGTGGAGGAAAAATGTCTTCTTCAGATCCGATGTCTTATATCGCTTTAACTGACGCTCCTGAAGAAGCTGCTAAGAAAATCAAGAAATATGCTTTCTCTGGAGGACAAGCTACGCTAGAAGAACATCGCAAGCTCGGCGGAAATCCGGAAGTTGATGTATCATTCCAAATGTTGAAATACGGATTAGAGCCGGATGACAAGAAATTACAACAGCTCTACAATGATTATAAGTCTGGAAAACTGCTCAGCGGAGAGTTGAAGCAGATAGCTATTGATAAATTAACTGCTTTCCTCAAAGAGCATCAGGAGAAGCGCAAGAAAGCGGAGAAAGTGGCGCAGAAGTTTTGGGATTGAAGTGACTATTCTTCTTTAACTTCTGTCAGTACAATTCTTTCTTTAAACCCGCCTCTTTCCTCGCATTTTTTATTCCGCATATCCTCTAATCTCTCTTTAGGCATCCCCAAGTAATCTCCTAAAGCATAAACCACTTCCATTACATCAGCCAGCTCCTCGACCGAGTCGCTTTGGTGGAACTCTTTCACCTCTTCCTCTAGCTTCTGTTTAAGCCGAGTAAAGTATTCTTCATCAGCAGCAGTATAAGTTATTGCAGCTTTTCCCTGTTGAGAAATTATCTCCGGAATCCGGTCCCGAACTAATTTGTCGTATTTCATAAAGTGCCTCCAATTTCTGGATTAAATAACCTTTCTATTCTGCAACCTCTAAATTCCAACCAAAGCTTTAAAAACACCTAAATCTTTCTTAAGCATAAAGAGGTGATAGTATGATAAAAACAAAGAAATCTAAACTAAAATCAAGTTCAAAATCCTTTCCCCAGAGATGGCATGCCGGACCGGTTAAAGGAAGCTTTATGGTGCTGTCCATGGTAGGATTCTTAGTATCGTTATATTTAATTTATCCCAGAAGCGTCAATTATGGAACCGCTTTTATCTTGGTGTTTATCGCCATGTTCATCGCTTCAATTATCAGCATGACTCATGCGCCAATAATGAATGAAAAAGAGGTTAAATAAAATGGAATCTAAATTTTCATGGGAATTTCCTGGAAAAGATTTTTATGTGTTAAGAATTGAAATGGTATTCATAGCTTTTCTAGCATTATTAGTATTTGTGTTTTCGTACTTTGGTTTAGGCCAGCAATGGTTCCCAGCATTAATCTTTACCGTTGTGTTTTTAGGGATATATTTAGTACTATCTTATCTAGTGCAGACTATCCGAAAAGCTAAAATTAAGTATCATCTTACACCACAGCACTTGGAAATTCACAAGACTACGATGAGCAAAATTAAGAAAGAAAAAGTTCCGTTAAGTTCAGTAAAGCATCACAAATTAACTAAGACGTTCTTAGGTGGATATGTAGCTACCAATACCGGAAAGAGACATCAGCTATTCTTCAACACTAAAGCAGAAGTGGATAAATTTGAGGCATTGATTAAGAAGCATTTGAAAAGGAAGTAAGTTATTGTTTTATTTATCCTTCCCATCAAACTTTTCTTTAGCTTTATTCTCTTTCCAGAACACTACGTGTGAAGCTCTTTTCTCAAATAAAGCAATAGCCAATTGTACGATATTCTCGTCCGTGTTTACTCCATGTTTGATTATTAACGATTTAGCTTCCAGCAGGCATTCGTTCATCAGCACAAAATTTTCTCTCTTGCACTGCTCTTCCACTTCTTTCTCTTCTTCTGAAGTTAGGACTACTTCTTCCCATACGGGATAATTTGTACCAGGAACGTTTCTGGCAAAAGATTTGGAAAAACCCATTAGTATGCCCTCCTTCGCTGACTTTCCATTCCCCTAACCCATTCCATCGCTTCTGCTGCTCTTTCTTTGATTCTTTGATAGGTTCGTTCTTCCAGCCCAGGGTTAGAGAAATCATAAGGTGATTGAATCATCTCCAAATTAGGTGATTCAACTTCCTGCATCTTCTTCAACGTAAGCGTAAGCAACAGCTTCTTATGAAAAGGATTGTCCTGAACCATGCGGAAAATCTCCTCATCGCTATGCTCTCCGCCCTGGTATCCCCGATTTTCACGTAACGCACACAAAGCATCAATAGCGCACAACTCTAAGGTAGAGTGATCTTCTCCTTCCAGAAGGTCTTCTCCGTTCCACTTCTGATGATGAAACTGCCGGCGGTGCAGGCGTAATGAAGGTTCGATATTATGGAAATAAGAAGATGGCTCTAACTGTGGATAATGAAATTCCCATGCCAATCCCATCATCACTTCCGGCTCGAACTTATTTCCTTCTCCAACTAAATCATGAGGGCGTTCCGGATCATGAGAACTGACATTTAACTGATGGGCATAATATTCTACCTGAACGCTATGCTTAACCGTACTTAAAACGTACTTTTCCAAATCAATTACAGTTGGTTTTCTGAGTTTAGACAATTGGTCTCACCTGAAACTAGAAATAAAGCCATATACTTTATAAATTCAACGTCTCTCTTTAAAGCCATGCCCTCATACTGGAGACATGTCAATCGAGTAATGCAGAATTCTGACATAATTATAGAAGTACTCGATGCCAGAATGGTAGAACAAACCAGGAATAAAGAGATTGAAGCCAAGATAACCCAATCCGGCAAAAAGTTGTTGTATGTGCTTAACAAATGCGACTTGATGAGAAAAGAAGAGATGAAAACTGCTGCCAACAAGCTTTATCCTAGTGTTTTTGTTTCCAGTACTGATAAATTAGGAACAACCGTTCTAAAGAAGAAAATCATGGAATTGGCTAAAGGACAGAAAGTTACGGTAGGAATTGTAGGCTATCCTAACGTGGGCAAATCATCGCTGATAAATGCTCTTTCTGGCAGGCATGCCGCGAGAACTTCTGCCAGCAGCGGTTTTACTAAAGGCATACAGAAAGTGGTAGTAGGACCTAAGATTATACTGTTAGACACTCCGGGAGTATTTCCTGATAAAGAAAAAGACGAACTTAAACATGGAACGACCGGAGCGATAGATTTTGCTAAATTAAAAGATCCAGAAGCAGTAGCTATAAAGCTCATCGAAGAGAATAAAGAAGTAATCAGTGAATTCTATGGGGTAGAAGAAGGAGATGCTGACGAGATGTTAGAAGCCATTGGCAGGGCTAAGCATAAGCTCTCTTCCGGAGATGTAGTTAATCTCGATATTACTTCCAGATTGATTCTGAAAGATTGGCAAAGGGGGAAGGTAAGGAAATAAGCTAAAGATTAACACATCACAAAACTTTAACAAAACCTTTTTAAATATCCTTCAGAAATAGCTTAAACATGGCACGCTCACAAGAAAAGGCAGTACGGAAAGTAAGCGGTGGAAGATACCACTACTCCCGCACTAAGAAGAAATATGAACTAGCTGGATTCCCTGCATTAACTAAATTAGGTAAAGAAAAGAAAGCAGTTACCGCTAGAGGAATGGGCGGAAATAAGAAGCAGGTATTATTAGTAGCTAACAAGATAAACGTAGCTGACAAGAAAGGAAAAACAACCGTGCTTGACATTCTTAATGTAGTAGGCAATCCTGCTAATCCTCAATTGGTTATCCGAAACATTATCACTAAAGGAGCTATAGTAGAAACCAAGCTGGGAAAAGTAAGAGTAACTTCCCGCCCTGGACAAGAAGGCACTTTGAATGGGGTTGTGGTTTAATTCCTCAATTCTTTCTTCATCTCTTCATATTCTTTTTTAGTAATATCGCCACGAGCATATCTTTTTCTTAGAATCTCTGAAGCATCTTCTCCTTTGCTAGAAACACGTTCAACCAACACTACTACCAACCAAATTATAACTCCCCAAAACAACAACATACCAATTCCCATGCCCATTCCCCAGCCCCAATTTCCACCCATCATACCGTAATTACCATAACTCCCATAATCTAATCCCCCCAGCACAATTAACAACACTAAAACTCCGCCAATAATCCATAACATTTTTTCTTTCTCTATCATTTCTGCATCACCAAAACAATTAATACATCGTGTCTTATTAACTGTTGTGTAGAAGTGCAATTAAACCGATAGAATTAGCATTACTAATCAATACCTGCAAAAATCTTCGCTTCTATCCCCCACACACTTTTAGAAATCTTTTTCTCCCTGAACCTCAACACATAATTATTTACTTTAGGATAAAATTTGTCCAATTCTTCGTTGGTTACTTTCTTTCCGCCATGTTGAACATAATCAATATAATCAAACCACCCGCAATCTACATACACCCCAATCTTCCATTTGTTGGAAGTATCATAATGGTAAATTCCATTTTCATACGTAAGCGCCTCGGCTGAGGCTATCCTATCCAATGTAATTGTCACTTCTTTCGATTCGATGTCTTTGAACAAGGCTAGAAGTACTTTTTCGTCTGGTTTGTTGTGAGGGAGCTTATTTCTGGCCATAGTAGATTGTAAACCCGAACACTATAAATAGATTTTGATACTGAAGAATAACCCAACTTTGGACAGCCACTCCCCACACCCACTGGACAGGCTATTAACTCAAATTTCTCGCTAATCAACCCCTAAAAGCCCAAACAGGGGTAGCCACTCCCGCACTGGACAGATGCGGCTAGGGTTTAAATACCAACTCCTTCACCAAAATAGCAAAGAGGTATGTGCATAGCATCATCAAGTCGAAATCCATTCGATTATACCCTCGAAAGCCGCAGGGGGACTTGCCCCATACGGGGATGCGACTTCAACAATGGTTACAGGTGGGATTTCGAAGATGCTATGCACATACATAAAGAGGTGAGTCCACATGATAGATTTGTCAACCAGAACCATAAGAAATTTGTTTGAACAGCAGGTTAAAGAGCTAACCATGCGCACCACCCGTGGAAAGGAAAGCAGCTTCGACTATCAACTCAGTGGGGAATGGATTAAGGTTTGGAGGTAAACAAGATGAGATTCAAAGACCGAATAAATGGATTATTACGAAGATACGAAAGTATCTCTGACATTCAGCACAGCGTCAATCAGCTGTATCTGCGGCAGATGCACATTGATGAATATTATATCAAACGCGTTGAAGAGTGAGTTAGTGCGTATCAAACGCTTTGATATAGTGAGACTTGTCGAACGTGTTTGATATTATGAGACTCGCAAGTCGAATTTATCTCAAATGCGATGTTGCGTTTGAGGTTAGGAGACCCACAGGTCGAGTTTACTTGAGCCAAAGGGGATAGAATAAGTATTGCTGGTCGTCAATGCCACAGCGACTAGCAATTTTAATTTCCAAGTCACCTTCTGGGGAAGGGGCAAATTATATAAACTCCTTCCCCGCCCTCTTTTTTTAATGGAAGTTTTGACTAAAGCTGAACTGCAAGTGCGCTTTGATGAGGTGGCTGAAAAAATCAAAGCCGGAGCCATATTTATTCATCCTACTGACACCATCTACGGGCTCAGCTGTAACGCTTTAGATGAAAAAGCAGTAGCTAAAATCAGAAAACTCAAACAACGCCAGGACAACCCTCTTTCGGTATGGGCTCCTAACGTAGACTGGATTAAGAAGAACGGTGTAATCGATAAAAAAAGCGAAGAGTGGCTGAATAAATTACCAGGGCCATATACTTTAATTCTGAAGTTAAAAAACAAATCAGCAGTAGCTAAGAGTGTAAATTTGGGGCAGGAAACGTTAGGAGTAAGAATTCCAGAGCATTGGTTCAGTAAAGCAGTAAGTAAATTAGGATTTCCCATTGTGACTACTTCTGCCAATCAGCAAGGAAAGCCGTTTATGACCAAATTGGAGAATTTAGATCCGGAGATTGAAATAGGTGTTGAATTCATAATCTACGAAGGGGAGAAGATGGGACATCCGTCGAAGTTAATTGATTTGGTTAAAGGGATGGTTAAGGAGAGGTAAGGGTTGTTTGCGGATAACATGTGTTAAACTCAATAAATTTGAAGTCCTGAAAATAGAGGGGCAGTTTTCCTAATGCTACAAATAGGCATCTTTGAGAAAGTTTAATTGAACAATGAAGTAAACCAATCGACTATTTTTTGGAAGAAACTTTTTTCAATCGATGTTTCTTGGGGCGGTGCTTCCTCTGGTGATAAAGGAACTCCTTGCATCAAAGCTTCGCATTTTTCTCGGCCGATAAATTTCCCACTGATAAAACAATCTTCAGGCGGGCCATTATCCGGCGAACCTTTTGTGGACCTTTTTGCCATCGGTTCTTTATCAACCAACGCCCTGCATCTTTCTTCACCGATAAAATTTTCATCGATCATGCACTCCTTAGGAGGCTCTCTTTTGCCCTCAATTTGTGTATAATTCATAGTATTCACTATATCTGGAGTTTCTACAGAAATGCCTTCTCCCTTTCTGCCGATAGCATAAAGTTTTTTATCCCAAGCACCGATATATATTGTCCCATCAGAATCAATGGCTGGGGAGCTAGCGACAGAAGATTTGGTGTCATAATGCCATTTCTCCTTCCCATTTGGATTCATCGCATAAAAAAAACCATTACCAGACCCAAAATAAACAGTTCCATCTGCGCCGATAGCTGCAGATGAACCTATTTCTTTACCAGTATCGAGACTCCATCTTATTGATCCATCAGCGTTTATCCCATAAAAAATACCTTCAAAAGTCCCAATATAAATAGTACTACCATCTTTTGATACTGCTGGTGTGGTCATAACCTCTTTCGTATCGAGCTCTGAATGCCATTTTATCTTTCGTTCAGGGATTGAGATTGCATATAGCCCTGCTCCAGTTAGTTCTTCAGTGTATGTGCCAATATAAATCGTGTCACCTGCGATAGTGGGAGTTGATTCTGAAAAAAACGTAAGCGGAATCTCCCATTTTTTGGTTCCATCCTGGTTTATCGCAATTAATGCATTTTTATTATAGCCTGTAGGAAAAGCAATATATATCATACCATCTAACCCTATTGCTGGAGAATTGAATGAGCCCATCTCTATCTTATAATACCATTTTTCTGTTCCATCGGGATTGATTGCATATAAGCCGCCTTTTGGCCTAGCTGAAGTCATATAGACGGTTCCATCGCTTCCAATTAATGGGGAAGACCAAGAATCAAAAGCAACACCTATCGGAAATTTCCATTTTTCTGTTCCGTCCGGCGAAATAGCAAACAAATACTGATCTCTCGAAGCGATGTAAATAGTTCCATCTTTATCTATTGTCGGACTGCCAGGAATACTAGTATTGGCGTCATAAATAAAATTTTCTGCTTTGCCTCCAGTCTCTGTATATCCCTTCATTTTTCCGATTGGTGTTCCAATCTTTAATTTCCAATTTAATTTTCCTTCTTTGTTTATTGCATAAAGATAGCCGTCATGTGCGCCAAAGTAGATCGTACCATCTGTTCCAACAACTGGAGAAGACTCGATTCCCCCACCAGCTTCAAAGGCCCATTTGACTGTTCCGTCGATATGGCTAGTATCATAAAGGCTCAGGCCAGTATGCATTAGATCGCCATGAAAGACCGGCCAAGGATTATTATAGAGCTTTGGCAGAGGGAGATTAATTTGTTTAATAGGGATAAGACTATGTTCACAGTGACCAATATTATCTGCGTCTACTTCATATGTCCAGACAGGGGGCCATCCATGACCTGGCTCAATATTGTAAGACATTTTCTCAACTAAATTTTTCACACCATCAGCCGTTACATAATAAGCATCAAAAGCAGCATCTAAACGTTTTTCATCTTGATTTGCGAACACTAGCTCACAATAAATCTTATATTTTTTACAAGAAGACAATGAACAAATCTTTTCCGGCAGATAGCACACGTCTTTGAATTTGTTCCAGGTAACACAAGCATCTTCGTAACTATTGCAATTAGCATCAATGCAGGATCTGGCAATCTCACCAAAAAATCTAGCTTTTAAGTTATTTTCAGAGAATAAGAATGCATCTTGCTCAAAACCAGCCTCCCGTTCTAGATCAGTATACTTAGCTGATTCTGCCTGAACACTACCTGCTACGATAACAATAAAAACCAAAGCGAAAATTATTTTCTTCATTTCACCCTCTTTTTAGATAATAATATTCTTACTCTTATTTAAATATTTCTTAAAAAGCTATAAATATATCACATAAAGAACCTTCGGCTTTGAACGGAAAACTGCCCTTTAATACTTATGCTGAATGTATCGCTATCGCTCATTGGAAGGAACGGACTTCAAATTTACTTTTCGGAACGAAATTTTCCCTCACGTTGTAGGGGAAAAGAGTATAACAGGAACTTCCGACGTTATACGAAATAACAACTTCCCCGCCCTAAAAAAAAGCCTAATCCGCAACCCACCAATCTTATCAAAAATGATATAGTTAGTTGCTCTGGATTAAAAAAAATTGAAACAAATTCTATTTCTTCCTAATCTTACACACAAAGAACCCTTCCGTATCGTTGTCCTGAGGCCAGATGCGTATAGCTCTCCCAATTCGAGAATCATACACCGCCCCTTCAAACTCTAATACCGGCGCACTCGTCTTCAACCCCGATAACTTTACTTTCACAATATCCGCTTCAGGAAACTCTTTCAACAAATAATCTACCACTCCCTCGTTCTCTTCCGGTTCCACCGAACAAGTAGAATACACCATCTCTCCACCCGATTTAAGATTCTCAAACGCCCGTTTAATCAGCTCTTTCTGCTGTTGAGCTAAAGATCTTACTGAACCCGGACTCCACCAGCGCACTGTCTTCAGGCTTTTCCGTATCGTTCCCGTCCCTGAACATGGCGCATCTAACAAAATCTTATCAAACGCAAACTGATAAAAACGTTTTCCATGCATCAATGAAATCAGCATATTGGTCAAACAACTTCTTTGTAAATTAATTCCCAACGATTGCAATCTAATCCCTTCCACATCATTAGCTATCACTAATCCTTTATTCTCCATCATGATCCCCATCTGCGTAGTCTTGCTTCCCGGGGCTGCACACATATCCAACACGATATCTCCCGGCTGCGGAGCTAACACTAATGGCGGAAGCATAGATGCCGCTTCTTGCACATAAATCTTGCCCAGATGATGCTCCAGCAAATTACCGATATCTCTGCGTGTAGGATTACTCACCCAAAACCCTTCTTTGCACCAGGGAATTTGGTCTAACTTCCAACCTTTAGCTTCAATATCAGCTTTAATCTCTTTTACAGAACCTAATATTGTATTAATACGAATACTGCGGCGCGGATAAGAGAGAGAATACTTCTTGAACTCTTCCCAATCCGTTAATTTAGAATAGCGTTCTATCATTCCTGGCTTAAATTCAATAGTTTCCGTATTAGGAATAGGAGTTAGTTCGGGCATATATTGATTATTTATACCACAATTTATATAATTTACTTGTAATTATCTAATAAATCTTCATTAAATCTTAAATGATAAATCTCAGAATTCTGATCATAACGATACACGTCATAAACTAACCGTATCAAACGCCCGTCATATCGGCGATAAGGCACAATTGTCTGACGAATCGGCTGGCTAGAATACTTCTCAAAACTAATCTTATCTTCCAATATAGCTTCCGGTTGAGCGTTTCTGAGATTATTATTTATAGTCATCCTCTTTTGTTAGAAGCATTTTTTCATCGTTCTTAAGCTTTCTGAAACAAAGTTTTTTAAACATACAATGAATAACTAAGAACAAATTATCAAAAAGAGGTGTTTAACATGGCAATTAACGTAGCAATAAATGGTTCTGGAAAATCAGAGATTTTCGGAACCTTGATAGCCACTCGCTTACAGTGTAATAAATATAAAAATAAATCGAGGTGGATAAGATGATTAATGTGGCTATCAATGGTTTTGGAAGAATCGGCCGGATGGTCCTCCGTGCCGGATTTAAAGATAAAAGCATAAATTTTGTGGCAATAAATGATTTAACTGATACTAAAACTTTAGCTCACCTATTAAAGTATGATTCAGTACACGGAAAATTTGACGAAGAGGTTTCTTATACCAATGATTCCATCGTAGTGGGAAAGAATAAAATTAAAGTATTCGCACAAAAAGATCCATCTCTATTACCGTGGAAAGCGCTTAAAATTGATGTAGTGGTGGAATCTACCGGATTTTTCCTAACCAAAGAATTAGCCAGCACTCATTTGAAAGCAGGAGCGAAAAAAGTTCTGTTGAGCGCAGATGCTAAAGATCCCAGCATAAAAACCATTATCATGGGAGTAAATGAGAAAACTTACGATTCCAAGAAAGATGTTATCATCTCCAATGCTTCCTGCACCTCTAACTGCACTGCTCCGATGGTTAAAGTACTCTTAGACAACTTAGGAATTGAAACCGCTTTCTTTACCACCACCCATGCTTACACTTCTACCCAAAAATTGCATGATGCACCTGATAAAAATCTGCGCAATGCCCGGGCTACTGGAGTAAATATCATTCCCCATTCCAGCGGAGCGGCAGTAGCTATCCCCCTTGCCATCCCAGAAGTGAAAGGCAGATTTGAGGGATTAGCTTTACGTGTGCCAGTTATTGATGGTTCTATTACGGTCTTAACTGCAATAGTAAAGAAGCAAACTACTGTTGAAGAAGTCAAAGCTTTATTCAAAAAAGCAGCACAAACTAAAATGAAAGGAATTTTAGAGTACAGTGAAGTGCCTTTAGTCAGCTCGGATATAATTGGAAATCCTTATTCCTGCATCTTTGACAGCGAATTCACCAAAGTCAACGGAAAATTAGTGCAGGTTTTGGGCTGGTACGACAATGAGTGGGGATATAGCTGCAGGATGGTTGATATGGTTAAGATGATGAAATGAGTGGCTAAGCGAACATCGTGAGCGCATGCCACCTATTTTCGATCAAACATTTTGCGAGCGTAGCGAGTCAAAAGGTTTGTGGTCGGCTATAGCTGCAGGATGGTTGATATGGTTAAGATGATGAAGTAGAAACGTAAATTTTTATTATTTATTCTTTCATTCACTCAAAATAAACCTTTCTTACTCCTTTAACTTTTCCCACTTTCCGCACCAGCTCTTTCACCTGCTCCAAATCTTTAGGCACCACCAAAAACGAGCCTTCCATCTCTCCGCTGCCAATTAACTTAGCCTTGGCTTCATTAACCTCAAACTTAGCTGAAGCAATCGTATGCAATAAATCTGCCAATAACCCGCTCCGTTCCAGCGCTCGCACAAAAAAGCGGATTTTTTGGTTGAACGTTTCTTTCCACTTAACATCAACCCAACGCTCTTCCTCTTTCTGCACCCCATGACACTCTTTTTTATGCACGGATATCAGCTTCCGTTTAGTAACAATCCCCACCACCTCCTCTCCCGGCAAAGGATAACAGCATTTTGCCATCAAACATAACGCCGTAGGATACTCTGCTGATTCTACCATAATACTTTGCTCCTCGCTGGTCAGAATCTTAGGCAGGCGATAATGCAAGTCCGGCAACTTTTCTATTTCACGCAAAAATTTGCGGATCTTCTGCCGAGCGCTAGGAGACTTCACAATCTTCAGCCAGCTGCGGCGTGGTCTTTGACTCTTATTAGTAACCACTTCTACCACATCCCCTTTACTAAGCTCTTTACGCAGCGGAACAAATTTACCATTAACTCTGCCTCCAGCAGCATGGTTGCCTACCTCTTCATGCACTGCATATGCAAAATCCAGCACAGTAGCATTTTTAGGCAGCTCTTTGGCGTCGCCTTTAGGAGTATAACAAAAAATATTATCTCCGAACACATCTACTTTAGCCGCTTCTAAAAATTCTTTATCTCCTTCATCTTTCAAATTAAGTATCTCCCGCAGCCATGACACCTTTTTCTCAAACCCTTCCTGAGAGCCAACTTTTTTATACTTCCAATGCGCAGCAATACCTTCTTCAGCAAAAGCATCCATCTCTGGAGTTCTGATCTGGAGCTCAATAATTTTCCCATTAGGCAATTTCAATCCGGTATGAATAGAACGATAAAAATTAGGTTTAGGAGCAGTAATATAATCTTTCAATCTTCCACCTAACGGCTCAAAGTTCTCATGTAACAAACCCAATAAAGCATAACAGTCTTTTACCTCAGGGACTATTACTCTGATGCCATATAAATCATATTGATCTTCCAGTTTTACTCCACGCAAAGCCATCTTCTTGTAGATGCTGTAAATGTGCTTAGAACGTCCTTTTATTTTGACTATAGAAACTTTCCCTCTCACCAACTGTTGAATTGATTCAATTGCTTCTTTAATATCTTTCTCCCGTTGTTCGCTGGAAGTGTGCAAGTACTTATTAATTTCAGCATACTTTTGGGGATTAATAACTTTAAACGCCACATCTTCTAACTCTACTCTAAGCTTTTCCACACCTAAACGATATGCCAGTGGCGCATAAACATCCAGCACTTCCTGAGAAATTCTTTGCTGCTCTTCAGGAGATAGAAATTCAATCGTACGCAAATTATCCAGCTTGTTAGCCAGCTTTACTAAAATAACCCTAACATCACTCAACGTAGTAAGTAGAATCTTCTTCAGCGCTTCTGCTTGTAAACTTTTATTTTTTGACTTCAATTCCTTAACATCCTCAGCTCCCTGAACCAAGCTCCAGATTTCTGCACCAAATAGCTTGACTATCTCTTCTTTGTGTCCGCTTAGCCCATGTAATAACCCGGCTATTACCACTTCCGGCGGTGAATTGTTATCGGCCAAAATCGAAGCTACTCGGAGATTATGCTCTAAAACCGTTCCATTAAGCCTAAACTTCCCTTTCAGCTTTTCTTCTGCAACCTCAGCTGCTTGAGCGATTAGTTTAAGTGCATTCTCAGAATATTCTTTACTTTTACAGTTCTCTAAGAACTTTTCTTTGTCCATTATAGATGAGAGAATTAGGAAGAATATATAAATAATTGCCTTTAAAATAACACCACTAACAAATTTCATGAAAATTGGTAAAAAAAGCAAAATACAGTAAAATTTATATAGTTTATCGTACACCTGTTCCATCATGACGCAAGAAATGGACGATAAAGACTGGAAGATTCTCGAAGTGCTCAAAGAGCATGGAGATTACACCGTAAGGCAAATCGCTAAAAAGACGCTATTACCTGCAACCACTATCCATAACCGCATCCGCAAGCTGAAGAAAGATGGAGTGATTACCAAATTCACCGTAGAGCTTAATCCTGCTAAGACCGAACGCGGCTTTGCTGCTTACGTGCTGTTCTCAGTTAACCTGGCCCTGCTAAAAGAAAAAAAGAAAACTCAATATGACTTGATGAAACAGATAAAAATGTTTCCGTTTGTAGAAAGAGTGGATATCGTCTCCGGCGGAACCGACTTAGTAGCCTTTCTCCGAGTAAAAGATGTGCAGGAATTTGATACTGTACTTCTGAACAAGATTCAACTAATAGAAGGCATTGACAAGACGCAGAGTTTAATCGTTATACATGGGAGCGGTTAATGTTTACTTATTTAGCTCTTCCTCAATTCTCAATAAGCGATTATACTTTGCCGTTCTTTCTCCTCGGCATGGTGCTCCTGATTTAATCATCCCGCAGCCGATTCCTACCGCTAAATCAGTGATAAACGTGTCTTCGGTTTCTCCGCTCCGATGGCTGACCATGACTTTCCATCCGGCAGAATAAGCAAGAGCTACTGCCTGCAATGCTTCTGTAAGTGTTCCTATCTGATTCACTTTCAACAGCAGACAATTACAGCTTTTTTCTTGAATAGCAGTTTTAATCCGGGTTACATTAGTTACCGTTAAATCATCACCTACAATTTGAATGTCGCTTTTCTTTCTTAACTCCGCATAGCTTTGGAAATCTTCCTGCTCAAATGGATCTTCGATGGAGATTATAGGATATTTCTTGAGCAGCTTTAAATAATAATTAACCAATTGTCCTGACGTCATCTTCTTTGGAGCATAATAACTTCCATTTTTGTAGAATTCAGAAGCGGCACAATCCATCGCTACATCTACTTTTTTGGAATAACCGGCTTTCTGTATTGCTTCCATCAACAAATCCAATCCTTCCTCAGCAGTTTTAATCGGCGGAGCAAAACCGCCTTCATCACCTACATTTGTAGCTAACTTTCCATATTTTTTCTCAATTATTTTCTTTAGAGTGTGATAAACCTCTGCCCCAATTCGTAACGCTTCTTTAAACGTCTTGGCTTTAGGTGAAATCATAAATTCTTGGAAAGGAAGAGAATTTCCAGCATGCATCCCGCCGTTAATGACGTTGAAGAAAGGTCGAGGAAGGAATATTTTTGATTTGGTCTTTATAGATAACAGCGAGTTGATATACTGATACAACTCTTTCCCGCTTTCCCCAGCACCAGCTCGAGCACATGCCAAAGAGACACCCAGAATAGCATTAGCACCTAACTTTGATTTATTGGAAGTCCCATCCGCATCAAGCATAGCTTGGTCGATTTTACTCTGCACCGTGCATTCTAACTTTCCCACCAGGAACGGTGCGAGTTTCTTTTCAACATTATTCACTGCTTTCAGCACTCCTTTTCCACCGTATCTCTTTTTATCTCCGTCCCTTAACTCCAGCGCTTCATGCGTTCCGGTAGATGCGCCGGAAGGAACTGCAGCAGTATATTTCTGTTTTCCAACAGTAACATCTACTTCTATTGTAGGATTACCTCGGCTGTCCAGTATTTCACGGGAGGTGATAGATTTAATCAGGTTAGACATGTCCACCCCCCACTTCCAGATTTAGCATTTGCGATAAACTTACTGCATCCGCTCTCGCTAGGATGACGGCAGCAATAACCATTCTTGCGGTGATTTGAAAGACCAATTTTAGTATAATCAAAATCAGCTAAAGGATCATTATGGTGGCCAACCTCAAAGTGAGCGATAATATGGTCATCATCAACTTTAATGGCAGGATACTTCTTTGCTAATGCTGAAATTAACTTATTTAGACTATTATATTGGCTATCTGTGGTATAAATTCCTGTTGAACTTTTGCAATTGCGTATATCTATTGCTACTGATCGTTTATTAACACCAGGCAGATAGCAGTTTGGCTCTTCTGATTTACACCCAGCGTGAGCTCCGGTAATGTAATCCGGAATAATAGGATTAATGGTTCCATCACAGTCGAGATGATAATGCGATGAAACTTCTTTATCTTCCTTTTCGTTTCTACTTGCCCAATCATTTAGTAGATTATTATATGAATAGGATCCACCATCATGCAAAACGATTAAATTGGTAGTACCTCTTGTGGGACCAAAATAAAGCTGGCTTATCAATGCTTTCTCTTCATCTGAAGGAAGCACTAACCCCACTCCACTAAGTTCAGAATAGACCAATACTTTGGAAGCTGAGCCCGTTACACTTGCTGCTGCTCCCTCCACTTTTAACCCATAGGTCTTATAGCTCAAGTACATATTATACACTTTAATAACGTAATTATTAATGTTGGCAAATTTCTGCGCTCTTTTGGTCACTCCTGCTTTGACCTCTACATTCCATTTTTCACCACTATAGCCATAAGCTTTCGTAAACTCTTCATCCTGTAATTGATTATTCACCGCAGACCAAGTAGCTGGTGCACCTACTGCTTTTGCTGCTGCATTGATTAATCCTTGTCCGGCATTATATGCAGCAATAACGCATTTATTCCTGTCTTCACTATTGGCACTTGCCCCACAACCGCTAACCGAATCTAATTTACCTTTAAGAATATAAGCTCCAATAAAGATATTGGCTTTAGGATCAAGCCAGTCATTTACTAACCCATATTTAGCGCCAATCTTTTCATAATGTTCACCCCAATCGCACACCTGCATTAATCCTTTACAGCCTGTGGAGGAAACCTTAGTCGGAACAAAAGTTGACTCATACTTCATCAGCCCTTTAATTAAAGCCGCTTCCACCCCGAAGGTATCTGCTGCCTGCTGAATTAACTCGTTATACTCATTTCCACCAGGACTGGGCTTAGATACTTTTCCCGTGGCAGTAGTCGTTGGCGCTGGACCATAAGTCAACGTAAAATATACTTCATTAAAATTTCTCCAATTCCAATCTCCCAGAGAATTGTCCCAAACATATCCCTCTCCATCTCCTCCCACATAAGGACTAATTTTCTGCCAAGTATCATCGATTTCTTTCCACCGCGATGGCATATTTTTAGGAACTTTTTGGGAAACAACTTGTTCAGCCGGAGTCCCAGCTTCACTTAACCCTTCCTGGACTGAGGGTGGCAAAACAAACGGCTGTTCAACAACAGGAGACGATATTTCAAACGCTTCAGCCAGTACTTTATCTGACATGACTTGATAACCTTTAGCATTAGGATGAACATTATCACACGAATTGGCATATGCAGGGTTCATACATGGTGCTGCACCAACCAATAAGCTGTAAAAATCTACCACTTGGTCAACTGAATATCCTTCTTGATTTCTAATCCATTCATTTACGATTCCGACCGGATAATTTTTTTCCGGCATACTTATCTTATTGAAAGGAGGAATAGTAATAGCAATAACTTTTTCCACGCCATTCTCCTTAGCTGCCAAATAAATAGCGCCTAAATTGTCTTTGATTTCAGTGGTGCCAATTCCACTTGCAATATCATTCGTCCCCCCCAGAACAATTAAAGTGCGTACCATAGGGCTTATACTTCCAACCTTAGCCAGCATCTCTCCGGTAGTAGCCCCTTCAACAGCATAATTAATCGGTTCATCTCCGCACGCTTTAAGAAATTCTTTTCCCCAGCCTACGGTAAGCGAATCTCCTAACATAGCGACTTCATTAGTAGCACAAGAAGTCTCTGCCAACACATTAGGTAAAATAGTTACAACTAACACTAACATAATTACAAACGAAGTCAGTTTAGTTTTCCGCATTACTCATTCACCACTTTAAACGTTTTTAACGTAATCGTTCGCTTAACTAATAAAGGGTTTTCTACAATTAGATTTAATGAATATTCTCCTTCCGGAGCATCCTCTGCCAATACAAAATAATCTTTAAATGATACTTTCTCTTTCAGTTCGCTACTAGTAACATCAAAGTGAAGGTTATTTTTCTCATCTACATCAAATATAATCTTTCCCTGCGAATCTTTCACTCGATAATTCTCTACCAGCATTATATCGCCGTTGTAAGTACTGCTTTCTACTACAAACCGAAAGTGGACTTCGCTTCCAGGGATAAAAGTTTCGCCTTCGTTTACACAATTATATATTGGATCGACATAATCGCAAAGCTGGAAATCTTTCACCGCCAAAGAGCCTTCCCTTCCTAAGGGAATAAACTCAGCATTTAGTATCGGCACCTGCTCCGCTTCGGCTTTAACCGTAATTATTCCCGATTGCACTAACAATAATATTATGCCTGAAGTGAGTACTATCATTATCAACATCACCAACAGTTCAGTCACTCCTTTGCCTTGTTTGTTCATGTTACACTTGTAGCTGGATCTATACCCAGACAAGAAACAGCCCCATTTATCTCTGTCAAATATCTCTTTATCTTCTGAAAATCTACGGTGTTTTTAACTTCCTCGGGATACTTTAATGCCGGCTGGTCTATCGTAATATACCGGCGATTGAAAAACACCTCCATGTAATTGCAGATAGTAGATTTCTGAGAAACCTTCCAATTAGCTGTATCTGTCATTATGTACGCTGCGACTATATAAAAAATCGCTTCAGCATCTTCCATATTAGCTTTCTTTTCATTTAATATCTGCAACGCTTTAGGTATTACTAAATCAGTATAATGTCCTGAAGCAAATGCTTGATACAATTGCCCCACCACTTTAGACGCAGAAGATTCTAATTGTATGATTATCACCTGCTCTGCCGTAGTCTTTCTGGTGCCAGATGATTTTAAAAGTATATTTGCATCCATGCAATTTCCGGAAGCATCCGGCTGTAATAATTCCAATTTTACGCGGATAGAACTAATTCCTGGGGCATAGCCCCCGGCAGTTCCCCCAGCCGCTCCAATTTGATAGGTACATTGGCCAGAAGTTCCAACTGCTCCCACTGGCTCTCCAACTAAATTCTCAGCTTTCAATCCGCCTAGATTATACCGGGCTTTCTTAATTTTATCTGGAATAAGCACATTACTGCCACCAAAATTAAGGTATCCTCCTACAATACTATATCCACTGGAAAGAGAATCGGCGTGTAGAGAATCCGGTGGAACTTTAATTTGATATCCTCCTTCCACAACTTCATAATCAAACACAAACGATTGCGGAGTCAACGAAACCGACGTGGGTGTTGCTTGCGGCTGACTACATCCCCCCCCAGAAGCCAAAGTAAGCGTATTTGTCGTTCCTTTCACCAATTCTTCTGTAACCGGACCTAAATTAAAAGTAGGACGAGAAGGCCCCGCCGGATCAGAGATTAATTCAGTTGAATCTGTCGGCATGCCGCTATTTCCTGTAGTTCTGGTTCTCAAGCAATACTTACCTCCGTCAGTCATAAGATTTCCCCGAACTTTAATCGCATCTCCTTTAACGAAAAGATTAGGAGTATCGCAACTCGTCCAGGATTCAGTATCACTATCAAAGCAGGTTATATCCGGCTGATCAAAGTATGCTCCAGTTCCGCCGCCAAATAATTTCATTATTTCAGGACAGAGATATCTGCCCGAGGTGATATCCACTTGGCACACAAACTCTCCCGGAGGAGAAGTATCCGTAAGCGGGAAGTAAAACACTCCATCTTCATAGCCTTCATCAAAACAAGTAGCTGCATCTTCGTTCCGATCTAAATTTAACTTAACCACCACATGATCAAACCGATATTCTGAATTTAACGCTTTCTGGGGAGAAGGAATTCCCATATCTACTACTGTTCCTGCTCTTAAATCAAATGTTCGCCCATGTTCTAATTGCATGGTTCGTGCTGATTCAGAATTAGTACTGCTATCCATATGCAGGCAATCACAGCCTTGGTCTCCGCACTGAACTCCGGGATGGCCCAAATCTTCCTGTCCTACACATTTCAAAAATACATCGGCAGATTTTATCTTACATCCCGGTAAAATTGTAACACCTAAATTATAGTTATATACTGCTGTTCCTTTGGAAGGATTATAAGTTGAAAATTCTCTTTCAGATGGAACCACTACTACTGAACTTGCGGTAGGGAAAGCGTAAGCTGAATCCATAATAAAATCCATGCCCATGGGCCAATCAAATCCAAATGCTGCCATGCAGATAGACTGCGCGTAACCTTTGGCTCCTCCGGCAAAGAACGATTGTAAATTTTCATTGGTATAATCTGAAGTTATCTCGTCAATAGAAGAAGACATAGCATCATCTATCGACCCGAATACGGCAGAAGAAACGGCAGCTACTCCATCTAAAGTCTTATCTCCTTTAGCCGTTTCCTGGAAACTTAATGGACCGCAACCGGAAGTAAGGTAGACTATTCCTTTATACAGCAGCCCGCATACTTGCTGTGAGAATAACGTTTTACAAGTGCCGGCATCTTGCAATCCATTTTTCTTGGCATCTAAGATACAGCCCTGCACTGCCTGAAGTATGCTTCTCAGCATCACTAATCTTGCTCTGATTCCAGGCAGGCATACGGTCTGGAAAGTGTCGGTTATTCCAGTGTGCGGATTAACCGTAGCTTCAGTCTCCCCGCTCCCGATATAATCTAACAATGAATCTGCTCCAAACGCTGAGGAGAAATCCCTGCCGCTATAATACCTCTCTGACGGATAATCCGTTCCCCAGCCTTTGGTGGTGCGGAATATATCTGCTTGGCGATAAAGCCAGGTTTCTTCCTTGCCGGCAAGCCTTGCTCCATAAGGTGCTTTGGCTTCTTTTCCATCTGGAATACATACACATTGTAATAACGGAGTTTCTCTATCTACAGGGTCAATAGGTGTTCCTTCACTATCAGTATTAAGGAAACAGTCGGAAGTATATCCCGCCGAGTAAGCACCTTTAGGAAGGAGGTGATCCTCTTTTCCTTTAAGGATGATACTCTCTCCTCCCACTCCTGATACTTCTTGATTAATAACTTCTTTATAACATCCAAAGCTGCCATTTTCCCATTTTAAGCCGCCATTTAAAGGGCGATAATTAGTTATTCCATATTCATCATCAGCTTTGTATCCCGGTCTGCTTTTACATACAGACTTACAGGATTTATCTTCTCCTACAATGGGTGCATCTGCCTTTTCAGGCCAAAATGCAAACAATTTTGGGGCAACTTTTTCTTTGAGGGTTAAAGAACGCGGAGCAATCCATTCCAATTCCATCTTACCGCTCTCATCCTGATTTGGCTCGCGATAATAATATTGGCTGTTTACATTATTCAGATAACAGGGGAAAGCTCCTTTGGCTTTAAGCTCTTTTACTTTTTGATAATTATATACATTAGGATCAACACTATCTTGGATAACTTCATTGCAATTCTCTATCAGAGTTAATGGAACTCCTCTACTGCTAGCCGTACATTGCGCCTGTTTAAGAATTACTGATTCAATTTCTGGCACTTCTTTAGTCTCAGTCCATCCTGCTGGTACTTTCCTGCAGAAGAATCTATCACAAGTCCAGCGATAGGCTTGGTCGAGATACTTTTCGGTTTTCCACATTCCGGCGGTGGCGGGGCAATTATCATCTAATGTTTTTTGAGTGGTCTTATATTCTTTACAAAAATCATCATATGGCCCCTCATTTTTTTCACAAATTTTATCTGCCTCATCTTTCATCAATAATTTATTCTGATTATACGGACACTTCCCTTCCTTACCTTTTACTGACGAAGCAAACGCCTCAATCTTCGACGTCACAATCCTTACATAACGAACTACCATCTTTAATGTGAATGAACCCACACAAGAAATTCCAGCTACTTTAATTGCCGTTTCCAAATAAGGCATTACTTTATTGATGGCATTGATGGTAGCATTAATCCCTTTAACACCTTCATCAGCTAGAAAATCAGGAATCATGTCACTGCTGTCGATAGGAATGTCAGCAAAGTAACTTAAATCAGTGCAGGAAACCTGCGTCTTGCCTTCAGTCTGTGTCCCGTCAGAACTTCTTTCAGTATAATGCACCGTCACTTTCAACGGGAACATTATCATCCGCTTTTTATTGAAGTCTTTCCAAAAATCATCTTCTTTTTCGCTAAGTTTTTCTGCCGGACGTAAATTGTAAGTGATATACCAAGCAGTTAAATCTCCATTGGATAATTTCTTAGGATATTGCGGAAGTATGCTACATCCAACTTTGTAACTATCATCTTCGAGCATTCCGGGAGTACACGCTTTTTCAAACTCTACTCCAGTTATAGAATACCCTGGCTCACCATTAATTCCAGGACTGGCATCTCCGCGGTAAGAAACATTAAACAAAGCAGTAACCATTTCTCTGCCTTCATCGACCAATTGCGGAGTTAACCTTAACGGAGCTTGGAATTGTACTAATGAATTTACATCAAAATCAAAATTTCCGGAATAACAGGTATTGATGGTAACTATCTGTTGAGGAGCAGATGCAGACTTGCCGCTGGCATCTTCAGCGATAACAAACACGTGATAACTCCATTTCTGCTGTTCGGCTATGGCTTCAATTGGAAAAATAGTATATTCCTGCATATCCGATGGAACTTGCTTAGGCGCTAAATTTTCTAACGTGCCTAAATCTAACGGACCAAAACCTTCAAAATTAATATCACTAAACGTGAATTCACCGTTTTCATCTGCGGTTACTTTCGCCCAAGCACTCTTAAAATCAGGATTGAATTCATAGCCGATAGGACGATAAACATAAATGTACACATTAGCTCCGGGCTCAGTTTTTCCTTTAACATCAGAATCAGCTCGGCCTTGATAATATTCATTTCCTTTCACGATTTCAAATGTTACTGTGGGAGGCTGGCTGTCAGCAACTACTTCCCAACTCTCGCTAACTTCCCAGCCAGCAGCATCCACCGCAGTAATTTGAATAGTATTCTTCCCTTCTTTCAATGAAACAGTTTCTTTGATGATATTTGTTTTTTCTTTCTTAGAAATAGATTTATTATTAACTGTAATTTCATAAGAAACACTCTCCGAAATAGTGCCGTTAAGTTCTAACGTACTTCCGCTGACCATCTCGGGAATTTCAGTTATGTTCAGCACGGGTTTAGATGCATCTGACCATACCATTACGCTTTCGCTGACGGAATTTCCCGCACCATCGATTGCTGTTACCGTAAGATTAGAGAAAGCATTCTTGGTAAGAAATACATTAGGAATAACAAACTTTCCTTCAGGCTTGGTTGCAGAAGATGCTGCTTTACCGGTGGCTGCTCCGGCAATATTAGATTCTCCAGCTGATTCTTCAGGCACTTCTTCCCCTGTCGTTTTTGTATTAGTAGTTTCTGTTCCAGCCACATCAGTATTTGCCACTTCAGATACATCAGCAGTAACTTCAGTACTTTCTGTAGTTACAACCTCTCCAGCCGCTGCTCCGACTTCACCAGCTACTTCTACTGTTGTTACCTCGCTCTGAGCAATAGCTGTTCCAGCTAACTCCCCATCTACCAGCAGTTTAACTGAAGCACCTACTTCAGTCCAGCCCATTACATCCAGCATATCTCCTTTAACCGCAGTAGGAATCTCTACCACTAATTCTGGTGGCGTAACATCTGGTGCAAGTGTAGTGAAAGAATATAAGCCGCCTGAATTATCTGCTTTAACATTGCCGCTTTCCACCTGATAATTGTAAGTGGTGCTAGTATTTAATCCCCACAATTGTATTATATGCTCTTTAACCGCTTTAGCATCGCCCAATTTTTGTAGATTGGTTTTATCGATACCATAACTTACAAAACTATCCGCAGCAGTATCAGTATTCCAGGTTATAGTAGCTGAATTCTGGGCAATATTCTTAGCTGTAACCCCAGAAATTTCTAATGCGCTTACAATGGGAAGATTTATGAGCAGAATTAACATTAATATTACCAGTACTCGCTGTATCAACTTTGTTTTCATTTTAATTATTTAAGTTTAAACTCCGGCTTAGGCACGTTTTTGCTATATTCATCTAATCCTAACATCAACTCTACACTTTCTTCTTCGTTAGGATCATTCTTAGTAAACACATGGAACGTAATCACCGGCGAATTTTTTAATTGCTCCCACGGAACGTACCATTTAGTTTTATATCCACCTTTAAACACAGCATCGCTGCCGTCAGGTTCTTGTTCAATCAGATTAATTTCTAGTTCATATTCAAAATCGGCTTTAGCTAGGAATTGAAGTTTCTCTTGTTCTGACTGCGCCGAATTAATTTCTTTAGATATGGCAATTTCTTGCAGGGGATATTCTCCCGGTAATGTAGACGTAAACGGAGTAGCAAACTGCGTCGCATTCTTTCCTGGCTGCGATAATTTGAGCATCACAATTTCATTCTTGCCTAATTCCATCGCTGCTCCTACATCTTTATTATCTTTAAGTTCGTGTTTGAATACTTTGATTTTACTGACCGGCAATTCGTATACTGGTTTAAGATTCAATTCAACTCTATCTCCCGCTTTGGTTACAATCCTCTTCCAATCTTCTAAATAGCCCGGCTTGGTTCCTCTTAGAATTCCCCCTACACAATACGGTAGATTAGTACTCACACCAGAAAATCCTAATCCGGCAAAATCATATTCACTCGAACCCATTTCACAACGATAAGTAATGCACGTAAACGATAAATTGACATCCCACAAATCTTGAGTATAACTTATTTCTGCTCCATTATCTACAATTTCATGCGTTCCGATAGTTACCGGCACATTTGCTCGTTGGCATAACTCACTTGATTCCGCATTATCAAAATAATAAGATTTACGTGTGGTAGGAACTACACGATTCTTTTGGTTTTTGATTAGATGCACCGTAAACGCTGTATAAAAATTATATCCTGTAGTTTCATCACGGATTCTTACTTGTACTGGATAAACTACATCATACGTAAATTTCCACGTCTGGATGCACAGATAAGATAGCATACTGTTTCCTCCTAAACCGGAACTTTTCATTTTAGTCCCGCTGATAGGAGTAACTGCAAAGTAAAAGGGGTTTCTTTCATCAAATAAGAACTGCACATTAATTTTAGATTGCTGCATATCCTCGCCTAAATCCCATACATAATGATTTTGGTAATAGGGTAGAGTTTCAGGAAATTCCACAAAATCGGTGCCTTTGATTTTTATTTGGGGAATGTTAGTAGCGAGCAAACCCTGCAACGCAGTTTTTACTTTTCCCACTTCCCACGTTTCTTTGCTGCAGCTTAACGACATTCCCACTACCGGAACATCGGGATGCTCTAACGCAATTAAATCTTGAGTGATATCTTCCAATTTCAAATCTTTCATCTCGTGCTCAACTACTTGCACAGCAGTATCGTACACTTTCTTGAATTTGATATTGGACTCAGCAACATGATCAATTACTTCCGTAATTACTTCGCCGGCTTTGTCTTTGATTTCCACATCCCAATGTACATTAAAAATAACTTTGGATTCCACAAATTCCGTGTTTACGGTTATCGGACTTTTCTCGATAATATCATACTCGCCCTGAAACGGCTTCCATTCCAGCATACAGCTGCGCAGGTTCTGCTGGATGTACTTATCTACTCGAGTTTTTATTTCGGATAAAGAAGGAATGTAAGTATCCTGCCCATAAGCCCAGTAAGGTAAAGTGGTGAGGGGAGAAGTTTTTATGGTGCGGGTGTTATCTTCAGCTAAAGCTTGAGGAACCTCGATATACCCGCCCTGTAAGCCTACTTTGAACAGTGCTTCATCGCCCAATTTTTCAATACAGCCGGTTAAGAAGCTTTCTACTTTACCTTTTTCTGTGGGTAATAATTCTTCCGGCTTGAATTTGATGACCTCGGTTTTAAGGGTAATTACTAAGATTAAAGCTAGGAGCAGGAGTATGCCAATGATGATAAAGAGGGTTACTTGGGCTCGCTTAGAATTAAAAAAAAGGTGATTATGGAGGTAATTATCTCTATAAATAGCTCTATCTACATCTACTTTGTACCTCTTTTTACACATCAGGCAGGGGATATCAGAATGCTTTATAAAGGTTGTGCTGGGGTTAACGTCTTAGAAAACAACTTCAAAAAAGAAATAATCTCTACCCAATATAACTCGCTTCTTTCTTCTTGACTTTAGCACCGGCAGTTGCATTAACTTCCGCCGCCCATTCCTGAGTCTTCTTCATCAGCTCTTTCTCCACTGCCAGAATCTCTTTGCCCATGGATTTCAAATCAAGGCCATAATTATAGCGATGCTCTAACACTTTAAGAATTTCCTGCGCCCCTTTTGCCCCCAGATACATCGGATGGCCAAATGTCTCTGCCAATAATGCTACTCCTTTTATTCCACGTTTCTTTCCCAATCCTAATAAAATTCCAGAAACTCCTACAATTGGGCCGACTACACCAAAAATATTCTTCTCTATCAACATCCCTTTCTGTAAATATGATTGAAACAATTCTTTATCATTACCGGTGCAATAAACTTTAGGTTTTTCCGGAACATGCTGTAACCCAATCCCGCCGGTAGTAATTATTTCATTGCATTTGAACTGCTTGGCTATTTTCACGATTTCTTCGCAGAAACTCCAGCACCCTTCTTCATCGATAGGTTGAATATCTCCCGCTAACAATAACAAATCCCTCTTGTTTCCTCCATGATTAAATCTCTTGTAATACATGCTTAGCT
>CAZIUU010000018.1:0-323 GCA_964542815.1 uncultured Methanosarcinales archaeon | reverse complement strand
GCTTTGGCACTTCAATTAAATTTTCGGAATTAACAAAAACTGAATGAGGAAACTTGTGCGAGAAGAATGAATATAACTTTACTGCTTTTAGCTCGTCTACTAAAAAATCTACGGTAAGCTTGCCCACGTTTCCTATTCCAGGCAGACCTTCGATAAGAATTGGATCGTTCAACTTGGGCAGCTTATCAACTTCCTGCGTAATTTCCCATGTAATAGACATACAAAGAAGAATTTGAGGGTAGTTTATATAGTTTTGGAAAATATGTATGTGGAAAGCGCCAGGGACCTGAGCGAGCAAGAGCATTGCGAGCTCTTGCAAGTCC
>CAZIUU010000017.1:19152-29711 GCA_964542815.1 uncultured Methanosarcinales archaeon | reverse complement strand
GCCAAATGGCCAGAGAGCTAGTATAATTTTTCGTACTTGAGATTTACGACATCTGGCGACCCGCATTCGATGCTTGATTACGATTTTGTAGCAATTCAAGCAAGCGAAGGAGAGGGTTTCATACTCGTTTACCTAGTGTGATATTAAAATTTTCCTCACAAAACCACCAATTGTACTTCCAAGTAGTTACTCATCTTTAAATATCCTGCTAATTTAATCCGTCTATGCATCCTTTTTGGGAGAAAGTAGAACATCTGAACCATCGCCTGATTTTGCCAGCTATAATTCTACTGTTGTTCGTAATCATATTTGAATTATTCATCCACACTGAAAATCATACTTTAGAATTAGCAGTAACAATTACTGATTATCTAATCATTGCGGTATTTGTGATAGATTTAATCTTTTTAGGAATACATGCTAAGAATGTCAAATTCTTCTTTAAGAATTATTGGCTGGATTTATTGGCAGTATTTCCATTTGCCCTTATGTTTGGGATTATCGGAGAATTCTCGCGTATCTTTCGCGCTTCTGAAGAAGTGGTTGGTGTTGGACAAGCAATCTTCCATGAAGGAGTAGAAGTAACTAAAGCAACGGCAAGAGCAGAACGGTTCCTCAAAATAGGAAGAGGGGTTAAGATTGGAGCGAGAGTGCTGAGAGTAGTTTCTAAAACACGATTATTCACTCGGTTTCATCGCAGAAAGCTGAAGCATGTAAGGGTGTGATTTTAATATGCCGTTGTTCTGGTTAAATGATAGAACTCTGTTTCAGGAATCGTATCACCTGCCAACCAAAAATAATCATTTAGTTGCATGGATGTAAGGTTAGGTTTAGATAGTTCTTTTTTAATTTGTTCTATTGCCACTATTGTTCCGGCTCTTATTTCATTTTCTTCTTCGCCATCTTTTTGAATTTCTATTTGATGGTCAACTTTAGATGCGAGAGCTGAATCATATTCGAGGATCCCAAGATAACGTAAGACCATCGGAATAATATAATCTGCACATGCGGTTAATTTATGAATATCTAACCCTAAACCTAAAGAATGATTTAAGTCAGACACTAATAATTGTGCTCTTTTGTGAAAATATACTTTTTCCCCATTATAACTTGAAGAGTCATTAAATGAAGGAAATTCTCCCACGATTTTATCAACTAAATCTCCCACAGAATTACTATTAGGGTTAGAAATCACTTGAAGAAAATTTCCATTATATTTTTTAGTAACAATCAAACCGACTTCTCTTAGAATAGCTGTCCTCTCTTCTAACAAAGGTATTTCTACATTCCCTTTAAGAATATGTCCTAATTCTTCAACACTTAAATCTACCAAGTATGAACTATCTAAAATAGGAATATTTTCTTTCATGGCTCTCTGAATTGCGGCAATCAAGCTCCACGTTCCACGATTATAAGTCTGGTTTTCATATTCAATGGTCCATTTTGGATTTCCCCAGTAACTAAAACTTACGGCGTTAAAGACAAACAGGAAAGCAGTTTTTTGTTGATAATTTAAGCTGGAGCGGGCAAGTGATGAGGATTCAATCCAATGCCCACTATTTAACCCAGCAAAATTTTTGGCAAGTCCTCTAACTTGCTCTTCATTAATCTGTACGTGCCGGGAATTTCTGACTACAAATTCCAAACTTTCTAATTGTTTCATGTTGTTCCTCAAGAATAGTCAACCAACACATATATAAGATATCCTAAGTAATATTTTACAATAACAAACTTTATATACTAAAAAGATTTATTTATGTAAAAATGGACAAGATTGACACTAAGCTGTTAAAAGAACTCATGAAAGACTCCCGTATTCCCCTGACTATCCTCGCTAAGAAGATAAAAGTGTCACGGGAAGTGCTTAATTACCGCCTGCACAAGCTCATCAAAGAAGGAGTGATTATTAATTTTGTTACGGAGATTGATGTGCAAAAATTAGGGTTTGTAGGGGTGGCAGTTTTCGTCAAAGTTAAATCTTCTGCAGAAAAAGAATTTCAAGAGTACCTAAAGAATTGTCATTTTATCTCTTGGGTAGCAGAATTGTCTGGAGTATGGAGCTTCGGTTTTTCCATTTACGGTCGAAGCAACTCGGAATTAGACCAAAAGATGTCTTTGATTCTCGCTAAGTTCAAAAGTTCAATCTTAGAGCATCGTTTTACCTTGCATCGCAAATCCATTTACTTCTATGAGAATTACTTTGGTATGCCCCCTACTTTTGGCAAGAAAGAAAAAGTATCTTTTAATAAAAGTAATCCTGACGAAACGGATAAGATTATCTTGCGGGAGATTTCCAAAAATTCACGTTTAGACTGCGTTAAGCTCTCTCAAATCGTGGGGCTAACTCCGCCAGCGATAAGCAAAAGAATCAAGAGCTTGAAAAAACAGGGAATTATTCAGAAATATTCCCTTTTTATTGACCTTTCAAAATTAGGGTTGTTTCAGTATAGTATTCTTCTAATAAACAAAAATGCTGAAAATAAGGGAAAATTGCTGGCATACTTCTCTAAACATCCCAAAATATCTTTCCTTGCAGAGTATGTTGGTGATCCTTTCTTAGAAATAGGCATCGTGGTGGATAATCCTTACAAATTAAGACCAATTTTACAGCAGTTAGAAGAAGCTTTTCCCGAGAATAGAGTCATGGAAGTATCTTTATTCCAAAAAGAATTTATTTCTGTCGGTCCGCCACCCTGTGTCTTTGAAGAAAAATAAAATATGGGCTCGAGGGGACTTTCTTGGCAACAAAATCAACTGTCTGCCATTCGAACCCCTGATCTTCGCCGATTTCAAAACCTTTTGTCATCTGTTATTTCCATCGTATGTCGTGGGGTTTCCGACCATCGGGAGGAACACCCCACTTGAGTGCATTTCGATGGAACATTTGGCTTGCCCAAAGGTTCCTGTGAAGGCGACGTCATAGCCACTGGACTACGAGCCCATGAAATCGTATATTTGGCTATTATTTAATAAGATTTTCTGTGAAGAATGGTAAAAAATAAAAATAAATAAAAAATTATTTCTTTCCGTAGACGTATACTACTACCGTTCCGGTGATGATGTATTCAACTAACCCAATCAGCAGTTCGCTCAGCCATTGATATGTCGAAGCAAAGCCCATCATCATTACCGGCCACATGGTTCCGGCGAGTAACCATACAATGATTCCGTAAACAAATCCTTTCTTAGTCTTGCTTCCCGGAAGTGAATCGTTGATTAAATCGTAGATAATTCCCATAAACACACCGATTAGGAACATAGACGTAAACATCGCTGCCAATCCCTGCATGTTCATCATCTGCGGGAACGTTGCAGCGTACCATTCTTTTTTTCCAGGCAGCATCCCGAATACAAAACTAACTATGTTTAATACAATTCCGGCAACTACTCCGGCAAGAACTCCTTTTTTCCAATTCATGTGTAACACCTCCTATTTTAAAATATGCGCCCTCACGGGGAATTTCCTCAAGTACACTTCCACCAGCGTAACTTGCTTTGAACCCCGGTCCCAAGCTCCGCAAGCTCGTATTCTATTGGCTTTACATCCAATCCCTAAAGATTAAATGCATCCAAGCTAGACTATGAGGGCACTTTAAACAATAAATTGATAATTATTTTTAAAACTATGTAATCAAATCGTAATTCCCGTTAATTACTATCGGCTGCATCGTCATTATCTCATCGGTATAAATCATCTCCGGAATTGGATTTAGAAGATAAATTCCTTTTCTCAGCACATATGCAAATCCCATCTCCAAGAAAGAATTTCCACCGATATAATTTGGAATTCTATGCCTCTCTCCGTTGACAACCAAAACAGCATCGCTCTCAGCAATCTGGTGATAATATTGTCTTATCAAATCATACTTCACTTTATTCCTTGCTGATTCTTTATGTCTCGTTTCAGCATTTTCCAAAGCAGCATATTCTGTGGTAAATTCCGGAAGAATTACCTGATGTCCTCTATTTTGCAGTTCTCTTTCTGCATCCAGCATTTTTTGGGCAAGAGTCATGCTGCCGCAGATAGTGATTTTCATAGAAAGAAAACGATTTAGAATTGGATTTAAGAAGATTTAGTGGTTAGAGAATATAAAGAAAATAGCGGGGGGAGGATTTGAACCTCCGATCTATGGGTTATGAGCCCATCGGGTACTCCTAGCTTCCCTATTGCGGTTTGCGAGTTTTGCTCAACAAATCCCCGCTATAACCCCGCAAGCACGAAAGATAAGCTGGGCTTTAAAAAACTTTGGTTTAGATTTGGTATTTCTGGCAAACATACGTTTTTATTCTCCATTTTCTTCACTGCTCAATGATCGACAAGTATTTTAAACAATGACTAAACTATCCTAAAAAATGGAGGAATGATAAAATGGGAATATACTACAATTCTGTACCCGTAACAGCAGTAAGAGAATATAAAGTACGCGGAGCATGTTCTGTATGTGGAAAAACAGACAGTCATCCTTATGACGCTTTAATTATCGGAGTAAGATGTAAAGTAGATGCTGAAAAGGCAAAAGCAATATGTGCCGAAGCAAATTATTCTCCAGCTGCGAATTATCGCTCACATCAGTTCGGAACATCTGAGATAGCATTACCTTTCTGTTCACACGATGCTAATCAGCTAAAAGTTCTCCGCGAACGCTTGGAGAGAAGCCATGCTTTAAGCTTAGACCAATTAATCAAACAAGCTTAAAGCTATTTATGAAATATTATCCTTTCTGACCAATCCTTTCTAAAATAAGCTCAAACCCAACAATTTCAGCCTCAACCAGTATACAAAACCGTAACATTTATATATTAATACTGTTTTACTAACGAAAGTAGGGAAAAAGAGGCGATAGATGTTTACCAATCACATTGATTGGGGTCCAACCTATTCTACTACCCTCACCCCCCGTTTTGGACCCCTTCATCTTTTTTTTTGAATGAATGAAAAATATTTTCTTGCAACTTCAAATTACAGCAATTAATTTTATATACTACTCGCAGTTTCACAACTTTATGCGGGGATAGCAAAGCTTGGTCAAACGCGCAGGACTTAAGCCCATCAGAGGAACACCAGCTACTGAAGCTGGATGTAAGTCATCCTGTCCCTTAGTGGGTTCGAGGGTTCGAATGGCCAGTTACGCTGGGCGAACGTGCGTCCGAGGGATATTCTGCGGAAATCCCTCTTATCACACACCAGACTACGTAACTACACGAAATTCCCTTTCCCCGCACTCATTTTATTTTTCTGTAAATGATGTAACATAACTTTAAACTGAAAGTAAAAATAATTAAAGGATAAAATATATTTTTTCTAACGAAATCTTCTATACACTATATAGCAACTTTTAAATATAGGTTGCGAAATATAGGTTTAAGTGTCTAAATGTTTAAATATACCTATCCTGCCCTAATTTTTCAAGAGGTGGGGATGGAAAAATATCGGGGGTGTTAAATTGATTAAAAAGAAGGGTATTTTTGACGTGTTTTTCCGAGAAAAACCCGCTATGATGTTGGTAGAGCTAAAAAACGCTGATGCCAATGTCTATGCTTCAGTTCTGGCGAAGCAGATTGACTGCACGTATTCACATGTGGTGAAGATATTGCAGGAAATGCAGAAAGCTGAATTGATTCGGTTTAAAAAAGAAGGCCGTTTAAAATTATTAGAGTTGACCAAGAAAGGTACGGATATCGCTTCTAACATCGAAAGCATAAGAACAATGCTATAATCTTTTTTTTTAATATAGCTTTTTATTTTTTTTGTTTAGTGATCATAAATGTTTAAAAATCATAGAGGTAATAAAATGGCCAAATTATTACATATTGTAAATACTAAGATTGAACCTTTCTTTTTAGATTTGGTTGTCATGTGCGAACAGCGAGAATGTGGATTAAGAGGGCATGCGGATTTTATAAAGAAAGTAAGAACGCAATATGCAGAATTTAATTTACCTTATCTAGCTCTGTTTCAAGATGGCCAGTTACGTGTTCCAGATCATTTCTATTTCAGCAGTGGATCGATGGGAGAAGTAATAAATGGAATAGTTGGTCGCGGGGGAAGAGATTCCCAAGATTGTCGTCTTGACGAGTTTATTGACCGCTTTAAGATTGGTGATGGAGTAATTTATACTAATGAACAAACGCCAATAACTGCGGTGGTAGAATTCTCTCCTACTGAACTGTATCCTACAGAAATGGAGAGATTAGCGCAGAAATATGAACTTAAGCGAATATTGGTTGAATAAGTTATTCTTATTCTTTCTTCATCACTCTGCTCACACATAGTGCATCGTTAGTTCCATGATTCATGCATACATCTTCAGTCTGGGAAATTCTATCATCACAATCTTTATCTTCGTAGCAGGCAATAGTATCAGCTACAATCGCGCTGGTTATCTCAGAATTATCACTCATCATAAATCCAATAACTCCGATTACTCCTATAAGAAGTACAATCATTATCGCTGATTTAATTTTATGCATCTGTTTCACCTCCAATAATTAATATAAAACAAATAAAAATAAAAAACTTTCGGTTTACTCGCATTTGTTTAGCTTTCGGCGGTCGTGAGTTTCGCCCCGCTCTCACACTTTATCTCGCTACAATATCGTCAGCGCTTATCAAAAAGCGGGTAACTCACTTTCTTGCAAGCACAAGTTCAGCTCAACTCACCTTTTGACCGTGCCGAGCTAAACAAATCTGTTTACTCTAAATACATTTTCAACCGGTTAAGTTCTAACGTCCAAGTTGTAGGTAACCTGCCTGATTTCTTATAATATTTAACTAAGCGATTTATCTTGGACATGGTTAAAATTAACCCGCGTTTAGCTGAATAATCATGTATATTCTTCTCTAAATGCTGTCTCACTCCGATTAATCTTCGGATTAAAGCAATAACATCATCCGGAAGTTCAGAGGAAATCTTATTATCTTTAAGCAAAGTGCTGATGCTTTTATTAGTTATAGCTTTTACGCTGTTAACACCATGCACATCTCTTAAGATTAATCCCGTTTCTGAAGTGCTTTTTCCGGACTTAGCATATTTAACTACTAATTTTTCTACTTCTTTCTCTTTATACGGTGCCCATGACGGCACTTTCTTCAACGGCTTTTTACTGCCGCTTTTTCCTCTTGCTCGGGAATGCATTTTTGCCATAGTTATTTACCTCGGTTTAATTATTGGGAGAATCAGTTATCACAACTATTATGCTGTGCATCTCCAGTATAGGCAAGTTCACACCGGCCTATCTCTCCACGATAACCCCTTAGAAAAGAGCATTATTTATAAACATTTGGTGATTTCTGGGAAGAATGGTTGAAATGATGTTACCCGATTATCATGGAAATAGTTTGGTCAATCTAATGAGCAGTATTCTGCATGGCTTTGGTGGAAGAAGTAAATATAAAGTTACTGATCCTGCTTTAGTGAAAGAAATTAAATTAGCGAAGAATGTAGTTTTGTTGCTAATTGATGGGATGGGGGCTGATATCGTAACTAAGTTAAAAAAAGAAAACAAAAACAGTTTTTTAGCCAAAAATTATTGCCGAAATTTAACTTCAGTGTTTCCTTCAACTACTACTGCTGCTATCACTACTTCGTTTACTGGGCAAGCACCAGCAGAACATGGATTAGTCGCATGGTATATGTATCTGAAAGAATTTAAAGATATAATTGCGATACTTCCTTTCCACAACAAAGAACATAAACCCGCAAATAGAAAAGTTAAGTTTGAATATCCACTTTCGATTTTCAATAAGATTAAAACAGAAACCCACGTAATAATTAATAAAAGTTTTTACCTGATCCCCTACAACGAGCATTTATGTAAGAAGTCAGTTCAATGGGGCATCAGAAATTTTGGCGGATTATTAACCAAGATTGAAACAGCAGTGAAATACAGTGATAACCGAAAATACATCTATGCTTATTGGGGTGAATATGATTCTTTCTGCCATCATCATGGGAAAGAAAGCCCTAAAAGCTGGAAACACCTGCGGGAGCTTGATGCTAAGTTAGGAATACTCGCCAAGAAACTTAAAGGAACTGATACTTTGTTATTGATAACTGCTGATCATGGGCATATTAGCACTTCTGAAAAACGCACAATTATTCTCGACAAACATGCTCACTTCATGGAATGTCAGGAAATTCCAACCGGAGGAGAGCCTCGAGCATTATTTTGTTACGTTTTACCACACAAAAAGCAGCAGTTTGAGCAGTACGTTAAACATCACCTGCAGAAATATTGTGTGTTGCATACAACTAAAGAATTAGTAGATAAAGGATACTTTGGACTGTTTAAACCGCATCCACAGTTATTGAGCCGAATCGGTGATTATGTATTAATCCTGAAAGAAAATTATGCATTTAAAGAGCATCCTCCGGAGAAAAAGAAAGAACTGCATATAGGCAATCATGGCGGAGTAAGCAAAGAAGAAATGACGGTTCCGCTGGTTAAAGTGAGGTTATAGCCGTAGCTAAAATAAATTTAAAAAATCATCTTTACTCATTCCCGCTTGTCGTATGATTTCCAGTAAGGTTCCACGGTCTACTTCATTATGTAATGGAACTACAGTTACGATTGTTCTATCCGGTGTTTCTTTGCGTAGAATAACATGACTTCCCTTTTGCCTAACCGCAACAAAACCCAATTTAACCAAAACTTTAATTATTTCACTTCCAGAAACTCTAGGCAACTTTGGCACTTTCTGTCACGGCAAAACGGGCAATAATCGCTTCTTGTTGCTGGAATCCTTCTGGTAAGCCCATCTCTTCAATATATAGTTCTACTGCTTCTTTCAGATTATTCAGTGCTTCTTCTATAGTGAATCCCTGGCTAACTACATCTACTTCTGAGCAAAGCGCGACAAATTGCTTTTCACCTTTCTTAATTACAGCAGTGAATTCCATTGTTTTCTATTCTTTCTCTCAACTTTATAAAACTTCCTGAGGGATTTTAGTGAATTTAGCATGGATTTTTTTCAACACCCCGGCACATCATCAGGCAGTTCTGGACCTTCTTCCGGTGTTACCGGACTTTTATCCAACTCCAGACGCTGGCACACATAACCGGTATAATCTCGCTTTGCTCCTTCCAGTTTAGTTTTTATATCTACACAACGGGATGAACTGAATCCAGAAAGTGTGCTACAGCCTTCTTCCAGATAATCCCTGCGCAAAGAAGTAGTTTGTTCTGATGGAGTCTTCTTTTCCAAACATTCATATACCCCTAAAATTGAGTTCTCTACAATAACCCTGTCCAAAGTATCTGTTCCCATAGTTGCAGCTAATTCATCAAACAGCTCTTTTTGGGAATTGTCACAGACCCCGAAAACACGAGCAGCTTTAGTGTATTTTGCCGGAGCAGTATAGATGAGCTCTCCGGTTAATGCTGCTGTCCCAGAAACTTGCTCTTGAGAAGTATCTAAGCGCAGGCTTTTCTCGTAATTCCAGGTAGAAAGCACCGTAAAATAAGCGCATTCCGGAATATCTGCTTTCCTTGGCAGTGGTTCTTGATACAGGTTGTAGAAACGGGAGGCTATTACTTCAGCGATGATTTTGCGTGGTGGAATTCTTTTCTCAGGTGCATTTACTTCAGGAGTTGCCGCTAGCATCAAAGAAGTAATGCTGAGGGTTCCGATGACAGATAAAGCTTTAGTAACATAATTGGATAGTTCCATTTTCCAGATAAAAGTACAAAGGAGCATTTAAAGAAGAGTAGTAGTAAGGTGGACAACGTTGAAAATAATAAGATTAAGAAAAATAAAACTTATCCCGCTTTCTTACCGCTGGACTTTCCTGCCGGAGGCACTGCTCCTGGTGCCGGACCAGTCTTAACTTTTGGCAAAGGCAACGGACTAGGCAAGTTAACTTCTTCGCTTATCTTGATGGCCTGAATATTCCCTTTGTGCAAGGCAGCATTAACTATCTGCTCCATGATATCCATCGGAATCTTCTTTTCGCTCTCCCAGCCTTCTTTAACTCCTTTTATCTTAGCCGCGGTATCCACATATAGAATCTGTCCTTCCACTTCAATTTTGCCGTATTCCGGCTCGTAATTGCAGTTAAACGCGAACGTAAACTTCAATCCTTTCTTTCCATCTACATCAAACGATAGGTCTTCGATATTCTTAATTGAGACGTTGTTATTGATATTTATCTGCCCGCCGGGGGATTCTAAGTTCCTTTCCGCTACTAACTTATGCAAATTTATTTTAACTATGGTCATGTTTGGGTCACCTTCTTTAGTTTAATTATGATTATTTAGGGGGCAGGTTTATAAATTTTCCCTAATTTCTAAGTAAAAACAGATATGTGCATAGCATCATGAGGTCGAAATCCACATGATTAACGAAGCTAGCGCGTTATGGGGGTTGCCCCCTACGGGGAAATAGTGCTTGCGAACTTACATCTATGATTTCGAAGATGCTATGCACATACGAAAACAGGTGCTCCCCATGAATATTGTAAAATTTGGCGGATCTATCGTCAATCCCAATGGAAAGTATGATAATGTAGTTATCAACCAATTTATCCAGTTAGTAAAAGAAAGCCCAGACAAATTTATTT
>CAZIUU010000017.1:0-19129 GCA_964542815.1 uncultured Methanosarcinales archaeon | reverse complement strand
GAAAGTTGTGCCGAAGAGTACAGGAAGCATCTAAGCCTTTTCTGCAAGAAGCATTCAACGACAAAGGGAAAATAGATCCCCAAGCCGTCCAACGTGCTAATGATTGGTTAGGTATTTCTATCACCAAGATAAACGCAGAATATGTATTAACTCAATTCCAGAAGAAGCTGGGAAAAGCAGTTTATCCTCAGTTAATTCTTGATCCTACTAAAAAACTTAACTCCACTTGTAAAGTCTTCTTCACCGGAGGCTGGGTTCCTGGTTGCAGTACCGATAAGGATATGATGTTATTAGCCAAAGCTTTCCATGCCAACAAAGTATTCAAGCTCAGCGATTTTGAAATTGTTAAAAAGATCAAGCCATTAGAATTAGCCAAAGCACTTCCGGAAAAGAAAGCTGAAATTCTAGCTCATGCCCCAGAGCTCAAACAAATGACGTGGAAAGAGCTGGTAAATTTAATCGGCACCAAATGGGTTCCGGGATTGAGTACTCCATTTGATCCAGAAGCAGCAGCATTAGGATATACCCTGAGAAAGAAATTGACCGTTTACATTGGCCGAAAAGAACAATTTCCCAAGATGGTGCGGGGAGAGAGGTTTAGGGGAACGGTAGTAAAAGGATAACCTGTTTGTTAGATCCAACCTTTGTTATTATTTGGAGTAACTATCGCATTTATCAAAACATCCCATGCAAAATAATTGCAGTTCTGCTACACCCTGATGTTTTTGGTATACTACATTAAATGGAGAAGGTCTCAGCGGCTCTATGCTTTCTAAACCATACCCGCAGTAATAAAAGAACTTCCCTTTCTTCTGAAGATGGGGGCATTTTTGACCTAATCGCTGCTCTAGTCCTGAAATAATATCTCTTTCTCTAGATAAGACTATATCATCAAACGTTTTTATATCTTCCCAAGTCTTAAGTCTGTCATTCATTGCTTTAGTGTCAAAGGGGGACTAACTTTTAAGCTTTCTTGTGCGTTTTGGGAAAATCGGATATATCCACTCTACCAACAAAACTTTAATATACTTTTGTTCTTATTTTAACTTTATGCCCTTGTTTAAAGAGATGTTGAAAAGCGGTGAAAGCATTTTCAGAGATACTATTGTACTCGATTATGATTATCAGCCTAAAGTGGTTCCCTACCGCGAAAATGAACAGATGCGGTTTGCTACTGCAGTTAGGCCACTATTACAGGGAAATAATGGAAGAAACTTATTTGTGTACGGTCCCCCCGGAATTGGAAAGACAACTGCCTGCAAGCACGTGCTAAGAGAGCTGGAAGAAGAATCCGGCGAAACCCTGCCCATATACATCAATTGCTGGAAAGAAAATACCACCTTCAAGATATTCTACAAGATGTGCGAGGATTTGGGATTTAAATTTCTTCAGGCGAAAAGAACTAATGAATTATTTGCGCTAGTCAAAGGCAGCCTGAACAAAAAGCCAGTGGTATTTGTATTCGATGAATTGGATAAGTTAGAAGACACTGATTTCTTATATTCCATCTTAGAAGATATTTACCGTAAGAGCATTATTGTGCTCACCAACTATCGAGATTATTATTCCGAGCTAGATGAAAGGATAAGAAGCAGGCTATCTCCTGAATTTTTATTCTTCCGGCCGTATAACGAGCATGAGATAGCTGGAATTCTGGCCAACCGCAAAGAATATGCTTTTGTTTCAGGATGCTGGGACGATGATGCGTTTAAAGAGATAGTAGAAAAATGCAGTGAATCCCGAGATTTGCGTATAGGCTTGTATTTGATGCGTGAAGCTGGAAATATTGCCGAGGAGAGAAGTTCACGAGTTATTTCTGCTGAGCATGTGGCAGAGGCCATGAAAAAAGTAGATGATTTTTATATCAAGCCCAAAGACGGATTGGATGAAGAGATGCGCCAAATACTTACTTTAGTAAAAGAAAATGCCGGAAAGAAGATTGGAGATATTTTCGCTGCTTATGCCGAGTATGGAGGAGAGATGAGTTATAAGAGCTTTCAAAGGAGGATTATCAAGCTGCAGGAAGGGAAGTTTATTTCTACGGAAAAAGTATCGGGAAAAGAGGGGAATACTACTATTGTTAATCTTTCTAATGAGAAGAAGCTGACCGAGTTTTAGAAAAACAGGGGTGAAAATAAGCATGAAAGAAGAGGAAGAGGTGGTTATAAAAGAATTATTTTATCAATGGAGTAAAGAAACGCTTGAGGATGATAGATTTGAGATAATGAGAGATTTAGAAAAATGGGCAGAGATTGTTAGGACTGGGAAAAGCAATTGGGGTAAACTGCAAGGAGAATTCCTCAATGCCGTGTACGATAAGTATTATAAATTTGAAGAAAGATTATTAAGTACCCCGGAAGGAGTAGAGACCATGATTAAATGGTTTAATATTGGTAATAAAGATGTGCTAAAAGAATTATGGCAAAAACATGAGCGGCTTAAACCAGCTTAGATACTTCTACTAATTTAAATGTGTAAAACGGCATAATTCGCAAGGAGGAAAGAAGGAATGGCGGTTAGAAGTTTTCTTTAATTATGTCTTTCAACTCTTCCACGCTACCCGCAGTAAAATCCGCTATTTTCTTAACTTCAGAATTATCTGCTTTGTCCCACACTGCTAGAATAAACGGAATTTTCAGCTTTTTGCAGGCGTGGGCATCTTCTAAAGAATTACCTAAATATAATATTACTCTATCTGGTTCATCCAATAATTGCCTCAACAGTTTTTCTTTGTTCGGCTCTTCAGTAAGGGGCGATTTTATGATTCCATCAAAGATATCATCGCACTTAATCATATGCAGGATGGGTGATACAATATCTTCGGGAGAAGTAGTCACTAAAATTATCTTATATTTGTGTTTCAGTTCTTTAAGATAATTGGCATAATTTTGAAATAGGAGCCGGTCTTTAATTTTGTTGGCAGCAGCAAAATAGCTCAACTGGAACAAATTGCGGGCAAATTTCTTCATTAGTATTTTATCCTCTTCTTTCTTTGCGTTTAATCCCGTAAATCTTTCCATGATTTTGTATACATGAGGAAAATATTCTTTTTCTTTAGCATAGGCCAGAATAGATTTATCATTAAGTATTTTAGCCATTATCTCAAACCATTCATAATGAGCTAATTCAGAAGGCTCTTCAGTAATAAGTGTTCCAGAAAAATCAACCGCAATCACCGGTTTGGCCATATCAGCTTAACTTGTGGCTGTAATTTAAATTACTTTCGATGCAAACCTCTCAGAAAACTTAATAAACACTAATGAAACTATTCCTGCTATGGCTTTAACCGATAAAGAGCGTAAAATTCTTTATTCTATACGAGTAGCTTCGGAGAATGATCCAACTAAGCCTGAATTTCCTCCGGATAATCCTAAATTTCCTGCTACACCAACTTACAAGATTAATGTTCCCGGGTTCAGCAACGTGTGGCTGAAAGATGAGAGTCATAATCCTACCGGTACGCATAAAGATAGATTGGCATGGGAAATGGTGGTAACATATAGAGATATTCTTTTGGCTAAAAAAGATGATCGAGTCAAAGACAAACTACCGCAATTGTCAATTATTACCTCCGGTGCTGCTGGGATTGCGATACAAACTATGCTTAACAAATATAATCTTCCTTCATTGAAGTGTTTAGTAGATTTAAATCTTAGAAAAGAAATTGTAGAATGCTTAGAATCACTTGGCTGCGAATTATACTTTACCGATTTATCTCGAAAGCCTTTTACTTGGAAAGAAATTTTGGAATTGACTAACAATCAAAATGGTATTGATGTTACTTCCAGCGAAGGGCTTGACCCTGATTTAATCTTCTATGATTGGATGAGTTATGAAGTAATCAATCATTCTCCAGATTATTGTTTCACTCCTTTTGGCAGCGGACATTTGTATAAAAATTTGTTAAACGTCAACAAGAAAGAAGTTTCTGCAACTTTACACGATGCACGCTTCAATGGAGACGTTAAAACGCTAAAAAATTGCAATTTCATTGGAGCTACGGTTAATGATCCCAGCAGCAAGGCAGATAAGTTATTTGCTCATCATCGTCCTTTCGCAATATTTGATGAACAATGGCTGAAATGCTACAAATTAAGAGGATTTTGTGGTTCAGAGTCAAATGTACATCTACTTAGAGAAAAGTTTCTGGATGAAGCAATAGCTTTAGCAAATGACTTAAAAATCGTATGCGAACCGTCAGGTATTGCTGGATTAGGCATGTTGTTGCAGATGAGAGATAAGATTCCAAGTAATAAAAAGATACTTATTGTAAATACTGGAAAAGCAAAGATTAACTCATATTAAAGCTTCTTGGGCGATTATGCCTAAATTATATCTAACCATATGAAGCGAATTAGTAACCTGAATCATTAACGGATCTTCTAAAGTTTTGAGAAGTTTATCTACTTCTTCCATGTCTTGAGGATGCTTTTTAATGAAGTTCTTGAGCCTATCGTTAGATTTGTTGTATACTGCATTAAATAAATCTTGGTAATCCGAGTAGTTTTTCCCGAATAGCTCTTTTAATGGCTTAATCTCGCTTCGGGAATTATCTAAAAATAGAAATGAATTGCCGCAATTTAATAGGCTGAGAGATATTGCTCTCAATGCTTGTGTATGTATCTTGTCTTTAACTAGTTGTAGTGTGTCAGTCTGCACATTCTTCATCAACTGTGAATGTTCAAATAGTTTAAATGTACTTTTTCTTGATAAATTAAATAATCGTTCATTCTGGTCATTTAATCTTTGAAGTTCAGAAAGCTCTTCTTTAGCAAACCCTTTCTGAAAGAAATGCTGCAATAACTCAAATCCCGCTCGATTGGTGATATCCATTTTCTTGATGATCATTCCCGGAGAGGTTTCTTTGTCGAGCAAGAAGAAGTTCTTTACCATGATTACTTTAGTGCTTTGCTCTATAACATCTAATCCTATGAAATCTTTTACGAGACCAAGTAATTTGTCACTTATTTTAGTGAGGTCTTTCCCTTCAAATATGATTGATGATGCATCATGAATATACGCTCTCAAAAAATCTAAACATACTGTTTCAATATCTTTCCTATCCACATTTAGAGTAACAATTGCTTCTTTAGGTGTAATTAGTGATTTCTTGGCCGCAATTACCAAATCTCCCACTTCATTTTCATAAACCTGCACTTGCATCCCACTATTTAAGCTGTTTTTCCGGATCCAAGTTATAGGTAAAGCTAGGATGTAACTGGTATTTCCCGATTTGACTATTTTTCTTTCTTCCATGAGTTTGGTTGAGCAACTTATCTTCAGTTTGATATATAAGATACATACTTATATAAAAACATATCGGTTAGATATATATTTTAGTTGATGTTAAGAGATTAAATGCCCAGTTGTGTTTTAGAGGTTGGAGTGCCTGATAATTGTAAAGGTGACTTCTCTAAGTTTTTAGCTCTCCGTAAAGAAGTTTACTCGTTTCAGAAAGTGGATAATCATTTTTTAATCAAAGCTTTCTCCGATCACAATGAAGGAATCTCAACTCTAGTTGATAATATAAACAAAGTGTATGATGTGACCCGTTTAAAACAAATCCCGCTTTGCCAAGCAACCTGTCGCGACGGCACCAGCTGCCTCAATCGGGCGAAGTATGGAGAGTATTGCTGGAGGCATGAGGTGGTTATGGAAGTGTGGTGGACAAAGAAATAATCAAAAGTTAAATAAAATATGGGGGTAAAGAAAAATGGAAACACTAGACCAAAAATTGGCTTTGGTAGAAAATGTGAAAAGTGTAAATGGTTCAAATGTTGAACAAGTATTGGGTAGGTACGCTTATTGGAATTCTGGAAGTAAATACGATAAGTTAGGTGGAAGTTATAATAGCACTTCCTGTTCCTCTTGTGGAGCTTCATGCAGTGGTGGCAGTTGCCATGGAGATGGTTCCTGTGGGGGCGATGGTGAATAATTAAACAAATGGCTGAAAACATCTCTAAGCATAGAAATATTTGCTTAGCTCTTTATCCAGAGATTTGTTGGTAACATTCTATTTAAGAGCTAAATAACAAAAGAATTGGAGCTTGCAAAGAATGAGGGATATTTTAAGCAAAGCGGTTGGAAAAATTAATAAATCTGTCCAAAAATTAGAGAAGAAATAAAATATCCAGTGGAGGTAAATGAGAAATGGAAACACTAGAACTAAAATTAGCTTCAACAGAGAGTAGAACGAATATAACCAGTCAACAAATTAAACAAGTATTAAGTAGATATGCGTATTGGAGCGTTGAAAATAACACCTTAGATTATAATTTTCGTGGTGGTTCTTGTAGTTTTTGCGAGGGTGAAGATATAAATGACCTTCACTACCAAGCGTAAAAATGTTAGCCTTCAGTGGCACCTCACGGCTGAATGTGATCAGAATTGTGCCCATTGTTACGTTACCGACAATAGAACATATCGGCAAGAATTAGAAAATACCCTCACTTTAGATGAATGTATAGCAGTAATAGATAGCCACACTCGGTTCGCTGAAAAATTAGGTGCAACTCCAAACCTTGTACTTACGGGGGGAGATCCACTTTTACGCAGAGATTTTTTTGATATTGCCGGATATGCTCAGGAGAAAGGCAGCACCATTAGCGTTCTGGGAAATCCCTATCACTTAAATGAGAATAATCTTGCAAAACTAAAAACATTAGGTATCAAAAGTTACCAGATTTCTATCGATGGGCTTCGGAAAACACACGATGATTATCGTAAAAGAGGCAGTTTTGATGCTTCTGTTAGAGCTATTGAAGAGTTGAAGAACACAGGTATTAGAACCGTAGTCATGTATTCAATAAGCAGACAGAATGCTAAAGATTTAATCCCAGTAATGCAACTGGCCAGCGATTTACAGGTTAATGCTTTTGCTTTCGCTAGAGTCTGCGGTTACGGGAATGGCAAGCAACTAGATCCATTTACGCCTTTAGAATATAGAGACTTATTGCTCCAAGCCTACGATAAAGAAAAACAATTAATTTCAGGAGGGTCTAAAACAACTTTTACTAAAAAAGATCATTTATGGACACTTTTATTAAAAGAACTGGAGGAAATCTCCTGCGAACCTACCCCCGATGGCTTGATTTATGGGGGATGTTCAATTGGAGTTCATGGTCTCTGTATATTGGCAGATGGAACTGCGTTTGCTTGTCGTAGATTCTACAGCCCCATCGGAAAAGTACCGGAACAATCTATCGAAGAAATATTTCTGTCTGATGAGATGAATAAATATCGTAATGCCAATTATGAAAACTGTTCGCGATGCGACCTATCCCAATATTGTCGAGGGTGTCCAGCTGTTGCTTACAACGAAACCGGCATTTTTGGCTCTCCAGATCCACAATGCTGGCGTAAATTTGAATATAGTAAATTTCCATAGAAATCAAACATCAAATTGGAAATTTACAATTTATCAAACGCATTTGATATTACGAGACCAGTCGAGTTTAAGTAGAAATCCACAAATGTTCGAAAGCTATGGATTTCTACTATAAGTAAACAGATACCTATAAAAACCTAAAATAAATACTAATATCAAAATGTACACTTCAACCAGAAACCATTTTGACCGTAAATACGAAAAAGTACATGGTGGTAAAGCCCTACTCTGGGGATTAAAACCAAATTTCATAACCAAAACCTCTCTGAAATGCCTGAAAGGAAATAAAATATTAGATTTAGGTGTAGGAGAAGGGCGAGATGCTTTATTTTTAGCAAAACGGGGTTTTACTGTAACGGGAGTAGATATATCTGCTGTTGCATTAGGAGTACTCAAACAAAAAGCTCACCAGCAAAGAGTAAAGTTACGTCTAAAGCACTCCCTCATTGAAGATTTCTCTTATCCTGAAAAACAGGATGCTATTTATTCTTTAAACGCGTTGCATTTTATTAAGAGAAAAGATATAAAAAAAGTAATCTCAACCATGAAAGAGAACACTTCAGAAAATGGAGTAAACGTCATTAAAGTATTCACGGTCAAAGATCCAAGTTATCCCCAGAAAAAGAATAAGATAACTTACTTTAAAGAGAATGAACTTAAATCATTTTACACAAATTGGAAAATTGTTCATTACGATGAATATTTGACCAAACTAGAAAAACATGGCAAAGAAGGCAAATGGCACCACCATGGTATTGCGGAGCTGATTGCGGTTAAACTCTCAATACAGCATCAATAAAAACGCTGTATTCTCTGTTACAGCCAACTCATGCGGGGAATTCTTAGGCATAGAGAAAAACACTCCTTCTTTCATCTCAATCTTCTTTCCATCCAGCACAAACGTTCCTGCTCCTTCAATCACATACACATAAGCGTCTCTTCCGGAAGTGTGCTCGGAAATATCAGTTCCGGCAGCCATAGAAAACAAAGTAACATTGCTTTTATCATCTTTAGAAATCACTTTAGTCGTAATCCCGCCAGCAGAGTAATTAATCAATTTTCTCAATTCTATTAAGCTCATTGTAACTCCGTCATAATTTTTAATCCATTTGCTTCCAAAGTTTTATTCCTCTCATCTGCTTCTTTAAACTTCAACTCCAGCTCTTTTTTATCTTTCTCTCCCAAAGCTTCTTCAGCCATGGGATAAAGAATGTTATCTTCTTTGTAGATATGTTCACGAATTAGTTGGATATAATTGTTTGCTCCATAAATTATTTTTGGTATATCTCCTTCTTTCAGCCCTTCTTCCATCTCTTTCACGAATCCACGACCTAAATCATGCTCATGTCGCATCTGGTACGTTGGATTGCAATGCATATCAATGCTTTCTTTGCACAATTCTATAAATAAAATATCTTCTTCTTTTTTGTGATGGAACTGATCGGCATATTCGCGGATAAATTGAATAGCTTTCTTAAAGAAATCTGCCCGCAGTTCTTTTCCTTTCTCTAATGCCAAACATTCTTTTTCCAACATCCCCACTACTATCAAAATGTGTTTGTGTTCTTCGGATAATACTTTAGTTACTACATTCACTTTAATCCCCTCTTTCTCTTTTCATAATCATCTATCGCTGCCCGCAGCGCCTGATCCCCCAAAACTGAACAATGTATTTTCCGTGCCGGCAGTCCTCCTAAAGCTTTCACAATATCCTGCGGAGTTATCTTTTTACATGCATCTAAAGTCATTCCAATTACCATCTCCGAAAGAATAGAAGTAGAAGCAATGGCTGAGGCGCATCCAAACGTTCTCCACTTGCATTCTTTGATTGTATTATCTTTCTTATTTATTTTGATGTACATCTTCATTACGTCTCCGCAAGCAGGAGAACCCACCTGTCCAATTCCGTCAGCCGTCTTTTCGTACTTCACCGCATCTTTCTCACACCTGAAAATATTCCGCGGGTTGAAAAAATGGTCTTTTACTTTTTCAGTATACAACCATTGCTCTCCTTCATGGCCAGAAACATCAGCATTTGTCATTTCTCTCACCTCTCTGTATGTGCATAGCATCATAATGCACCTTCTTTTTCGTTTTTCTAATCTCGCTCATCTTCATTTTCACCGGAGAAATCTTTCTTAATGAATCGATTATCGATGGAAGAACTTTCAACACACAATCAATATCAGTTTTGGTAGTCCTCTTTCCCAATGTAAATCTAATACTTCCATGAGCAGCATCATGCTTAAGTCCAATTGCATTTAATACGTGGCTTATCTGCAATTTCTGGGAACTGCACGCCGAACCGGTAGATACATACATCCCATATTCATTCAAGTATAGCATAATAGACTCTCCTTCTACATCTAAAAAAGAAATATTAACATTGTTGGGCAATCGTTTCGTAGGATGTCCGTTAAGGAAAGACTTAGGAATTTTCTTTAGAGTATTATTTATCAAGTATTCTCTTAATTCAATTAATCGTTTATTTTCTTTATCTTTTTCTTTCTGCGCCAATTCTAATGCTGTGGCTAATCCTACAATTCCAGCTACATTTTCCGTACCGCTTCTTAGTCCGAATTCCTGTCCCCCACCGTGAACTAATGGTTCTAACTTAATTTCAGCACGTTTGTACAACAATCCTATTCCTTTTGGCCCATAAATCTTAGAACCGTTTAAAGTCATCAAATCCACGCTTAATTTATTTACGTCTAGTTCTAATGCTCCGGCAGCTTGACAGGCATCAGTGTGAAATAGAACTTTATGTTTTCTGGCAATTCTTCCAATTTCTTCCACTGGCTCAATCGTTCCGATTTCATTATTGGCGTACATGATAGAAATAAGTATCGTATCATTCCGGATAGCTTTTTCCAGCTCTTTAATTGAGATCAACCCATCATCATCTACTTCTAAGTATGTCACACTAAATCCTTTCTGTTCCAGCCAAGCGCAGGTATTCAGAACTGCTGGATGTTCAATCGTAGAGGTGATAATGTGCCCTTTCCCTTTCAGTAATGCTGCTCCTTTTATTGCTAGATTAATACTTTCCGTTCCACCTCCAGTAAAGATGACTTCATTAAACTTGCAGTTTAATATTGAAGCTATTTTCTGTCGAGATTCATCTACCGCAGATTTTGCTTCCAGACCTAAGCGATGCAAGCTGCTGGGATTACCGTATTTTTGTTCGAAGAAAGGAAGCATAGCTTGAACTACTTCTGGTCGGACATATGTCGTAGATGCATGATCCAGATAGATTTCTTTTTTGGTGGTATTCATGTGGTACTTCTCCTAATCTTTACAGTATGGGCAGCTCTCTTTATCTTTTCCTAATATACATTTGTTTTGATAAATCCTGCATATCAACCCTCTTTTCTTGATTAAATTATTAAGGCGGATGATTTCTTTTCCTAGCGATTCGTTGTTGGTGATGATTTTTTTAATGGAATTAATCAATTCTTTTTCCAATTCTTCATCAAAAACATCTTCTTTGGCCCGCTTGCGTTTCTTGTATTGATTTACGGCAGCGGGAGTTATGCCCATCATTTCGGCTACTTTATTCTGCGGCAGTCCGCTTTCGATTAATTTCAGTGCTATTTTTCGTCTAATGAGGGGAAGAATGTACCACACTTCAATTTCCTGGGGAAAGATAAGTTTGGGCATGTTTGATTATTTGTTTAGTGTTTGTTCAGCATCGTAATCTTTCTTTTCTAATTTCATTCTAACTCCCTGGACAATCCGTGCATCTCTGAGCTGAACGAAATGCTCCACAGCAGGTAGTCTTCTTCCAGTTAGTAGTAGTTACGCTATAACTGGAGTTAGCTGAGCCGTAACCAGCAAAAGTATATCCTGAATTAGTGGTGTGATAGTTAACCATATTTTTATTAACAATCGTTAATTATTTATAAAACTTATGGAAGAGAATTTAATTCTTTAGTTAAAAAATAGAATTAGACATACTTCTGATAAATTTCCTGTATTCCCTGACGATGGTGTTTAGTTGAGGCCCGGGCAGAAATATGCACTTCTCCCGGAAACACGCTTCCGTTCTGCTGGGCTTTGTAATAAGCAGCTACCGCTAAGCCGTGCAGAAGCTCTTCTTCCCGGCGGCGATAGCCGGTTACTCCTAAAGGAAATACGGCTACATGATTAGTTATCTTGAACTTGTGCCCTTCTTTGAAGTCCACTCGGGTGATGCCGCCGATAGCAGAGTCTATTTGCTCTACGGCTTCCATGACTCCCAGACGACCGTCGAGACAGTCTCTTTGAATAGATTTTATATTTACCATACTACTTTGCAGGAACAAAGAAATACTTAAGAGTTATTCTTAAGATATATAAGAACTAGCAAATTCTTAAGAAACATTAGAAAAGCTTATATATTACTCTTGGTTTCTTATACTTACATGAAGCGTAAAATAATCAAATTAGGGCAAGCCACTTATGTGATGAGCCTGCCTTCGGCATGGATACGGAAGTTTGACTTAAAGCAGGGAGACTATTTAGAGGTAGAAGAAGCCGAACGGACTTTAGTGGTGGCTTCGGAGAAGCAGGTAAAGAATGCCGCTGTAAAATTCGATCTGCGGAAGGTTAATTCTGATTTGATAGAAAGCTTCATTCTAGGCGCCTATCGCCAAGGGTACGATGAAATTGAACTGATACATGAGCCGCAGTGTGCAGGGTACAAAAGTAAAGACAAACTTTCTACACTGAATCTAATTCAAGAGATTGTCAATATAAACCTAATCGGGACAGAGATTATCGAGCAAAGTCAGCAGCGCACTGTCATTCGGGATTTAGGCGGAACTTCGGAAGACAATGCTGAGAATGTCTTTCAGAGAGCATTATATTTACTAAAAGCATTAGCTGCTGACTGTTTTGAGGCATTAGCCAAAAAAGATATTGCTGTTTTAGAAAGTATGGAACAGCGTCAGAGAAATATTAAAAAATTCTTATTATATTATGAACGGCTAGTAAACAAGAAAACGCTAAGCAAAGAAAAATCTTCGGTCACAATTCAATTAGTTTCTAGAATTGAAGAGATTAGCGGTTCTTACAAACATCTTGCCGCAGAAACTTTGAGGAAAAGATCATTTTATAATCCCTCTACTTTAGATATACTTAAAGAAATTAACGTCTCTTTATTTACTATGGTTTCGTTATGCTTAGAATTCAACCAAATTAAATATTATGAATTTCTTTTAGATCGGGAGAAGATTTGGGAAAAGATATACAACCCCCCTTCTGTAAAAGGAATAGATTATTTAGCATTTTTTGACTATGGGCCTTTAATGTTAAATATTAAGAAAGCTCTGCAGTATCGTTTCAGCTTGGAGATTTGAATGCTTCTATTTTTAGTTGTTGCAATTTCTTCCCATAATTAATTTCGTTTTCTGAACCAGTATCTAATGGAAAGGTCTTCTTCCTCTTTAACATAAGCTTTATATGATAATCCTGGTTTAAGGTTTTCTTTTCTCATTAATTGTAATTCTATTACTCTTGCTCGATCTTCATCTTTTTCACCATAGACATAAGCAGCTCCTTCTCCGAGTAATGCACCAGTTATACCGGCTTGGTATACTAAAAAAAAGATAGGAAATACTCCCCTCCGAAGAGACCACATCCTCGCCCGCTTGTGCCAATGAGGGTTATATAACTCTTTTAAAGTTTTGTTATGATTAATTCCTTTTAAAGCTCTGGTCCATTTATTATACTCTTTTCCCATTGAGTTATAAGCCACTACTGGAAGAGCCCCTAAAATTCCCCCCATTATCAATCCAGATATTCCCCTATCTGCCAAAAACTCGCCAAAGAAAATTAGTCCTCCGATTTTAGCAGAATATTCCCGAGCATAATCACATACGCTTGCAAGTTTGCTGAACCTTTTTATCAACTTTTCAGCAGAAATATCTATCTTTTCTTCCAAAGATGCTTCTTCAATTTTATCACTATCCCACTGTCTTAAACAACTAGACAATCCGGAAGTGTTGTCAGGAATAAAAGGTATATCTCCATTTAAATCAATTTCCGTATACCTGTTTCCAAGTACTTCATTGAGGCAATCAGCAATATTTTTAGTCATCTTATTTGTTATCTATTTTTTTTGATTTGTTACCGTAACATAAGTCGTGAGCATTGCTTCACACCCATCAGGGAGAACTGCAAGTAAATTAACTTGATGAACTCCCGGTTCGGTATAGGTTGGAATGTAAATTTTGTTCTGTTCTCTGGTGAATTCATCTTCTCCTAAGGTTAAGACGTTTTCTCCTTCTCCAGAGCCATATAATCCTTCCATGGAGAAAGTCATGCTTTTTGGGAGTTCATCTCTATTCGTGCTATTGTAAATTACGGTTACGTTCTCTCCAGGATTAACTATGTTATGTGAATCTCCAATCAATACTTCAAATTTATCTGATTTGTGGGCTTCCTGACATTCTTGGTCTTTCCCTTCGTCAGAGCCGAAACTATGATTTCCTCCGATGTATTCTACGACAGTGGGAAATTCTTCGCCGGACCACTCTGTTGAATTAAATGAATACTGTTGCTGCAGGAGATTATATTGTTCTTGATGGTATCTTCGCAGTCCAGCATAATCTCTAATAGCTGCATATAAAAAAGAGGAGAGGTTCGTTTCTGTTAAAGAGACTCCATTCTTACTTTCTTCAGGTAGATAAATAGAGTAATAATCGTAAGATGGATTTAACGATTCTCCTTGATTAGGATCATTTGTATTCTGAGAGAACTTAGCAGTTTCCTCTCGGCACTTATGTTTAGCCTCTTTAATCTCTTCTGGAGTATACACTAATAGTACTAAAGCATCTTCTAAAGCTTTATCAGGGTTGGCGGAGGAATCTTCAGCTAATTGATGTTCTATTGGAGAAAGATATCTCTCCACGAGGAATTTAGAGAAGCAGCTTTCTTCTTGTTCTTCAGTTTCTAGTGGATGTATTCTTATTTGAGGTAATGCTTTGTGTTCTGAGGGGCAATAATCTGCAGAGAATAGATACTTTTCTGGTGAGGAAACCCCCGGACGTCCGAGATAGTAATATAATACTGCTAACAATTCCGGATTGTCAAAACTGGCTGTTTTACAAGCGGCATAGATCTCTGCTTCAACCGGTGCAATCCATTGATGGATTTTTTTACCTTGTTCTTCGCTGACTTCTAATGTCAAAAGCTCACTCTCCCATCTACGCAACGTTTCTTTAGTACGGTATTTTGGTTCAACTATCTCATTTAAAGTAGCATGGCTCAGCTCCTCCTCTTCGGAGAATGAGGAAAAAGGTCCATGAGTTTGCGTTTTGGAAAGTGCAATTGGCCAGGAACGCTTTCCAGCTTCATATTCTTTGTAGGCATCAACCGCTTCCCAGAAGAACTTAGTATTCTCTTTCACTGTAATTGTATCTCTTGATTTTCCTATTCGAGCTGATTCTAAATTTACATAATCATTAATAAATTTATTTGTCTCCACCCAGTTTGGTTGTCTCAAGCTGGTCGCTTCTTTAATTTCTGTTCTATTTGAATAAGCAGTTACTGCTTTCTGGATTCCTAATGCTCCACTGAATGCCACACCCAAAGTAAGTACTATTGGGATTACACCTTTGTGGATTAGTGAAGAAGTTAAGCGTCCATACCACGGCCCAGTTTGCATATTCTGATAAACTTCCTCCCTACTCTGTTGGTTGTGCATACTTTTTTCTAAGTTATGATAACGACTGCTCAACAGAGCGAAAATAGTGGCTACTGCACCATCTATTGGTGTTGCATAAAGCACATAGTTTACAAAAGGGCGATCATAAGCATAATGATACATTACTGGTGCAGCTACTGCGGCTATTCCTTCAACGTAAGCTCCAACTTTACATAATTTTGAAAGAAAATTAAAGCGGCGGGCTAGTCGTTCAAATTCGGGTCTAACTTTCTCTTCTAAATGTACTTCTTCGATTTTATCACAATCCCAATGTTTTAAACAGCTAGACAATCCGGAAGTGCTGTTAGGAATAAAAGGCATATCCCCATTTAGATCTATCTCTTTATACCTGTTCCCAAGAAGTTCATTTAAGCGATTAACAGGATTATTCTGGTCCATCTTGTTCCATCAGCCTCCCTAAGCGGGTGAAATGATAATTTTTTAGTAGACTATACTTAGCAGCATCTTTTCCAGCTTCTTCAGCAAGGCAGGCGTTATGCTGACACAACCCTATGAACCGAAACAGATATTCAATTCGTGTCAACTGCAATGCTTCTAGATAATCTTTCTTATCTTTGAAAAATTCTGCTTTGTATTCTACTGCTAAACTTTTCAGGACATCATAAGCTCCATCATATAATTCTTTTCTTTCTGATTCATTGATTGTAGATGTTTCTATTAAAGTAACTGCATCAGTAAGCACGGGACACACTCTTGCTTGGCCTACGTCATGAATTAAGACGTTATTATAACGGTCCACAAAAACATTATCCGCTTTGAGATCACGATGTGCTAGTGAATGGATGGAATGTGCTAATCTATTAAAATAACGTTCTTTAACTTCATTCACCAAATCAGTTAATCTTCTTTTATCTGTGCCGGCAGTAATCTCTGTCATAACATCTTCTAACGGCTTATCATCCTGAAAACGCCCAATTGCAGTTGGAATAACAAAACGTCTTTTAAAATTATCAATAAGATATTCTGCTCGCTGTTCCATAGAACTCTTAATCTGGCTTCGATAATTCATCAACATTTCTATTACTTCTTTTGGAAACTCTCTTCCCGAAAGGTCTATCGGTCCATTTTTTATGAGCTTATCATATTGGAAAATTACTGAATAAGTTTCTTTTATGGCTTCAATTATTAATCTCTTCCTACCTTTTACAAGTGCTCCTGAAAGTGGTTTATCCTCAAAATGGTTATTTTCTTCTTGTTTTAAAATCTGGGAAAGGTCTTTCCAATAACGAGGGTTGGTCAGAATCAGCCATTTTCCATTCTCGTATGAAATAGGAGATGTTATATGCTCACTTTTTATTCGCCATATAATTGAATTCCCTTTTTCTAGTTCATAGTCTTTCCTGCATCTGATTTGGAATACTTTGGGTACGACTAATAGTTCTTCTCCATGAGGTAAGATAAATTTTACTTCATAGATTCCTCCCCCTTCTCTGGTCGTACGCGTATCTGCAGCTAATATTCTTTCACTGACCGGAAAAATCATTATTCCCTCGGCTTCGTTTTTCCCTGCATCTGATGGCTTACCAATAAAATCGTGCCACTTTTTGATATCTTTTTTTTGTTCAGGCTTTAAATCTAAATTTTGATTTTTTGCAATAAGAGCAGTTTCGATTTCTTCATGGATGGTTTGTTTATACCAATGTAAATAATCATCGATACTGTTAAATAAAGCCATAAACGGAAAATCTTGTGGATTATGTTGTGTTTTTTCTTCGGAAAATCTGCTGATGGTAGTTAAGAAAGAACAATAATTGTCGGCGAAAACAGTACTAAAGCCATTTTCTTTACATTTTTCATGCACTAAAGCAACTTTTTCGTCAAGGGAAGCCATTTTTGATAGTTATCTCGTCTACTCCTGGGAGTTGGAGGGAATATGTCATCTTCAGCGGGAAAATCTCTATGATCCCTGGAGTGATGCGGTCATAAAACTTTTTGATATACTTAATCTTGCCTTTCAATACTGAATCCAATTGCCCGGAACGATTCAGATCGCTCAATTTTTCCTGTACACAGTGTGCATACGTCCGAAGATATTGTGGATATTTTTCTTCTGATGCTCTATCTTTAAAGTAGGTCTGCTTTAATTCTACCCAATATTTCTTGCTGTCTCGTATGAATTGCTCATCAACATCATAGACATAATCCTGCATCTGGTCTATGTTCTCGATGATTTTATCTATGGTTTTAGTGTCCATATTTATAAACCTTTCGTAGTTTACTACTTTAGAGTGGTTTTTGGAGATGGGGTGATTTGGGTTAACATTGGTTTTAAGTTCTCCCGTACTGCCCTTTTCTCCATGCTGACATCCAGCCGGCTAGGGTCATCTTCCTGGTCAATGGATACATCTGCGATAATTCCAAAGCGCTTTTTCCCTGCTTAAAATACTTCACCGCATCCTCGCGAGTAAGAACTTGATTGGAAGGGCTGACTTGTTCTTTTCCTGCTTCTTCCGGCACATAATTGAAACAGAAGTTGTAAGCTACTCGTAAATAAAATCGGGCATTTTTAGAAGCTTTTCCTCCCAATTCTTCCGGAGCAGCCGCTAACAATTCTTGGGCTAACTTAACTTTGTCATGTTTCCCCGTAAGAGAGAACCCCACATATCCATCAACTGAAAATTTTTCTCCTTGGTGAGTACAGCATACTTCTTCGCAAGCGGTATAAAGCTTATCGGAGATAGTATCTTCCTCTTTCCGATTTAAATCTTCAGTTTTTATCGGAAGCAGGATTTCAGTATGTCCGTTATATTGATTAATGATTACTTCTACAATATTATCATTTATTTTTTCCACACTTTTATGTAATTCTTTTCCCACTCTTTGCTCTAGGCTGGCTAGGGAATCTTCTTGGTTAGCCCTTCCTCGGTGGGGAGCTCCTCGCTCTAATATGATTGTTGCCACATTCTTACGAGCTTGCTCTAATGGTACAGTATATTTCTCCTGCAATAACCTTGTGCGATAAATTTTCAATCCTTCTTGCACTAGCTTCTGCTGTAAATAATTGCTCTGTTCAAATAGGGTAGTCATAGTTTAACCTCGTGATTTATGTTTTAACCGTTGAAATTTAGTTATAATTCCCTCGAGTAAGATTAGCCCTATATCCTGCCAAACTGCTTTTTCCTAACCCGGAATATCTTTGTAGGATAAGGTGGTTTGGAAGACCTTGTTTAATCAGTTCAATTACCTCTTCCCGATGGGCTTCGCTAAAAGGAATCGCTTCTCCTTGTAATAACTCTCTGTCGGGGATTCTTTCCGAAACAAAAAACTCGGCATAAGCAATTCCTAACGCATCGGCAGCTTTTCCTAACTCCCAACGCAAGCGTTTTTGTTCCGAAGAAGGCAGTTGCCCGTATTGCTGCTCAAAGTTTACCATCTTCTGCTTTCCTCGAGCGAGTTTTTCTAAGCGGGAATGCTTTAATATACCAAACAAATCCTGACGCTGGTTTAAAGCATAAAAGTCCGAGTAATAATGATTATTTCCATGGGCATTTCTATAAGATACTCTCTTCATCCCTTCCACAAAGTAAGGCTGGGAATGAGCTAATCCTACCACCACCGCTAAAGTCTTCAAAGCTGAATCATCAATGGTAGTATCTAAATAATTCCGCAGCTCTTCATTTATCTGCAGGAAATCGTGATAACACGAAGGTGATTTTTCCGCCAGATAACTTAACCAGGCTTTGCGCTCATTGCTGGGAAGCATCTCCAACAAGCTGCGATTGACTTGAACCGCATCTTTTCCCATAAACATTTTGAGCAGGATGGCGGTCATTCCATAATCACGCACCCCATTAAGATTATGAGTGGCTTCTAGCACCGGCAAAGGAACTTTATCTCCGGCAGTTAAGTGCTGCTTTTGTAAGAATTCTAGCTTTTCCTCAAAGTAAGGCTCTAAGTATAGCATTTGCTCTTGCTTTTTTTCCCGCTTGGCTAGGAGGTTAATTCCCAGTACGCTTTTTTCTTCCAGCAATCCTTTTTGCACCAACAGCTCTAACGAACGGACTTTTTCTTCAGAGATTCCACCTTCATAGTCT
>CAZIUU010000016.1:0-29806 GCA_964542815.1 uncultured Methanosarcinales archaeon | reverse complement strand
CAATTCAGATGATTCTTTTTAATCCATTCACCATATCGCTGGTAAATGTATTTCATGCGTTCTTGCAGCGGAACTATTTTATTCCCAAGTACGCGCCAGTCTACATAATGAACTAAACGGGCTTCATTGCTAGTTTTGGCTTTAGGATTGCGCGTTAGTTCATCTAATTCTAAGAATAATGCTGCAAATGAGGGATATTTTTCATTCAGAATTAAAAATGCTGCTTTAGTTTCCGACTTTCCCGCAAATTTCTGCCTTAATTGTTGATGCATTTCTTTCTCTTCTAAAGTTGGAGTGTAAAAATATGGCGCATCGCCTAATCGTTCCAACACTACTGCTTTCATAAAATCGTGCAGTAAAGAAAAAGAGCCAATTAATTTAGCATCAATATTAAACCCATTTTGTGGCTGTTTGGTTAATTCCTCTGCGATGAAAGTCGCTACTTTATGCACCGCTTCACAATGAGTTCTTATAGTGCCGGGTACTTTATACCTCTCAAATAGTCCACGGCATTCCTGTAGGGAAGGGTAGTCCATACTTCTGCACATCAATAATAAAAATGATTAATAATTAATAAAAAAATAAATTATTTCAAGCTCACTTTTTCTCTTTGAACTCAGCATCAACTATATTTTCATCTTCGTTGCCTTTGCCAACATCTTCTTCAGAGTTCTCATCGCTTTTATTTCCTTTTCCCGAAGAGGCCTGTTTGGCCGCTGCTTCCTGGTAAATCTTAGTACCTATCTCTTGCACCAGCTTGTTCAGCTCTTCGATATTTTTGTTAATGTCAGCTGATTCTCCCGCTTTTCGTGCCTCTTCCAATTCTTTGATCTTCTCTTCAATCTTCTTCTTGGTATTCGCATCAACTTTATCTTTGAACTCGTCCAGCACTTTCTTAGTTTGGAAAATCACCGAATCAGCGTTATTCTCAGCATCAACTTTTTCTTTCTTTTTGGTATCTTCCGCTTCATTCCGTTGAGCCTCTTCTTTCATGCGATTTATCTCGTCTTTGGAAAGTGTAGTAGAACCAGTAATTTTGATGTTCTGTTCTTTACCTGTTCCTAAATCTTTAGCCGAGACATGCACGATTCCGTTAGAGTCGATGTCAAAAGTAACTTCTACCTGTGGCACTCCGCGTGGTGCAGGTGGTATTCCCATCAAATCAAACTGACCTAACTGCTTATTGTCAGTAAACATGGGCCTTTCTCCCTGGCCGACCCGGATAGTTACTGCAGTTTGATTGTCGGCAGCAGTACTAAATATCTGCGATTTTTTGGTGGGAACAGTTGTATTTCTATCGATTATTTTAGTAAATACGCCACCTAAAGTTTCTATTCCTAAACTAAGCGGCGTTACATCTAATAGTAATACATCTTTAACATCTCCGGATAACACTCCACCCTGGATTGCTGCTCCCAGCGCTACGGCTTCGTCAGGATTTACCGATTTATCTCCTTCTTTTCCGGTAAGCTTCTTCACTAATTCCTGAACTGCGGGGATTCTGGTAGATCCTCCTACAAAAATTACCCTGTTTATCTGCGAATTGCTCAATCCCGAATCACGCAGGGCATTCTTTACCGGAGTTTCTAATCGTTTTAAGATATCGACGATTAATTCCTCAAATTTGGCTCGGGTTAATTCTTCTTTAAGATGTTTTGGCCCATTCTTATCTGCAGTGATAAAAGGAATACTTATTTCCACTTTAGTCTTGGCAGATAACTCAATCTTGGCATTCTCTGCCGCTTCTCTTAATCTCTGCATGGCCGTAGGATCATTGTTAAGATTGATTCCAGTAGACTTCTTGAAGTTGCTTATCAGCCAATTCATGATTAATTCATCAATATCATCTCCTCCAAGATGGTTATCTCCGCTAGTAGATTTAACTTCGAATACTCCGCCGCCCAATTCTAAGATGGAAACATCAAACGTTCCTCCACCAAAATCAAATACTAAAATAGTGTGGTCTTTCTCCTGCTTATCTAATCCATAAGCTAACGCGGATGCCGTAGGCTCGTTGATGATTCTTAATACATTCAATCCGGCAATCTCTCCGGCATTCTTAGTAGCTTGCCTTTGTGCATCGTTAAAGTAAGCTGGAACGGTGATAACTGCATTCTTTACCGGCTGTCCTAAATAAGCTTCAGCATCTCGTTTTAATTTCTGCAGGATCATGGCTGAAATTTCTTCCGGAGTATAATTTTTGTCGTCAATTTCTACTTTTTCATTTGAACCAATTTTTCTTTTGATAGAACGTATAGTGTGCGCGGGGTCAACAATAGCCTGGTTTCGGGCTACTTGTCCGACGATAATTTCAGTATCTTTAACATTAACTACGCTGGGAGTTATCCGTGCTCCTTCAGCATTGCTGATAATGGTTGGCTTTCCTCCTTCCATCACAGCGATAGCTGAGAAAGTTGTGCCTAAATCAATTCCTACGGTTACTCCGGATGTATTATTTTTTTCAGTGGTGTTATTATGTTTTGCCATTTTATTTTCCTCCGTTTTGATAATTTAATGAGATTTTTATTTTTTAAATAATTCTTCTATACTCTTGAAGATCATCCTAGTGGGATTCTCATCTTTTTTAATACCATATTTTTCAAATTGTTTGTCGACTAAAGGTGCTACGGCATTACTTAGAGCATATAATAATCTCGGGTCAACTTCATATAACTTTACTGCGGCTTCTACTCCTGCTTGAATTCTTTCTTGCAAAGCTTCGTCTGGTTTTTGTCCAGTAAAAGCATGATACAGCTTTGTTGCTACTTCGGTTAAATCTGTTGCATTATACCTTGTGTTTTCCATTTTTATTTTCCTCCGTTTAGTATTCGTTGGTATTATTTACACACTTTATTTTCTGATTTCTTTCCTGAACTTATTTTTACTTTAGCATGGCGGATAACTTTTCCGTTTAGTATGAATCCTTTCTGTAATTCTTCAATTATAACTCCTTCCGGCTTATCAGAGTCAACTTTCATCAACGCTTCATGCTGGTATGGATCAAACTTTCCTTCACATTTGATTGGCTGCAATCCGGCTTCTTCCAACAGATTGAACAATTGCGAATAAATCAATTCAATTCCTTTACGTAAATCTTCTACACTGCCGCAGCTGGTCTTTAATGCTAATTCAAAATTATCTACAATAGGCAGTATCCGTAACAATAAGTCTTTAGTAGCAAACTGCTGAAATTCTTCAATGCGTTTTTCAGTCTGCTTGCGGTAATTTTCAAAGTTAGCTTGAGTGCGTTTTAATAGTTCGGTTAATTCTTGCAATTCCTGTTCAGGTGTTGATTCAGGAGTCGGAATTGGTTCTGAATTAGGTTCTGAATGAGCAGTTTTTTCTGCGGTTTCGTGTTTTTCTTCGGAATTATGGTTTTGGGTCATTTTAGCTTATTCCTCTTAACTGTGTTGAGCTAAACTCAACGTAGTCAAGTTAGAAACGCCACTAGTATATAAAGCTTGTGGAAAAAGAGTAGTTTTAGCTTGAAAATGTGCCTTGTCTGCAGAATTAAACTATTTTACACAGAAGTGAATTGATCCGAAAATCTTAACAAAATATTCTAATCAAACCGGATAAAATCCCCCATAGGAGCGAATTCTTGCTCTCTCCATATCCGAGGGATTAAAACTAGAAAGATATTCTTCTAAGCGTGGATTTTCGTATCGTAAAGTTCCAGTAGCATCTCTTATTTCTTTAATTCCCACATTGCCACCTACAAAAGGAATCCATCCACAGTTTCCAACAAAGATTCCTTCCTCTGTAATCCCAGTAATATGTTCTTCCCAAAGATTCTTTCCAGAAAAAGGTCTCCTAATTAAAGTGACAAGAACATCGGTTCCGACTAAATTTTCTGGAGCAACAGATACCATTATTACTAGTGAATGATAACTGTTATTTAAACTTTTCGGTTTTTATCCCTGAATACTAACCTGCCATCTCCACTTCTTCCTTCTTCACTTTTCTATATACTCTTATGAAGAACGGCCTCTTAGCCACCAGAAACGGATGATATCTCTCTAAAGCAGTTTCCACATCCGCAACGGTAAGGTCTTTGCTGCTCTTTCCAATTTTCTTTACCACCTGCTTTTTGAAATATTTCCAAGGGCCTACCGCTAAGGAACTTTCCTGCTCTTTAGAGCCTTCAAACAAAAACAAGCTGTCTTTAAACCCAGAACAAGACAACCTGATTTTAACTAGGAAGAATTCCTGCGATTTCCATTTATTTGACCAATGCTGAATCTTTGTAACAAGTTTAACTTCTTCTGCAGATAACGCAGAAAGAAATGCTGGCTGTCCCAGAATAACTTTAACAAATTTATTTATTCCATCCACCAACACCCAACTCTCATTAGAATTTTTGGCTTCTTCAGGACTAGAATTAAAACATAAAGAGTGTTCTTGCAAGCTTCTTCGCGCTAAAGTCAATAATCTTCCAAACTCAAAAAATTGCTGGGCTAAGCTTTTAGCTTCCAGAATTTTCCAGAGTTGCTCTAAGTCTTTCTGATATTTAGCCAGATAATTCTTTTTAGGGTTGATTCCTTTTTCTTGGATTTCATGGTGGAGAATACGTGGGAAAGCGTGGTAGACATAATTTTCATGGATGTAATAGTTCCAATAGCGTTCCAGATATTTCACTACTTCTTTTTTCATGCAAGCCCACTTCAATGGAGTGTAATATTAAACATTTTCTTTAATTATTGTGATTAACTTTTTTAGTAGCCCCATCTAAAGCAAGTAAAGATTTACATTTCTTACATTTTATATCATCTATTCCTACCAGACTCCCACATTTAGTACAAACATAATAACTAATCTCATTCTTTAATCCTCTGATTAACTCTTCTTTAGATATTTTTCCAGCATAGTATTTTATAGTTAGATTTTCAGAAGTACTTTTTTGAAATTCAAAATAATTCTTACACCGCCTACAATATAAAACACCAACCGGATAACTTAAGAAAGGTAATGGTATGAAATATAAATGGGGTGATTCTTTGGCTAATACGACGTAAAGTTCACTTGGATGACAATTTGGACATGATTGAAAATAGTTAACGTTATTGTCTTTAATAATCTTGAGTTTTTTACCATAAATTAAAATTAATGCGCTCATTTAAATTTATAAAATAAGTAAATATAAAAATGTTTCGAGGATTGTTATGGTAAATGAATTCATGTTTCAACTGATGGGATAAGAAACGTTTAAATAATCCTTTCCCTTTCCATCAGGAATGCCGCAGCAAATCACTGTTATCAAAGTCAGAAGGGGAGGAAAAGGAAACATCAATCAAGAGCTGCAATGGATGGGCGGCTCTTTAGGATTGTTCAACCTCCGAGATAAAGACAGCAGCTGCTTCAGGATATTTATCACGTTAGTCAGGAATTCCCGCAATAATCATGTGGCTTCTTCAGATGAGATTGCCAGCCGGTTAAGTCTAACTCGAGGGACGGTAGTGCATCACTTGCACCGATTGATGAATTCCGGAATTGTGGTGAAAGAAAAAGAAGGATATATTCTAAGAGAAGCAAATATAGAAAACTTAATCGGTGATATTAAGAGAGATATGGACACCATTTTCTCTGAGCTGCAGAAAGTAGCCAAAGAGATTGACGAAGGGTTGGGATGAATGGATTTCTTAGTGCATCTTCCCATCATTGATTATTCTGCTGACCGTAAAATTATCAGCGGCTAAAATTTCGGCAACCAGATTATACTTTTCTCCTAGCAGCCGTGGATTCAGTTCTATTTCTCTGCAATATGCCTTTTCTCCCCACCTGGAACCGCAGAAATGTTCTCTTACATAAGCAAAATCTTTGGTTAAGTCTGGATGTAATGGCCGAGTATCCCACTCTGGTTTGATGTAATCATTACCTTGTTCTCTTTGTAGCTGTTGTAAATATTCTTCTTCAGTTTGTTCTTCTTCAGTTATCCAATCCTTCGCTCTGCGCACCACCAAGCCAATTCCTGCTAGTGGAGGCATTAGTTGGAAATCCATAGTTTGAGGAGCTTTATAACAGTGAAGCCTATCTCCAGATTTACCCCCTCCAGCATCATAGAATGCTGTTTCTATTATTGATATAATCTGTGATTCTGGTAAAGCTAACCGCATTGGTTCCTGAAGGTGGAATTCAAGTGTAGCTAGGACTGTGTCTTTCAACTTAGAAACTGCTGAGTCTTCTATGGAAGCCATAGTTAAGTTAAGGAAACGGGCATGTTTATAAAAATTTCGTGATAAAATGTAATGATTGATATAAAAAAATCTTTAGATATCCGCATTAATTGTTTTTTCTCAGAAAGATATAAAAACAAGCCGTTAAAATAGTTCTCTTAATGTGGGCGTGCCAGAGCGGTCAAATGGGATAGAGAGAAAAACTCGTCCAAGCTTAGGCTAATCTGGCAATGGTGTAATGAGCTATATGCTATGATTAAAAGACACCTATTGGCTTAGTGCCTTCGCAGGTTCGAATGCAAGCAATTGTACGAAATTCCTGCCGCCCACATTCATATTCTTCTTACTGTTTTTTTGTGCAGTCTGCGTAGTTCTGGGGTTGATAAGGGGGAAGCCCACTTATGCGGGGTGCCTTCGCAGGTTCGAATGCAAGCAATTGTGCGAAAGTCCTGCCGCCCACATTCATTTTATTTCTTTAATCTCTCAAGGATACAACTCCTTTTAAACCAACGCAAATCCTGACTTAAATCATGAAATTCAAAGTAGAAGCATATTTAGGCAGTTTAGGAGAAGAACGTTACCGTTTGCAAAGTGATGCGAGTTGGAGGCAGATTGGAAGCCTCTTAACGCGCAATGGGGATGATTTTGACCCTTACGATGATATTCAACCTACGGATAAGCTGTTTGAAGCGTTAGAAGATACCAGAGTTTACGTTTGTCATAAAGGAGAATTATATTTCGGAGATAGAATGTGTAAAGTTAATCCCTCTTCCAGAACCATGGGAGAGAAAGATATTGCTGATATCCAACCCAAAGTATATCGAGAAACTAAGCCGCATCAATTCAACCGGGAAGAAATGCGTTCAGTTATTGCCAGAGGAGATGATTCTTGTGTCAACGCTTTAGTTTTAGATTTAGAAGGGCATTTTCAGTTAGTAGACTTTTATCTAGCGAGAAGAAAGTTGGCTCCTTATTCAGTGCGCCATGAGTCTTTTGCTCCGTTTAATGGTTATGTGGGCAGAGAGGCAGTTAAAGATGGTGAGTTTATCCGTGAAACTTATTTAGCCATGCTGGAAAATTGGGTAGCTCACCTTTACAATGATGAATTGGATAATTTTGCTGACTGCCGCATGGAAAGGAAAAGCGAAGCAGAATTATGGAAAGAAGTGGAGATGTTGACACGGCATTTGAAGTGAGAGATTCTGCAGCTAACTTTCTCCCAAATAGGTCTTTTCAAAGAAATTTAATTCTTTCTGCATCAGCTTCTTACAGAAATCAAGCACTATTGGTTTATCATCGGAGAGAAAAGATTCGTGAATTTTATAAATATACCTTAATTTATCTAATCCTCTCCTTCCGTTGTAAGGGCAAGGCTGGTCAACGGCCTGGCGAAAAGCAGCTTTCCATCCTTCAACAAGTCTTTCAGGAGACTCAGTTATTTCCGGATGTGCCAGTACTGCCGATTCTAAATGAAGTCTTACGGATCCACACAAAGCCATATAAAATCCATTTTCAGAAGTGCGGGGAGGATGGGTAATAAAGTAGCCTGCCTCTAGTCTTGTTAAATAATCCGTACCACACAACCTATCGATAGTATCTCTCTGCTCTTTAAGAGGGTAGTTAGATGCTAACTTTTCTTTATCACCCAGTTCCGGGTATTCATTAAAAATATCTCTACGAGCTTCTCCATAGATACGTTCGTCATTCTCTACATAGAGAGCGATTATGAATCCTAAAACTCCTTGATGGGCACTCATGCCTTCGGTACACCTCTTTGTATTTAAAAAGGTTTATATCTTTCAGGATTATAATCGTCTAAATGCCTACTCCCATCCTTTTCCAGCCCGAGAACAATAAAGTCCGCTGCCTGGCCTGCCATCATAAATGCTTAATCGCAGCAGGAAAGAGAGGCCTCTGCGGAATACGTGAAAATCAGGGGGGAGGGTTAAAGTTATTAGTGCATTCTAAAGTTGTAGCCAAGCATATTGATCCCATCGAGAAAAAACCGTTGTATCACTTTCTTCCTGGAACGGAGATTTATTCTTTGGGAACAGTAGGATGCAATTATCGTTGCGGATTTTGTCAGAATTTTTCTATCTCCCAGAATCGAGAAATATTGGGACAGAAATTAACGCCGGAACAAGCAGCGAAAGAAGCCGAACCTTACCCCAGCATCGCTTATACTTACAATGAGCCAACTATCTGGGTTGAATATGCCAAAGATATTGCTAAACTAACCCCAAACAAGAAGCACGTATTTGTAACTAACGGTTACTTTTCAGATGAAGCGTTGAAAGAAATGGATTTTGTGGACGCATTGAATATTGATTTGAAAAGCTTCAATTCAAAATTCTACCTACAGAACTGTGGAGCAAAGCTTCAGCCGGTTTTAGATAACATCAAAAAATGCAAACAGCTGGGAAAATGGGTAGAAGTAACTACTCTTTTAATTCCGGGAGAAAATGATTCTGAAGAAGAATTAAAAAATATTGCCAAATTTATTGCAGACATAGACAAAGAGATGCCCTGGCACATTTCTGGGTTTCATCCTGATTTTAAGATGTTGGATAAGAATCACACTCCACTTGCTACTCTTCAGAAAGCTTATCAAATCGGTAAAGAAGCAGGATTGGCTTATGTTTATCTGGGAAATGTTCCAAATGAGGAATACAACAGCACTTATTGTCCGCAGTGTAAGAAAATATTGATTAGAAGGAAAGGGTATAGTGTGGAAGTAGAGGGAATAAATGAAGGAAAGTGCAAGTATTGCGGGAAAGGGATTAAAGGGGTGTGGGAATAATGGAGCATCTGTTGCTGATGAAGATTTTTTTGGGGGCAAGAGGGTATTATTAACTCTGCGGAAGTTACAAATAGAAAAGTTAATAAATATGACCTGCCCACAGACAATTATGAGTATCGAAGAAGAAATAGATAAAGTTGAAGTGATTGAGAACTTGGATGATGAAGGAATATTTCAAATAGCAAAGCATAGGGGGGAGTATTTTCAAATATCTGTTGATCCTGAAAGCAGAGAAACTTTTTATGTTCTTTTTCCAGATAATTATGTGAGTTCTGAAAAATTACAAAAGGTAATCTTATGTGAGGTGGTTGTGTTTTTAGGGGGTAAGGTTCCACTAGTTTTTCGAAAACCAGTTTTAGCACATGAAATAGCAGAATCTATTTATGGCCGGAAAGGTTACGCTATAGTTGATGCCCATAATCATGGAATAGAATGTGAATTAATTTATGCTAAGAAGTTTATGGATAAAGATACGAGACAAGAATTTTTAGAATGGATTGAGAAAAATGCTGGTAGATAAACTTTATTGTATAAAAATTTATGTCGTCGAGTATAATTCTAGCCAGCTCCGGAAAAATAATTCTACACGGCGATTGAGCATAACACTTATAGTCAAAAATGTGAGAAATTATTTTACGTCCACCAGCCGCCGCCGGAATTCACCTAAAGTTTTAAATATATCAACTATCCCGTAATCAGAACTATGAGCATAGACGAACAGGTGGCGAACTGGCCTGCTAAATCCGGAGAATATAAAGTGCTCCAACTTGAGATAGATGGTAAGCCATATTTGCGTTTTGGGAAGGCAAATCAAAAAATCATTAATGTAGAGTCAGCATCAGAATTTCACGTGAGAATACTCGTTTCTTTTCTCGAAGTAACTGGAAGAGAATATCCAATAATAAAAAAGTTTGGCGCGTATGTCCCTGCTTTAGAATCAGAATGGTATAAAGTGCATGGGGCAGGCAGTGCAGAAATAGATGTGGAACGGAAATTAGCCTCATTTTTTGGGAAAAGCGCCAGTTATGAGATTGAGATTGATGAACAGCACTTGGATTCAGTAGGACTGCTATTGCCGGATTGGAAATTGCGAATTTCCAAGGAACAGTTATAAACTTCAATTTTTTTCTGTTAAAATATGAGACTACCCGCCGTTGCTGGAATGTTTTATCCGAAGAAAGCTGATGAGTTAAAACAGATGATTGGCTCTTTTTTACAGCAGGCAGAAGAAACGAAATTGAAAGGCAAGCTGAAAGCTTTAATTGTTCCTCATGCCGGATACATCTATTCTGGAATTGTAGCGGCACAAGGATACAAATTGCTAGAGAAACATCAATTCAAAAAAGTAATTCTGCTTGGTCCATCACATTATGTTGCTTTTTACGGAGCAGCTATCGCTGATGAAGATTTTCTTACTCCATTAGGAAAGGTAAAGTGCGGAGATATAAGTGGCTGGACTAAAGAGGGATTAGTAGAAGTATCTCCTGAAGCTCATCTCAAAGAGCACAGCTTGGAAGTGCAGCTACCATTTCTGCAGGAAACTTTAGGAAACCAGTTTGAGCTTTATGCTTTGGTTCTGGGAACAATAAACGAAGCTAAATTAGCCCGGTTTATTTCCGAGAAGTTGGACGAGGATACTTTAGTGGTGATAAGCTCTGATTTGAGCCATTATTTTTCATATGACAAAGCTGTTCTGAAAGATAATGAAACCATTAGTAATATCCTGAAAGGAGATGCTGCTAATTTAGATGCCTGCGGCAGAACTCCTATTAAAGTGCTGATGCATCTGGCAGAACTGAAAGGCTGGAAGCCTAAGTTATTGGACTACCGCAATTCCGGTGATACGGCCAGGGATAAAGAAAGAGTGGTGGGATATGCGAGTGTGGCTTATGTTGGATAATTAATTATTTTATCTCTCTCAGATTTTTCTCCTCCACCCATCCTCTTCCATCGCCGTATAAACTAGCTTTTCTTTTCCTTTCTCCCAGAAACTAACCCGCTGCCCTTCCCATGAAGAAAACTCAGAATACGGCCACTTTGATTCATCCAGCCTCTCGGCAATATCCCTTCCCCGGTTCATGCCGATATCCCGATTAACATAAGCAAAAGTGGGATGAAAATAATACGCCAGCAGTTCCCGCTTCTGCAGCATTAATACCGCCGTAGGAATCTCTTTAACCAGCTTTTCGCGTGACAACAGCAAATCCAAGCAGTGGTTGTGATCTTCTCTTCCTCCGCTGGTATCTCCATCACAGATTAATGCATTTATTTTATCCTCGTGCAATGCCAGATAAATTTGATGCCAGGGCCATCGGCGTAATTCAGACCAATAACGCGGCTTTCCCCGTGGAGATAAAGTGCGGTAGAGGTGTACTGTGAGCTTTTTTTCTGCAGTCCCCATCAATTCAATCATCTTTTCCGGGGATTGGAACTGCACTTCTTCCCGTGGGCGATGGAGGAGATAAAGCACATGATCTATGCGATCTAAAGAAAGGTTTTTTCTCATAGAGGTTCAAATGTTCTTCCTATTTTTAACAATTTTCCTCCGAAAATCTTAAATTCCCCACTAACATTTGCCATTAAATGAACGAACTCCACCGCAAAATCCTGCTGGACTTAGCCCGTAAAACTATCGCCGCAAAATTCTTCGGCAAGAAGTATGAATTAGACCTAATTCCAAAAGAATTCCAGGCAAAGCACGGAGTCTTTGTCACTCTGCACAAGCATGGAGAATTACGAGGTTGTATTGGCAATATCTGCCCGGATAAATCTCTCTATGAGGCAGTAAAAGAAAACGCTTTAAATGCCGCTTTCCATGACCCCCGCTTTCCTATATTGAAGAAAGAAGAGCTGAAAGAGATAGAATTGGAAATATCTATCCTCAGCATACCCCAAAAAGTCGCATTTAAAGAGCCCAAAGAGCTGATCCAAAAACTCCGTCCAGAAATAGATGGTGTAATTTTGGAAAAGAAAGGGCATCAGGCTACTTTCCTACCTCAGGTATGGGAGCAGCTGCCAGACCCTTTTGAATTCCTGCAGCATTTGAGCTGGAAAGCCGGCCTCGGTCCAGATGCCTGGAAAGATGCTGCCATCTATACTTATCAGGCGGAAGTGTTTTCTGAAGAACCATAATGTTTATTATTCAGTTAGTTTAGAACTAAATTAGTATGGCTACAATTGACGACATCACTAAGAAAATAGAGGAACGCCTTATTTCTGCGCAAACTTTTGCCGAGAAAGGGAATTGGCCGTATATGAAATGTTGTGTTGATGACGCGCTTAGAGATGCTAAAAAAGCTAATTTGGATATTACTCCCAGAATTGAGAGAATAAATTTAACTTACTATACTTTAGCGATAAATATCACTTTATCCGAAGCAGAGAAAGCAATTAAAGATGGGAAAGTTGATGAAGCTGACCGTTATTTTGGACTATCCGAGAACTATGCCAAATCTGCTGGTATTGATATTTCTACACGGGTTTCTGAAATAAGAATGCCACGATTACAATAACATAGTATTCAAAACTTCTCTAAACTCATCTGCTCCGTAAGCTTCTTCGCCTTAATCCGTCTCATCATTTCATCATCGGCCTGCAGGATTCCCTGAATTTCTCCTGCTCTCTTAACTACTTCTTCTGGTAATCCCGCTAATTTTGCCACATGAATCCCATAACTTTCATCCGTTCCTCCTGAAACCAGCTTATGCAGGAAAATAACTTCGCCTTTACTCTCCCGCACCGCAATATTATAATTCTTGATGCGGGAAAACTTCTCTGCTAACTTATTTAGCACATGATAATGTGTAGAAAATAACGTCTTAGCTTTAGTGTGATTAATTAGATATTCTGCTACACTCCAAGCAATAGAAACTCCGTCAAAGGTAGAGGTGCCCCTTCCAATCTCATCCAGAATTATCAGGCTATTTTCCGTAGCATTATTCAAGATGTTAGCCGTTTCAGTCATCTCTATCATGAACGTGGATTGTCCGGAACTTAAATCGTCATACGCGCCAACACGAGTAAATATTCTATCCACAATTCCCAGAACCGCTTTCTCTGCCGGAACGAACGAGCCTACTTGCGCCATCAACACAATTAGAGCGGTTTGACGCATGGTCGTAGATTTTCCGCTCATGTTCGGTCCGGTAATTATCATCATCTCTCCTTCAGAAATAAACACATCATTGGCAATAAATCTTGATTCAATTTTCTCTACTACTGGATGCCGGCCGTTTTTAATCTGAATAACTTTCTGCTCCACTATTTCCGGCTTGATATAATTATTTTCCAGCGCTACTCTAGATAGAGAGCATAATACATCCAACACCCCCATCTTTACTGCAATATCTTGAATTTTAGCCGTATTCTCAGCTACTCTTTGCGTCAATTCCTGAAACAATCGATACTCTAACTCTACAATCTTCTCTTCCGCATTCATGATTTTCTCTTCAATCTCTTTCAGTTCAGATGTAATATATCGTTCAGTATTAACCGTAGTCTGTTTTCGAATCCAATCGGCAGGAACCATAGGAACATTCTTGTGAGTTACCTCAATAAAATACCCGAACACTTTTGTATACCCCAATCGCAATGGAATTCCGGTTTTTTGTTTCTCTTTTTCCTCTAATTCTTGCAAATATCTTTTGCTGTTATGTTTTAAGTCGTGCAATTGGTCTAATTCAACATGGTATTTTGATTTAATCATGCCTCCTTCTCTCACTGTAGCCGGGGCATCTTCGCGAATAGAAGATTCCAGCAAGAGAGTTAATTCGTGCAAGTTCTCCATCAAGTTTATTTCAAGTAGTAAATCACTTTCAAATCCGTTCAACTTCTGCTTAATCTTAGGCAGCTGCTGCAGTGATATTTTTAATGAAATTAAATCGCGGGCATTAGCACTGCCGTAATTAACTTTGCTGATTAAGCGTTCCAAATCATATACTGATTCTAATAGTGTGATAATTTCTTCCCGTTGAATTACTCGGCGATTGAACTCTTCTACTACATCCAAGCGTTTGTTTATCGCTTCTATATTTAATAACGGTTCTTTGAGCCATTTTCTTAATAGTCTTGCACCTAAAGAAGTTACAGTTTTGTCTAATACTGAAAGCAGTGTTCCTCGGGTGGTTCCATCACGGATGTTTTGTGTTAATTCTAGATTTCGCAGGGTGCTGGAATCTAACAGCATTTTTTGCTGAATGTTTATGAGAGAAACTTTTTTTAGATGGGAGAGGGTATTTTTTTGTGTATCTAATAAGTATCTTAGTAACGCTCCGCTAACTGCTATATTTAACGGCTTATCTTCTATTCCAAATGCATCTAGCGTTAATAAGTTAAACTGTTTCTGGAGCAGTTCTCTGGATTTTTCTACGGAAAAGAAATAATCTCCTAGTGAATTAACTAAACAATCATAATGCTTCAGCCGTTCCATCAATTCATGATTTACTTTCAGGCTTTCAGGAATGAGGCATTCGCTGGGGTTGAAACGGATGATGATATTGTGCAGTTGGTTAAGGCTTTCAGCGATAATAGTAGAAAATTCTCCGGTAGAAACATCACATAAAGCTAGAGCAAATTCTTCTCCTCTCGCCGTAAGTGCCATCAAATAATTATTTTCTTTCTCATTCAGCATAGATGATTCAAATATCGTTCCTGGAGTAACTATTCGGACTAATCCTCTTTTTACCAAGCCTTTCGCTAGCTTAGGATCTTCTAATTGTTCTACAATAGCTATCTTGTGTCCTTTCTTTACTAGCCGGGCGAGATATGGTTCCAGCGCATGATATGGAATTCCGGCTAATGGAGCGCGTTTGTCTCCCTTTCCTCTGGAGGTGAGAGTTATTTCTAATTCTCTGGACGCGGTAACTGCATCTTGATAGAACATCTCATAGAAATCTCCCATCCGCAGCATGACTAAGCAGTCCGGATGGAGCTTTTTCACTTCTTGATACTGCTTCATTCCGGGAGTGAGGATATCGTTATCTATGTCCAGGACGCTTTTAGTGCTGTTGGAGTTTGGAGCCACATTTACTGCATTATTAGTTCTGCCTGCTTCTTGAGCCTCGTCCACCATATCATCTCTTCAGAAGAAGCTGTTTTTTAAAGATTGTTGTAGTGGAGAGAGGTGGTTAGAAAAATGCTTCACCTCAAAATAATCGCATTTCCCCGACCTTTCTTAATCTTCTCAATCCTGCCTTTATGCTCCAACTCCGTTAGAATCAAGCTAATCTTGGATTCAGATAAGTGCATCATCTCTTTCCGCAGCTCTTTCTGATATATCCTGCCCCCGTATCGTTTGATAATAGCAATGGTTTCATCCAGATAGCCCGGCTCAGCAGCTAATTCTTCTTTCAGCTCTTTTACGGATTTAGTTTCTTTAATTTCAGGAACATGTTCTTCTTCATTTTTTTTAATTGGATTGATTGTTTTCTTCTTCCCTTTCTTAAACCACCACAACACCACCCCAACAATTACCAATAACACCCCAACCAGCCAATACATCCAACTATTATCTTTAGTATCAAGAACCACTTCTGTATCTAGCTCCTGCTCAGTATCACTCCATAAATCTTCTTCATCTCCCAAATCACCAATTAAGAATAAATCAAGTACATATTCTCCTTCCTTAACTATCTCCACTTCTTCGCTGGTTTCTTCGTCTATCTTCTGGGCAGTTAAAGTATATTTTCCCGGAGAAACTTCAAATTGATAATTTCCATCTTTAGATAGATATTTTTGTTCTGGTTGAGTATTAATTGTAACAAATGTGTCCATCTCCAACTCTAATTTGGTGTTGTAAATACTGCCTTTGAGTGTAGCAGAAAGAGCCATCGGAGCAAGTAGAAGTACAGCTAATATAATCATCATTCCTAAGCTTAGTTTAGCCATCTTAACCATCTTAATTAAAGTAATTATATTATAGTATAAAAACGTATCGCTAGTGTAAAAACCCAAAAAGTACGCCCCAATTATGTTAAAACGAAGTTATTGTAACTTAATCCTAACAATTAGTTAAATCAAGCTTCATAAAGCTTAAAACGCCTAAATCTGCCCCAGTTTGAAGTAAATCCAAAAGTATCTTTAAAAAGAAGTGTGATTATCGTATCTCCAGCACGCACAGATTAAGTGTAAGAAAGTGCAAAAAAAAGTGCAGGAAGTCAAGCTGGTGTGTGCTGAGTACAAGAGTGGTATGAGATGATAAACATGAAAAATAAACCAAATCGCAGAAAAACAAATTCAAAACTTTACAAACTTAAACCAATGGAACCAAAAATAATTACTGAAACTGAAACAGGAAATTTAGGAAGAATTCACGTTTATCATACTGGAGAGTTCACTCACACCGATATCGCTCGCCAGGTAGTTCAGTGTCTGAATGAAAAAGGGTATAGTGTATATATTAAATCCGACTCATTTGAATTAGGAGCACATGTAGGAAATGGCACAATGAGTCCTTCCGTAAATATTTGTCCGGTGGACCGTCCAGGGATGGGTTTTGGACCGCATGGACATATGTATGGCACTACGGTTATCAATTCCGGTTTTGCAGAAGTTTCTCATCCGGGCATTCGTCAATCATTAATTGACCACTTTCAAAGCTTAGAAACGTGCGCTTAATCGGTATTGTAATTAAGTATAAAAATAAATAAAACAACAAAACAAAAAACAATGGAGGAAACAAACATGAAAACACTAACTAAACTAGCCGCATTGGCAGTGCTGGTGGTATTTATTTTAAGTATTGTTCCAGCAGCTTTAGCTGAACCGTTCCAAGCAGGTGCAGGGCCGGCAGTACTAGTGAAAGACGTAAAAGATGTGATTAAAGACCAAATAAAAGATAAAGTAGTCTTAGATGACAAGAAAGAACCGGACAGCGATCTTCTAACCCCTGGACCAGGAATGAAAGAGCAGGCTCCCTACGACAAGTCTAAGCAAATAGATGAAGAGGACCAAGTCGCGGAAGATGTTGCTGAAGACAAAGAGCAGCCCAAAGATAAAGCTGTACTACCCAAGTTTAAGACCAAACAAGAGTTGCAGAAATATAAAGAGCATGTTAAATTAGCCCGGGAGAAATATGAAGAATTAAAAGACCGCCGGGAAAGAGCTAAAGAGGTTTACGAACAACAGAAAGATGAGCTGAAAGATAGGCGGGCAAGAATGCAGGAAGTATGCAAAGAAACACCTGAAGAGTGCGCTTCTAAAACATCAGAATTTAAAGTAGGAGCACAACAGCATTTGGAGAAAACCTTAGAGTTAGTAAATGCCTCAGTGGAAAAAATAACCAATCGGGTTGAAGAGTCTAAAGTGCTAACCGAAGAAGAGAAAGCCTCTGCTTTAGAACAGATCGCTGCACTCGAAGCAACGCTGACCGAAGAGCAGAAGAAGCTCGAAGCATTAAGTGCCGATACCAGCCGGGAAGAATGGAATGCTGCTATCCGAGAGTTCAAGCTGATGTGGACCCAAGTTAAGCAAAGCGAACAAAGAATCGTGTCCATGTTAATCAGCTCCAAGATGGGAAATCTGGTAGAAAAGCATGATGAAATCTACAATTCCATGTTGATGCGCATAGACGTCCTAAAAAACAAAGGGATAGATACTGCTTCGTTAGAAGAAATTGCTGCTGACTTCAGAGCCCAATTAAGTGAGCTATCTGCAGATCAGAAAGCTGCCAGAGAAGCGTGGTCTCAAGCAACTGATAGAGCTGCTCTTCAACAGGCTAAAGATGCCCAGCAGAAAGTACGTGATGGCATGAAAGAGACTAAAGAGACGCTGCATAAGTTTGTAGAAAAATACAAAACGTTGAACAAACTGGCAGAAGCAACCTCTGATGCATCAGAAAACAACTCTTAAACCGAAAGCTTTTTATTCTTTTTTTGTTTTTCTTAATATAAATCAACTAAAAGAGGTAAAATCATGAATAAAAAATACGTAACAATTATATCAATAATAATGATTCTAACATTGGCTTTGCTGGTTGTTAGTTGTAAATCTACGTCCAAAGTAGACACAGATACATCTGGAACTGCGGCTAGTTCAGAAGAGACCCAAGTTTCTGAAGGCTTGGGAGAAGTAGATGATTTAGAACAGCTGGATAAAGAATTGAATGAAATCGATGATGCTGGGATAGATGACTTGCAGATAGAGTAGAGTTTAACTTCTATTATTTTTTACTCATCTTCTCAATCTCTTTACTCGTCGTCGCCTGTTCTGCTTTTTTATCTTCCCGAAAACGTATGAATCTTGGAAATCTTAATGCTAATCCTGAAGCGCACGTATGAATCGGGCTATTAGTCAACTCTGCTCCCATTACTTCCACCACAATTTTCGGCTCGAACCACACTTCCGGCTCCATCTCTTTTTTCACGTTTACGCGTGCCGGTCTCCGTTCTACTTTATACTTAGCCAACTTCTTAGGCAATTCTTCCAGCAATTCGTCCGTCAATCCCGTGCCTAATTTGCATAAAGTTTCAAACATATCTTCTTTCTCGTTGTAAGCAGCGCATAGTAATGCTCCATAAGTTCCGGAACGTTTGCCCTTGCCATGATACGCACCAATAACTACCAGATCAAACGTATCTACCATCTCAGTAACGTATTCTTTCTTCCATTTTATCCAATTCCATCCTCGGGAACCGGCTTGGTATTCAGAATCTTCTGCTCGTGATTTTACAATAACACCTTCATAGCCTTCTTTAAGCATCTTCTGGAAAAAATCTTCCAATTCATCAATATTTTCGGTATTAATTTTTTCAGTTGGAACGATAGACTCATTTTTTTTCAAGAGCTTCTCTAATTGTGTCGAGCGTTGATAATATGGCTTATGTAAGACTGATTTTCCATTTAGATACAACAAATCAAACACTTTCAGCTGCACCGGAACTTTCTTTACATATTCTTCTATCTCTGTTTTTCTCTTGCGCTGCATCAACGTCTGAAATGGAAGCGGATGACCTTGTTTATCTACAGCAATCACTTCTCCTTCAATCACAAACTCATCGGCTTGGAAATATTTCCCTAACCATTCCACTAAATCTGGAAATTGCGCCGTTATATTTTCCAATCTTCGCGAGAAAAGCGTTATCTTTCCTTTCTTATTCTTATGCGCCTGCACTCTTTCTCCATCGTACTTCGCTTCTACCGTAAATTCTCCCGGAATTTTGTCCGAGATTTCATGCAGTTCATCCACTCTCTGCGCCAGCATCACTTTTATGGGAGTGCCCACATGAATATCAATTTTTTCAATCGCTTTAATTCCGTGTTTAGCTAATGTTTCAGCGATAATTCCCACGTCTGGACAGATGTTGTACGCTTTTTCCAGAATTTCTTTACTCTCTTTATTTCCGGTAAAGGCAATGGATAATGCGTCTAATACAGTCATATCTCCTACACCCATACGCAATGTGCCCAAAGCAATTCTAGTGATATATTTAGCTCCTTCCGGTGAAGATTTTTGCAGCGTCGCAGCGAGAAGGTTCTGTTTGGAATCCTGTGAACCAGTTCCGATAGATCCAGCCATTTTATGCAAAGTTTCAAATAGCTCTTTTACCGTTAATTTTCCTAAAGGAACTAATGTCTGCGGTTTTTTCTGCAGTACTTTTTCTGCTACTAATCCGGCATCGCCTAATTCCTGCATCAATTTAGTGACTTTGGATTGGTCTACTGCTCCGGCAATGGCTATTGCTTTCAATACCGATTTATCGGCCATGCCCATCACTAGCTCATCATAATCTGAAGCTATTTGCCCTAAAGTAAGATAAGAGATAACCGCGATATCTTCCGCAGGGACGTTTTTAAAGAATTCAGCCAACAACTCTCGCATTCTATTTCCTGAAGACGTTTTCTCCAGTTCTGCGTACAGTTCGGCTAGTTGTTGGAAGTGCATTATAAAATGAGCATAAATTAGTGGTTTATTTAAAGATTTCTTATGGCATTAACTAATTTGTGCGCTAATTTTATCTATCTCATCACATCCTAGTATAAATCATGTTCCCGCTTTCGTATCTCTTGAGGCCAAGCTTAAACACGACTATCGCTATAACTAAAAATATCACTGAAACTCCAGCTAGAAGCAGCATCCATTCCCAACTGAACGTTTTAAGTATTTGTGCCGGTATGCTTGACACAAACCCTGCAGGGATTAAAGTCAGCAGTATAAATTTAGTTACACCAGTGTAAATGTCCAGAGGATAACTTCCAAATGAAATTAAACTCATGTTCAGGGTTTTGGAAGTCTCTTCCACATGACCGAAGATAAATGCCAGCGAACCAGAAATAACATTGTAAGAGGTAATAATTACTGCTGCAAACACAACTAATAATAAAAAAAGCGGCCATTGTTCCAATCGCAGAAAAAATCCAGCCAAGATAATTCCTAATCCTAAATCACCCATACTATACCAATCTGATTTACTTATTAGAACATGAAATAATTCGTTCTTAGGCAAACTCAGATAAAAATCTAACCCTCCTTCAGCAATTATGGTTGAAACTTGGCTGCGATTTCCCATCAATACTCCAGAAATCCCAAATGAAGTAATTAATACTGCATATAAAATAATAATATCGCTTAATTCCCATCCTTGTATTACTGGAAATTTTGAAAATAAAATCCACCAAAACGCAATCCAGATAGCATCGTTCAGAGCCATAGATATTGATTGAACTATAAAATTAAATCGATATTCCATAGCGGTGCTTACTCCAATCTTAAGATACTCTTTCCATAATAATAGATTGGATTTTAAACCCATAAGTTAGCCCCCATTAATACTTATCTTTTTAATGCAGACATTATATAACACTGCCGCAAATATGATAAATACTGCAATCCACAACAATTGCATCGCATACACACTCAGGATATCACTCCAACTGAACTTAACCCATAATTTTGCAGGGTAATATGCCACGTAACTGAACGGCAGGTTCCGGCTAATAGTTTCCAGCCAAGAAGGAAAAATTTCCAACGGAACCAGCATTCCTCCTAGTACAAAAACAAATTTAGAATACATATAATTTAATGAACGGGAATCTTCCAGCCAGAATGCAGTTATGCCTACTGCCGCCATGATGCAAAAGTTAAGAACCAGCGCCAAAAATACAGACACAGCAATAAAAGGCAGCGTAGACACTTTAATCCATGAAGGCACGCCGATACATAACACTGCAATTATCGCGCTAATTCCAAATGTAAGTGTAAACCTCAGTATCGTCCGCCCGATATTCGAAGCGAATCTAAACAATAAATAATTATAAGGCTTGTTCAGGCTTTGAGCAATATTTCCAGATTGAATTTCATTGCCAATCTCTTCGGTAATTCTTCCTGGACTGAACGTAATTGCTTCAGTTAACACTAAATACCACACCATCATCCCCAGAGTGAACCCTTCAATTAAATCAGAACTCCCATAAATCACTCTCCACAGATTGATAAAGATGAAAATAATCAATCCGATGAATATCGCTCCGGTAAAAAAGTCAAAAGAGTACACAAAACTGTTGAATAATCCAATCTTACTTGCTTCCCAATACTTAGCTAAGCCCATTTAATTTCACTCATTTAACTTCACCGAGATAGATCTGCTCAATTATCTCTTCAATCGGAGGGTCGAGAATAGACAAATCTTCTACTTTATACTTAGAGATGACCTCCTGCACCAATTTGTTGATGGAATGTACTGAAGTGTCAACTTCTAAGTCATATCTATATTCTCCATGCGGAATAACTTTAACTCCTTTTGCGATAAAGTCAAATTTAATCTTTTGAGGCAATAATATCTTAATCACTTTCTTGCGTAGATATTTTTCTCGGATGTGCTTAGTTGAGCCGTCATAAACAATTTTTCCGTGATTAATGATAACTAATCTGTTACATACTTGCTCAACATCATCCATATCATGAGAAGTTAGAATTACAGTCACGCCTTCTTCTTCATTAAGCTGGCGTATTAATTCTCGAATTCTTTTCTTGGCAATAATATCCAAACCGATGCTAGGTTCGTCTAAAAATAGTACTTGAGGATTGTGCAGCAAGGAAGCAACTAATTCACAGCGCATTCTCTGTCCTAAGGATAGTTTACGCACCGGCTGGTTAAGAAACTCTTTTATTCCAAACATCTTGACTAATCGTTTAAGCCTTTGCTGATATACATTTTCATCTATTTCGTAAATCTTGGAAAACAAATTGAACGTGTCTATCGCAGGAAGATGATACCATAACTGCGGCTTTTGTCCGAATACTGTTCCAATCTTAAATGCTAATTTCTTACGTTCTTCCTGCGGATTAAATCCTAGTACTTTAATCTTTCCGGAAGTAGGAAATAATATTCCGGACATCATCTTAATTGTGGTAGATTTTCCAGCACCATTGGGTCCGATAAATCCTACCATTTCCCCTTTCTTTACCGTAAAAGAAATATTATTAACTGCATTAATCTGTTTATACTTAGGAAAAAACATCGCTTTAACTGCGCCTTTAACACCGGGCTCTTTCTGCTTAGCTTTAAACTCCTTTTTCAGATTAGTTACTTCTATCACGGTCATAACAGACGAGATTAAGTTTAAGTATATAAAATGCACTGATTTTTTTTAAATCTAATTATGCTCTACACATACAGAGTTTTCCACTCTTTCCTTCTCACTCCCCACCCTGCTGCAATCCCCACAGCCGTTTATACAATCCTTTCGGCTTCTTCAACAGCTGTTCATGTGTTCCCTGCTCCACAATTTTGCCTTGATCTAATACCACTATCTTATCTGCATTCATTATGGTAGACAAACGATGCGCAATCATTATCGTAGTACGACCTTGCTTCAGCATCTCCAGCTCGTTCTGAATTTCTTTTTCGGTTTCTGAATCTAAAGCAGAAGTAGCTTCATCTAATACTAATATCTTCTTATCTGCTAATAATGCCCGAGCAATAGACACTCTCTGTTTCTCTCCACCGGACAACTTAACTCCTCTTTCACCAATTTGGGTCTGCTCTTTCTGAGGCAATCGGTCTACTAATCGGTCCAGATGAGCCATCCTGATAGCTTCCATTACTTCTTTCCGGCCGGCATGAGGATTAGCATAAGCTACATTAAAATAGATGGAATTGTTAAACAATATCGGTTCTTGAGGAACAATACTCATACTTTCTCTAAGCGACCTTTGTGTAACTTCGTTAACATCATGCCCATCAATGTAAATATTTCCGGAACTAACTTCAAACAAACGGTACAATAGCTTAACTACAGTAGTCTTTCCGCTACCGGAAGGGCCGACTAAAGCAACTTTAGTATTCGGCTTAACATCTAAACTAAACTCATGTAATAACGACTCTTCGCTATGCTTAGGTTTCTTCCATTCTTTAGGATACGCGAATGATACTTGGTCAAAAATAATTCCTCCTTTGGTAACTTTTAATTCAGTAGCTTTCTCAGCATCTTTAACTTCGTTACTCTCTTTATATAAATTAAACAAATCACTTACATCGACACTGCTTCTCACCAAATTTCGATATCCATGCATCAAATTATACAACATCGGGATCATGCTTAACGTAGCAGTATACATCAACGTTACCGTCCCTAAACCCAGCCGGCCTTCTTTAAACCCGCTAAAACTGAAGTAAATTATTGCTCCCATTCCGATTCCGATGATGATTATCTCAGTTACACTGGCCCAAGAGAAAATATTCCAATATCTTTGGCGTGAATTTTTCAGATGCGAAGACAGCTTAGAAAAATAATTAAACGTTAATCTTTCTTTAGCAAAGTACTTCACCGTTTCAATATTTAGAAATACATCACTTAAATTGTGCTTTAAGTTATCGTCATTATTATTCACTTCTTCTTGCGGCTCTTTCTGTAAATGTGTAACAATGGCTCCTGCCAGCATAAAAGCGGCGCACATTAATAACAACGCCATTGAAGTGGCAAAATCAAAATAGACTATTACTCCTACTGAAATTATCAGCTGCATCAATACTGGTATAAAATTAAACAAAACCGAATCTGCAAAAGGCTCGACTTGATGCACCCCTCGGGTAAATTGCGAGATTAATGAGCCGGTACGTTTATTTACATGAAAGCGATAAGACAAATTAATTACATGCCAAAATGATTTCTGTTCAATATCGCTCATAATATGCGCTTCAAGATAATTTATTTTTCTGAGCCTTAAAAACCATAATATTGCATCGACTAACTTAATTCCCATTAATGCTATAACCGCAGCTATGATAACCCACATAAATGAATCTCCAGAGATGCTTCCTTCTGAAAACAACATGGCTTTATCTACAATATACTTAAACAGTAATTTATCTGCAAAATGAACCGTTTCTCCTATGATGATAATCCCAATTAGTGTATACAATGCAACTTTATACTTTCTCACAAAACCCCATAGTACTTTCAGCGTATACTTCATATCCAGTTTGTATCTAATTTTATTTCTTGGTTGTGGCGACATAATTGGGTTAAAACGCAACAAAGTTTATAAAATTTTGTAATATAGTTCTTATGTTAAAGATAATTATCGTTTAAACCTGCAAAACATGATAACCTCTCAACAGATGCGAGAACTGGAAGAATATGCTTTGTCTAAAGATATCTCTCTCGCTGAACTCATGGAAAATGCGGGAAGAGGGGTATTTCGCGCTATCCGAGAAAAGTATGAGTTGACCAACCAGCGTGTAGTAGTATTCTGCGGAACCGGTAATAATGGTGGAGATGGCTTAGTTGTGGCTAGATATTTTCACGAGAAACATTTTCCTGTAGTAGTGTTGTTATTAGGTCCAAAAGATAGCCTAAGCGACGAATCAAGAGATAACTATGAAAAGCTCAAAAAGCAGGTTAATGTTTTGTTCATCTTAACTAAAGAAGAATTAAGTAAATTTCATTTCCAGCCCCACCACCAACTGCTGTTGATTGATGCGATGTTGGGAATCGGAGTTAAAGGAATAGTGCGTGAGCCGATTGCTTCTGCCATTGACTTATTCAATTCTGTTCCAGGAATAAAAGTAGCGGTAGATTTACCTTCAGGATTGAATGCAGACACCGGTGAAATAATGGGCAAGATGAGTGAATGTGATTTTATTGTGACTTTTCATGATATCAAAACTGGATTGGAGAAGTTTCAGGATAAAGTTAAAGTGGTAGATATTGGAATTCCGAGAAGATAAGTATATAAATCGTAGCGAATAATATTCTTAAAAATGCTTCAATCCGTATTATATACACTTGCCAGCGTAATATTAATATCATTAGTATCGCTTATCGGAGCAGTATCACTTTTTTTCAGCGGTGGAAAGCTTGACCGCATCTTAACTCTGTTAGTCAGCTTGTCTGCCGGTTCGTTGTTAGGGGGAGCGTTCTTCCATCTGCTTCCGGAAATAGTGGAAAAACAGGGTGGATTTCCAGTATCAATTCCATTATCTATTATCGGAGGGATATTACTTTTTTTTGCGGTAGAGAAATTCATTCACTGGAGGCATTGTCATTATTCTACTACTGATTCTCATCAGCATCATCTGGCGTTAATGAATCTAGTTGGAGATGGAGTGCATAATTTTATTGATGGAATAATTATTGCAGTAAGTTATCTCGCCAGCGTACCTGCAGGGATTGCGGCTACGATTGCAGTAGTATTGCATGAAATTCCGCAGGAAATCGGCGACTTTGGAGTATTATTATATTCCGGATGGTCTAAAGGAAAAGCATTAATGTTTAATTTCTTCTCTGCTTTAATTGCAGTGGTGGGAGCAGTAGTAGGACTAATGTTAGGAACGAGTTCAGAATCATTTGTGGCTATAATCCTGCCTTTCGCTGCCGGTGGGTTCATCTACATTGCCGGAACGGATTTAATCCCAGAACTGCATAAAGAATGCCATTCTAAAGAAACATTCTGGAGAATATCTTTGATACACTTTTTGGCGATGGTAGTAGGAATTGGATTAATGTTAGCATTGACACTGGTGGAGTAGGATTAATTAAAACTTTGATATCCTCTAAATTCACAACGTCAAATAATTAGCTGCCCACAGCATCCCTCTATCAGCAGTATAAAACGGCGTCTTAAACAGCTTCACTTCCATTTCCTCGCCTTCACCCTGCACCGTGAGAACCTCGGGATAACACATTAACTTTTCTATCATCTCGGTATACTTCTTCTGATAAATCTCTCCCTGCCATTTGTTAGCAGACTTAACCAGCTTAACAAATAGCGGCCCCATGTGCGTCCATACAGTGTTAGATTCATAATCTCGCAAGAACACTTCTTGCATGATAAAGTTTACTTTGCTTCTGCCGGATGTATATTTCAAAGGCAAAGGGGCATCCAGTCCAGCAGCTTGAATTGCTTCCAACGCTGAATGCAGTTTATCGGCATCATTAATAATTCCCAACGCAAACGGAAATAAATTAGCATCTCCAGCCACATAATCCTGCTTAGTCGAATCGTCATAAAAATATCCCTGCTCATAATTCCAATAATGTTTAAGCAATAATTCCTCATAATCGTACTCTTTAAACGGATTTATCAGTCCGCTCATCTTTCCCAAGTCTTTTGCCAGCATTGCTAACATACAATTATCATAGCAGGAGCTTTTACGTATCGCAAAGTCTTTCATGGAAGAGACGTGTAATTCCGACTTTACCAAACCTGTTTTTAATGAAACGGCAGTGTCAAACAGCTTCTGAATCTGCTGGTTGAGGAACTCTCTATAATTTCCATAATAAAACTTAGACACTTTGATGCTGTGAATCAGCCAGGGAATGGAATCTATGGCAAAAGTAGGGAAATCGTATGGTTTTCCAGCTGGCGTAATTGTAGTGGTAATTTTTCCGGCATCTTGAAATCGATTAAGAGCATACTTTAACGTTTGCCGCACTTCATGTTCGTAGCCTAGCTTTATCAGCGACTGGGTGCACCAGCCAAAATCCCGGCACCAGAATTGGGGGAAATTAGTAGTAGAAGTCTGAAAGAAGGTTCCATTCCAGCATTCTTTGACTATCTGCTTGCATATCTGGTTGGCATCTCCCACATACTCTTTAGGCTTGAATTTAGATTTAACTCCGGTAAAGAAGATTCTGCTTCCTTCGGTAAGATATTCGGTGATGCCTGCCATGACCAATACAAAGTGAGCGATGGGTTTAAATATTTATGGGAATTAGGGAAGATAGATGACAATCAAATTCTCATTAGGAAAGTGCAAAACCAAAGCAGCATATTCAGCTAAATTACAGCAGAAAGGCAAGCTGGATTTAATTAAGATTAAAGCGAAGTATGGTGCAATATTGGAAACACCGATTCTACTGGTGGTTAAAATTGATGGCATTGAAATAGTTGTCCATTCGCACGGAGAATTGATGTTTAAAAATTGTGCTGATGTAAGATGGATGGAGAGAACAGCTGAGGAGATATATGGAGTTGGGTTGAGATAATTTGGTTGAGAATAACTAACCCCAAGATTCTAGCTTCAATCCAGAAATTCTAGAAAAATGCTTGATATTGTTAGTCACGAGAACACCTTTATTGGCAAGAACTATACTAGCAATTAATAAGTCAGCATCGTCAATTTTTTTTCCATTTTTAACTAAGTCGGCCGAGATTGCACCAAAAATACGGGTGGCTTCTACTGCAAATTCTGACACAAAACAAGCTCCTAACAATCCCTCAATTAATCTTGATTCTTTTTTTTGCTGTTGGGAAAGATACACTCCTCGATACAACTCACAGAGGGTTATAGGTGTAATTGAAAGTGGTTAATTATTGGTTATTTTCTCTTTAATTTTATTAATTACATTCTCGTTTCCATGAAAGAATTCAATTACAGTATCAGTATCTAGACAATAACTCATCTTTGTAACTTGAAAGCGGGTCGATTTTCATATACCCTCTTGAAAATATTATAAGTTGCATCATCGTTTTTCCATACTCCAGCTAGTTTAAGCAGAGAGTTCTTACTCTTATTTTCGGGGAGGTTTATCATTACTTTTGTATTTTCTCCTAGTTCAACGTCTTCCAAAGGGACAATTTTTCCGCCTTTCCAGATGCCTTCTATTGCTAAAGTCATGTTTTATTATAAAAATAAGATATACTTTATAAAATTTCCTAACTTTCTTAAAGAAAAATACGCCCCCGACCAGATTCTCACGCAAGTTACGCTATGCGAACGTATGTCCGAGGGATATTCGCTTCGCTCAATCCCTCTTATTAATTAATCAGGCTCTTGAATAGATTCTTATGCAAATAGCTTCCCCATTATCAACCCCAAACTTCGGAAAAGAAAAGCGCCCCCGACCAGATTTGAACTGGTGACCTGATGGTTAACAGCCATCCGCTCGAACCAGGCTAAGCTACAGGGGCATTTGAAAGTGATGTTTTTGAGTTATGTGATATATATTAAGTTAACTGTGCTACCGAGGAAACATAGTTTCCGAGTGTGCACCACGAACGCCAAATCGTAATTGGCCGCGTGAACCAGGCTAAGCTACAGGGGCATTTGAAAGGGATGTTTTTGGATTTTATTATTGTTCTTACAGCTTGAGAAGCAGTTAATTTATAAAGATTTCTGGATTATTTCTAGTGCATGGAAATTAGCAATGGAATAGAGATAATCAACTTGGCTCTTTGGCTGAAAAAAGAAAAGGTTCTGATCATCAGCGACCTTCATCTTGGTTATGAGGAATATCTACACCAGAAAGGGGTATTATTGCCCAAAGCACAAGCTAAATTAATCAAAGAAGAGCTACAAAAAATATTCCAAACCATAAACCCCGCCATTATAATTATCAATGGCGACTTAAAGCACGAATTCGGAAAAGTTCTCCAGCAGGAATGGAAAGAAGTACTTGGCCTAATCGATTTCCTGCAGCAGCATTGCCAAGAATTGATTTTAATTCGTGGAAATCATGATGTAATTTTAAGGCCAATCGCAGAGAAAAAGAGTATTAAAGTTGTTTCAGAATACTATGTAAAAGACATATTAATAACTCATGGGAATAATTTAATCAAAACTACTGCTAAAACCATCATCATCGGTCACGAGCACCCTGCTATTTGTATCCGCGAAAAGAGCAAAGTAGAAAAATTTAAATGCTTCTTGAAAGGAACTTGGAAACAGAAGGAATTAATTGTAATGCCCAGCTTCAATCCGCTTCTGGAAGGGACAGATGTTACCACAGAGAAATTATTAAGCCCATTCTTAACCGATATTTCTAAGTTTGAAGTGTTTGCGGTAAGCGCAGGAGAAGTGTTCAGGTTCAAAAATTTTACAAATATTAAATGATAGACTTTTACTCGCTTCTGGCTTTTTTATTGTACTCTTTTTGTTTTTCCTGGTGATATTCGCAGAACACAATTCCAGGAACAACTTTGCGCTTGCATCGCACGCAAATTCCATCCTTTCTTCGAGTAGAATAACTTCCGCGCCGCTCTTTATTCAGCTTTTCTTTATTCAGATGATAAAACTTAACAAAACGATTAGGATATTTTGAAGATTCTTCCGTCTCCTTCCCCTCTTCACCTCTAGCTTCATCTTTTTTCTCTGCTTTCTCTTTAGTCTCTTTCTTTAATTTATTCCACCAATCGCGTATTGACATATTCCCACCTCTTTCTGAAATTAAATGTTAATCACTTTCTCTTTACTTCTGGCACATCGGGCAATATGATGTCCCTCTTCCCCCCATCGCTTCTTTTTTAATCATATGCCCTTTAGGGCATTTATCCTTCCGATAAACGGTAAGATACTTTTGATTTTCGCCAATTCCTTCCAGATGAATGTAATCATCAACTGATGTCCCTTTGTTCTTAATCCCCTCTTTCAGCACCAATATAATGCTTTCATAC